>NZ_JIAF01000004.1:665396-998095 GCF_000688375.1 Prevotella sp. HUN102 | reverse complement strand
GCTCTTCTCTCCCATCCTCCTTCTCGTAAGACTGAGGCTCTATGCAAACTGGAAAGCCAAGCAACAGCTCTTCTCTTGGTACTTCAAAGGAATGAACATCGATGAATTCGATGAAAAATGCAGAAACTTTGCACAAGACAAAAGAACCCTGATGCGCAAAAAAGGCATCGCAACCATTGAGACAGCACTCGCAGAAGGCGATTCAATCATTGTGATAACTGCCAGTATAGAGAATTGGGTAAAGCCCTTCTTTGAGGAATTTGCAGACGGCGTGAAGGTGGAGGGAACGCATATTGACGTGCGCAACAAAATCATAACGGGGAAGTTCCTTACCAAAAACTGCTACGGCAAGGAGAAGATAAAGCGTCTCATACGCGTCTTTCCTTACCGACACTCCTACACCTTAGTGGCTTTCGGCGACGGAAAAGGCGACAAGCATCTGCTGAAAGAAGCCGACGAGAGCCACTACAAGCCTTTCAGAAAGTCCAGATTAAGGAAGAAGGACTGACTGTCATCTTTCTTTACAAAAGCTCTTGCATAACTTTAATATTCAGAACAAGAGACAAAAATTTTTCAAAAATGCCTTTTTTTGCGCAATTCTATAAAACACTTATTATCAAAGCGTTAAGAAAATGCAAGGTTTTTGACAAGAAAAAACACTTTCCATTCTTCGCATACTTGGCACTATTTTGGGCAAAAACAAAACTATTTCTCTCGATTTCATCGCAAAAACGATTTGCAATCTTCGCAAGAATAGCTTGCATTCTTCGCAAAAACGCATTATGATTTTACGAAGAATGGAAACCAGACAGACGAATTTCATCAAACAAATGCCATTTGAAGTTTCTCCATTTTCTATTTCAGCATTCTCAGAGAGTGCATTTTTCGGTATATAATCTTTACAAAAGTCGAAATAGAAGAGCCACGAAAAACAACGCTTTCATCGGATTTTTCATCACGATTTCTTACCACTAAAAAAGCCAAATACAATCCATTCGCAATCCCTGATTCGCACGCAAAGCGATATTTCCGAATCCAAATAAAACACAATGAGATTTAATTTGTTATCTATTAAGGTGTATTTATTCAAATTTTAGCAGTATCTTTGCATTTCATTAATGCCTTTCCTGCACGGCAGAAACTGCTGAAAAGGAGAAGATGTTTCACAGCATCGACAAAGGCCGGACGGATGATTGAGAATCTTTCGGGCACAAACAGAACTTTGAATTTACTTTAGACGATAATAAACGATTATGTCTTGCATATTGAACATTGAAACCAGCACGAACATCTGTTCCGTAGCATTGTCGGAAGACGGAGCTTGTATTTTTCATTTAGAAGACAACAGCGGCCCGAACCACGGCGAACGTCTCGGAACATTCATAGACGAGGCTCTGTCTTTCGCCGACAGCCACGCCATTCCGGTGGACGCAGTAGCCGTAAGCAGCGGTCCCGGTTCTTACACCGGGCTTCGTATCGGCACCTCTATGGCAAAGGGAATCTGCTACGGAAGCGACATCAAACTCCTTGCAATCCCGACGCTGGAGCTGCTCTGTGTACCGGTTTTGCTCGGGCACGAAGAGATTGAAGACGATGCCTTGCTCGTTCCAATGCTCGACGCACGCAGAATGGAGGTATATGCTCAGGTTTTCGACCGTTCGCTGAAGGAAATCAGAGGCATTCAGGCCGACATTGTGGACGAGAACACCTACAAGGAGTATCTCGACAAAGGTCCGGTCTACTTCTTCGGAAACGGTGCCGAAAAGTGTATGGAGGTTATCAACCATCCGAATGCCCACCTCATCAAGGGCATTCAGCCATTGGCCAAGAATATGCTGCCGTTGGCAGAAAAGCGCATTGCACTGCAACAGTACGAAGACGTGGCCTACTTTGTGCCGATGTATCTGAAAGATTTTGTGGCAAAGCAGGCAAAGCCACTGCTCTGAGCAAAGGAATGAGGAAGCGGGCATTCAGTATTTAAATTTGCATAGCAACTAATTCAAGATTCAACATTAATAAACTTCTAACGAATGAATATTGACGGATTGGACTACAACACCCAACGTGAGAAATTAGTACTGCCTGAATACGGGCGGGAAATACAGGATATGGTAACATTCTGCGTGAATCTTCCCACAAAGGAGGAACGGCAGAGCTGCGCAGAAACCATCGTTACGATTATGGACAGAATGAACGAACAGAACCGTGGCAACGTTGATCATATCCAGAAACTTTGGGATCATCTGGCTCTGATGTCCGACTTCAAGTTGGATATCGACTATCCTTTCGACGTAAGCGAGGCAAGGAATATGGCGAGCAAGCCTGAACCGATGAGCTATCCTATGTCCAAGATTCCCGTCCGCCACTATGGCAAGATGATGTTTGAGCTTTTCGAGCAACTCAAAACAATGGAACCGGGCAGGGAACGCGATATGCTGACTTCCATTGTGGCGAATCAGATGAAGCGTTGCCTGATGCAGTGGGGACACGGGTCGGCTGACGACGAGAAAGTGGCGTCTGATCTGGCACGCCATACCGACGGTGTGATTCAGTTGGACTTGAGCACTTTCAAGTTTGAGAAGATAAATCAGCGCGACCTGACGCAACCGAAGACAAACAACAAAAAGAGAAGATAGGCTATGGAATCCTTTATCATTGAAGGCGGTAACCGTCTTTCCGGAACAATTACCCCACAGGGGGCGAAGAACGAGGCATTGCAGATTATCAGTGCCACGCTGCTCACGTCGGAAGAAGTGATTGTAAGAAACATTCCTGATATTCTTGATGTGAACAATCTCATAAAATTGTTGCAGGACATCGGTGTGAAGGTCAGGAAACTGGCTCCGAACGAGTATTCCTTTCAGGCCGACGAGGTGAATCTCGACTTCCTTGAGAGCGAGGAGTTCGTGAGGAAGTGTGCTTCATTGCGTGGCAGCGTTCTGCTCTACGGTCCGTTGCTGGGTCGTTTCGGCAAGGCTACCATCACAAAACCCGGTGGCGACAAGATCGGCCGTCGTCGTCTGGACACGCATTTCCTTGGTTTTAAGAATCTTGGCGCACGCTTTGTTCACGTGGAAGAACGCAATGTTTACGAGATAAAGGCCGACAAGTTCGTCGGTTCCTATATGCTGCTCGACGAAGCATCGGTAACAGGTACGGCAAATATCATTATGGCTGCCGTATTGGCAGAGGGGACAACTACCATCTACAATGCTGCCTGTGAGCCATACATCCAACAGTTGTGCCATCTGCTCAACGCAATGGGTGCGAAAATCAGCGGCATTGCCAGCAATATGATTACCGTCAGCGGCGTTAATGCGCTCCACGGAGCCGAACACCGCATACTTCCGGATATGATTGAGGTGGGCTCGTTCATAGGAATGGCTGCAATGATTGGCGACGGCATCAGAATCAAGGACGTATCGGTAAAGAATCTCGGCATTATTCCCGATACATTCCGCAGACTCGGCGTACAAATCATTGAAGAAGGCGACGATTTGATTATCCCGCGTCAGGAGCATTATGTGATAGATTCGTTCATCGACGGCTCGATAATGACCATCAGCGACGCACCTTGGCCGGGAGTAACACCCGACTTGATTTCCGTGCTGCTCGTTGTAGCCACACAGGCACAGGGAAGTGTGCTTTTCCATCAGAAGATGTTTGAAAGTCGGCTTTTCTTTGTAGACAAACTCATTGATATGGGTGCGCAGATTATCCTCTGCGATCCGCACCGTGCCGTGGTTGTAGGCCACGACCACAGCCGAACGTTGCGGGCAGGGCGTATGTCCAGTCCCGATATCCGTGCAGGTATCGCACTCCTGATAGCCGCATTGTCGGCAAGAGGAACGAGCCGTATCGACAACATCACGCAGATTGACCGTGGTTACGAGAATATAGAGGCACGCCTCAATGCACTCGGTGCAAATATCAAGCGCGTGGAAATATGTTAAATTGAAGAAGGAAAGCGTAAAGGCAAAACGGAACGAAAACCAATACCTGGCTCCATACATATTCTGAATATGAAAAAGAGCATTAACCGAAGCATCATCGGAACGCTTTCACATCCACATTTCTGACTCCTGCTCCAAAAAAGAATGATTAAAAAAGAAGACGTATATAAAATAGGTATCTTGGGAAAGCCTCACGGGGTACGCGGGGAGATTCAGTTCAGGTTCTCAGACGACGCTTTCGACCGTTGCGATGCCGAATATCTCGTGCTCGAACTCGAAGGCATCCTCGTTCCTTTCTTTATGGAGGAATATCGGTTTCGCTCAGATGAGGTTGCATTGATAAAGTTCTGCGACATCGAATCGGACGAAAAGGCACGCGAACTGACCGGTACGGAAGTGTATTTTCCGAGAGCATTGGCAGAAGAGAATACCGAAACGCTTTCTTGGGCACAGATTATCGGGTTCTCATTGGTGGACAGCGGAACGGGAAAGTGCATCGGAAAGATAGCCTCTGTCGATGAAACAACCATCAATCTGCTTTTTGAAGTAACGACAGAAGATGGCAAAGACCTTCTTATTCCCGCAAATGAAGACCTGATAAAGGGAGTAGATGCAGAGAAAAAAACAATCAAAATAGAGATTCCTGAAGGTCTGCTGGAACTTTGAACAATCAATGATGAATTGATAAATATGAAACAACAAATATGTATCCTCGGTTCTACGGGCAGCATCGGAACGCAAGCACTCGATGTTATTGCGCAGCATTCCGACCTCTATGAGGTGTATGCGCTCACGGCAAACAACCGTTGGAAGGAATTGGCAGCACAGGCGCGCAAGTTTCACCCATCAGCAGTTGTCATTGCCAATGAAGAATATTACGAATGTCTGTCAAAGGAACTTGAAGACCAGCCCGATATAAAGGTTTATGCAGGTGCGGATGCGCTGAAACAGATAGTAGAAGCCGAACCAATAAATATGGTTCTCACGGCGATGGTGGGCTTTTCAGGTCTTGAGCCAACTATCCACGCCATCAAGGCACGCAAGAAAATCTGTCTGGCCAACAAGGAAACACTCGTTGTGGCAGGCGAACTGATCTGCAATCTTGCAATGGAATACCACGTTCCGGTTTTACCCGTAGACAGCGAACACAGTGCTATCTTCCAAAGTCTCGTGGGAGAGGATGAAAACGAAATAGAAAAAATACTGCTCACTTGCTCCGGCGGACCTTTCCGATTGTTCAACGACGAGCAATTAAAGACCGTAACGGCAGCCGACGCACTGAAACATCCAACGTGGGATATGGGCGCAAAGATAACGATTGACTCTGCCTCGCTGATGAACAAAGGCTTTGAAGTAATCGAAGCAAAGTGGCTTTTCGGCGTACCTGCCGATAAAATTCAGGTGTTGGTGCATCCACAATCCATCGTTCACAGTGCAGTGCAGTTCGCCGACGGCGGCATTAAGGCGCAATTGGGCGTACCCGATATGCGATTGCCCATTCAATACGCGTTCTCTTTTCCGAAGCGTCTGCCCCTGAAAGGCGACCGGTTGGATATGTTCAAGCAGCCGTTGGAGTTCTTCGAGCCTGATACGGACAAGTTCAGATGCTTGGCTATGGCGTACGAAGCTATTAATAAAGGTGGAAATATGCCCTGCATACTGAATGCTGCTAACGAAATCGTGAACGAAGGATTCAGAAAAGAACAGTGTTCTTTCCTCGGAATGGGCGAAATCATCGAGAAAACAATGCAGACCGTCGCCTTCGACAAGAGCCCGGATCTCGACATTTATCTGCAAACAGACAAGGAAGCACGAAGCATTGCCACGGAGCTAATGAAACGCTCTTGAAGGATTCGCAAGCCAACAAACAGGAAAAGGCAACAAGCTGTCCGACATTCCACGCGCCCATTTGCGCTTATTCACGAATTAAAAACAATAAAACGATAATAATTAATGGAAACATTTCTGATCAGATTGCTCCAATTTATCTTGGCAATCTCTCTGCTTGTCCTCCTCCACGAAGGCGGGCATATGTTTTTCTCAAAGCTCTTCGGAGTAAGAGTTGAGAAATTTTTCGTGTTCTTCGATGTATCTATCGGCAAATGGAACGGTATGCTTTTCAAATGGAAACCAAAGAACGACGACACCACCTACGGTCTCGGATGGCTGCCATTGGGAGGATACTGCAAGATTTCGGGTATGATAGACGAGAGTTTCGACACCAAACAGATGGCAAAAGAGCCGGAACCTTGGGAATTCCGAACCAAACCTGCCTGGCAGCGACTGCTGATTATGATTGGCGGCGTGCTCGTAAACTTCCTTCTGGCACTCTTTATCTACTCTATGATAATGTTCGCTTGGGGCGAGTCATATTATAAGGTGTCGGATATGTCGATGGGTATGGCCTTCAATGAGCAGGCAAAGACACTCGGTTTCCGAGACGGAGACGTTATGCTGGGCACAGATCAGGGCGAATTTCGCGAATATGCCAACGTAAACGGCGACTTCTTCCGACAGATAGCACAGTCAAAATACATCGACGTGATGCGAAACGGCAAGAAAGAACGTATCACGATGCCCGGCGACCTCGATATGCTTTCAATGGTAAAGGAACGTCCTCTCTTTGCCGAACCCTACATCCCGGCACGTATCGACAGCGTAATGGGCGACTCGCCTGCAATGAAAGCAGGCATAAAGGAAGGCGACTTGCTCAAGTCCATCAACGGAAAACCTGTTGAAACGTGGGCTGATATGAACAATGAACTGAGCGTGCTGAACGACATCGCCGCCGTGAAACAGACCCGGAAGGACTCTCTGGCCGCAAGAAACGTCGTACTTACCGTTCAACGTGCCGAAACCAACAAACTGGACACCATAAGAATGACGCTGAACAGCGAACTGAAACTGGGCGTTATGCAAAGCACGCTCGCCACTTACTATAAGCCTGTTACGGAAGAATACTCATTCCTTGCCAGTTTCCCTGCCGGTGCAAAGTACGGAATCAACGTGCTTCGCGGCTATGTAGGCAATTTCCGTTACCTTGCTTCAGCCGACGGCGCAAAGAGCTTGGGTGGATTCGGTTCCATCGGAAAGATGTTCCCTCCCTATTGGGACTGGTATATGTTTTGGAATATGACTGCATTCCTCAGCATTATCCTTGCCTTTATGAACATTCTGCCGATACCTGCCCTCGACGGCGGACACGTAATGTTCCTCCTTTACGAAATGATTACACGCAGAAAACCGTCTGAAAAGTTTATGATCCGTGCCGAATACGTCGGCATCACTATCCTCATTATCCTGATGATAGTCGCCAATCTCAACGACATTCTGCGACTGTTCAACATCTATTAAAGGCAAACGAAAGATTAATCAGCCGTATAACGACATAAAAAACAGCAAAGGTCCTCAAAACACCTTTGCTGTTTTTTATTTCCATTATTTCATAGAAACAAAATAATCTCAATATCTCCTTGAACTTGGATTACAGAAAACGCACCGTTGCCTTATGCTGATTGCGCTTGTCCTTCGGTGGCAGATCAAGATACGAACCATAAATTTTTCTGCAATAGCGTTCAGGATCGGCAGGCCCGTTATAGAATTTCCCTTCAAATTCAATGGGTTTATACGGCTCTAAAAACTCCACCGGAACCCGATTGTAAAACCAAGTGCCGTAAGAGTTCATAAACTCGCCTCGCTTACCAAACAGATGACCACACAAACGGAAGAGAGGGAACACGCAGTTTTCCAGCAATTCGTAGCCCAACTTGCCCAAAACCGGATGCTTCGGGGCTAAATCTATATTCACAAATACCGACAGCTTGCCGGCAATGCGCTGCAAACTCGGGAGAATCCTGTCTTCATAAGGAAAGATATCAACGTGCAGCCCACGATATTTCATATTCTCCAGCGCACGCCTGTCCCTCGAACCCTCTTCCTCCGTACTCACGTGCTCGCTCTTCAAGTCGCGCAAACTTGCCCAAGACTTCAAATAGCCCGCATCGGTAGTGTTGTCCTGAAGAACGAACCGAGGATGGGGATTGGCTTTCAGATAGTCGCAGAAACGCTTATAGTCCTTCTGCTTCACGATGATATCCACATCGTCGTCCCACGGAATGAATCCTCCGTGGCGCATAGCACCGAGCACGTTTCCGCCATCCAGACGCCAGTCCACGCCAATCCTGTCGGCAACCTCCACCAGATAATCGAGCATTTCAAGCATACGCAGCTGCGCACGCCTCAGCACCGAACCGTCGGGATTATACTCCCGCCGCAAACTCTCTTGTGTTTCACCTGTGTTGAAAACATCAATCATATCCAATAACTTTTATCCTACAAAATTACTACATAATACTGGATAATCAAAAGAATATCGCTGTTTTGAACTTGCAGAAGAACAGATAATCGCTTAAAATGCTCAAGCATCCATTTTAGGAGCAAGGCTTTGCTTTCGCCATTTGCCGAAAACATCATTACGCCTTACCGATTTGTAATAAATGATTACCAAAAAAGCCACATTATTTTTCTTCAATATAGAGATTTCAGAGACAGATTCGGACACTAAAAAACGATTTTTGAGAAGTTTGAAATCCAAACATACGAAGACTGCATTGCAATCTTGCGAAGAATGCCCGTCGATTGTCGCAAGAATGAAAAGCAAATATACGATGATTCGGCCTTGAAAAATAGTCATAAAGTCAGTATTATTGTCCTAATTGCAAACTTTTTGCAGTAGAATTATTGCACACCAATCACTCCTACGCGTATAACCCAGTGTAACACAAAAGCTTACAAATGCGCACACAAAACTCTCATATTTGAAAATAAAAAATATTTTATTCAAAATAAACGAATTATGGCGGCTGTTCTGTAAAGAATATTCGCAATCGGAAATAATATCCACAAGATATTCAAATCTAAATTCAGGAACAACGGAAGAGCAGACTCGTATGATCAGCCAAATCTGTGTGAGATTATTTTCGCATCTCAAGGCTCGAATTAGCTCTCTGAAAATATCGTCTGTCGCTCGCTATTCGCTTACTTCAATTCCGTGCAACCTATCGCAGAATGACAATAAGAAAGCGTTAATAATCAAGAATTATGTTAATTCTATCTAAAAACGGCAAATTCGGATATAAGGGAGAATGGCAACATAAATAAAAATGAGTAATTTTGCAGACCGATTATTTCGAGGGTGTACTTAGAGCCCTCAGCACGTGGTGTGTTAATAGTGCTGCTTTTGGCCGAGCTGCACGGTTAGTGAATCACACGGGCAAAGAACAAAAACGTTTTTTAGTAGTAAAATTAAAATTTAAAAATGGACACTTTAAGTTACAAGACTATTTCCATTAACAAGGAAACAGCCAAGAAAGAGTGGGTTGTAGTTGATGCAACAGACCAAGTAGTAGGTCGTTTCTGCTCTAAAGTTGCTAAGTTGCTTCGTGGAAAGTACAAGCCAACATTTACTCCTCACGTTGATTGTGGAGACAATGTAATCATTATCAATGCCGACAAGATGTATTTCACCGGCAAGAAGGAAACCGACAAGGTTTACACACGCTATACTGGCTATCCGGGTGGTCAGCGTTTCAACACTCCTGCACAGCTTCGCACAAAGAAGAACGGTGTAGACAAGATGGTTCGCCACGCTGTTAAGGGTATGTTGCCAAAGGGGCCTCTCGGTCGTCGCATCTTGAGTAACCTCTACGTTATCGAAGGTACAGAACTCAACGGACTCGAGGCTCAGAAGCCAAAGGCAATTGATATTAACCAGTATAAATAAATAAGGTGTAGAAAATGGAAGTAATTAATACAATTGGTCGCCGCAAGAGCTCTGTTGCTCGCATTTACCTTACAGAAGGTACCGGTAAGATTACAATCAACAAGAAAGATTTAACTGAATTCTTCCCATCAGCAATTCTGCAGTATGTGGTTAAGCAGCCATTGCAGTTGCTCGGCGTTGAAGGTCAGTACGATATTAAGGCCAATCTCAACGGTGGCGGTTTCACAGGTCAGAGCCAAGCTCTCCGCCTCGCTATCGCACGCGCACTCGTTGAAATCAATCCTGAAGACAAGAAGAATTTGAAGGATCACGGATTCCTGACACGCGACAGCCGTGCTGTTGAGCGTAAGAAGCCAGGTCAGCCAAAGGCACGTGCTCACTTCCAGTTCAGTAAGCGTTAATGTTTTGAATGTGAAATGTGGAATGTGAGAAGTGAAATGTGAAAAATAAAATGTGAAATGTGAGAAGTGAAATGTGAAATGTGAGAAGTGAAATGTGAAATGTGAGAAGTGAAATGTAAAATATTTACCATTTTCATTTTCCCATCTCCCATCTAACATCTCCCATTTACCATTTACCATCTCCCATTTACCATCTCCCATTTTCCATCAAAGCTGTCGCTTAAGTTTAGTATCTAAACTGATGAGATTCCAAATCGGGGACTACTCATTAGTTGATTCTAATCAGCCTGACGAAGCTCATTCGTCAAGAAAGAATTTCAAAGAAAGTAAACAAACAAAAAACAAGAAAATGTCAAGAACAAACTTTGACCAATTATTGCAGGCAGGTTGCCACTTCGGCCACCTCCGTCGTAAGTGGAACCCAGCAATGGCTCCTTACATCTTTATGGAGCGTAACGGCATCCATATCATCGATCTTCACAAGACAGTAGCTAAGATTGACGAAGCTGCTGAAGCACTCAAGGGTATTGCTAAGAGTGGCAAGAAGATTCTGTTCGTCGCTACTAAAAAACAATCTAAGGAAGTAGTTGCTGAAAAGGCAGCTTCTGTTAATATGCCATACGTGAACGAGCGTTGGGCAGGTGGTATGCTTACCAACTTCCCTACAATCCGTAAGGCTGTTAAGAAAATGACGAACATCGACAAGTTGATGAACGACGGTACATTCTCTAACCTCTCTAAGCGTGAGTTGTTGCAGATTTCACGTCAGCGTGCTAAGCTCGAGAAGAACCTCGGTTCTATCGCCGACCTTACCCGCTTGCCATCTGCACTCTTCGTTATCGACGTAATGAAGGAGCACATCGCTGTTAAGGAAGCAAATCGTCTGGGTATTCCTGTATTCGGTATCGTTGATACTAATTCAGATCCTAAAAATATCGACTTCGTTATTCCTGCAAACGACGACGCTAAGGATTCAGTTGAAGCTATCTTGAACGCTTGCTGTGGTGCTATCGCAGAAGGTCTTGAAGAGCGCAAGGCTGAAAAGGCTGACGAGAAGGCTGCTGCTGAACAGGCAGAAGAAGCTGCTGAAGCTAAGCCAAAGCGTGCTGCCCGCAAGACAGAAGAAGTTGCTGCTGAAGAAGAGGCACCAGCTGCTGAATAATAAAAGACTATAATTGGGCATTGGTGAACGCTTATGGGCTCCTCTCCGGATCTCATCAACGCTCATCAACGCCCACATTTTTTATAAACAAAAAACTAAAGAAGAAAATAAAATGGCTGTATCTATTGAAGATATCAAGAAGCTTCGCGCTATGACAGGTGCTGGTCTTGGAGACGTTAAGAAGGCTCTTACAGAGGCTGAAGGTGATTTCGACAAGGCAAAGGAATTGCTCCGCGAGCGTGGTTTGGCTATCGCTGCAAAGCGTTCAGACCGTGAAACCTCAAACGGTTGTGTACTCGTAAAGACTGGCGACAAGTTCGCTGCTATGGTAGCTGTAAAGTGTGAGACTGACTTCGTTGCCAACGGTCAGGACTTCATCGCTATGGTACAGGAAATCCTCGACGCAGCAGTAGCTGCAAAGGCTAAGTCGCTCGACGAAGTTAAGGCTTTGAAGCTCGCTAACGGCGACGACGCAGCTAATACGGTTCAGCAGCGTTCAGGTATTACTGGCGAGAAGATGGAAATCGACGGTTATAACTTCATCGAAGGCGACAACATCTCTGCTTACGACCACATGGGCAAGCACACGCTTGCTACACTCGTTCAGCTCAATCAGGAGAATGAAGAGGCTGGCCACAAGGTAGCTATGCAGGT
Source organism: Prevotella sp. HUN102 (assembly GCF_000688375.1). NCBI lineage: Bacteria > Pseudomonadati > Bacteroidota > Bacteroidia > Bacteroidales > Prevotellaceae > Prevotella > Prevotella sp. HUN102. The sequence goes on along the minus strand of NZ_JIAF01000004.1, from coordinate 986,143 downwards.
AGCTGCAATGAAGCCGGTAGCTTTGAACGAGGCTTCAGTTCCACAGGAAGTGAAAGACGAAGAGTACAAGGTGGCTATCGAGAAGACCAAGGAAGAACAGGTAGAGAAGGCTGTTGTTGCTGCTATCAAGAAGGCAGGCATCAACGCTAACCTCGTGGATAGCGACGAACACATCGAATCAAACATCAACAAGGGATGGCTGACTCGTGAAGATGCAGACAAGGCTCTCGAAATCAAGAAGACTGTTTCTGAAGAAAAGGCAGCCAGCTTGAATCAGGGGATGATTGAAAACATCGCAAAGGGTCGTCTGAACAAGTTCTTCAAGGACAACTGTCTCGTTGATCAGGAATTCCAGTTCAGCGACGGCGATAAGATCAACGTAGCAGACTGGTTGAAGAGTCAGGCTAAGGATCTTGAGGTTATTGACTACAAGCGATTCACACTCTCAGCCGACTAATCAGTCGTCAGAGAAGAAAATATCTTGGGGTTATAGGAGAACAGACTTGTACTCCTGTAACCCCTTTTTGTCTTTCATAGTGGTTTTATTTTCCCAGTCAGGCTAAATTCAGTTAAAGAAATCTAATAGCTCACAGGAAAGTATGAGCCAACAAACACCATCAACCACCATAATAATATAAGAATATGAAGATTTTCTGCATCGGTATGAATTACGCTCAGCACAATAATGCGCTGCACGGTACGTTATTAAAGACAGAGGAGCCTGTGATTTTCATCAAACCAGACTCTGCTATTCTGAAAGACCATAAGCCTTTCTTCATACCCGATGATATGGGAAGAATCGAATATGAAACGGAATTGGTGGTAAGAATATGCCGATTGGGCAAGACTATTCCCGAACGTTTCGCACACAGATACTACGATGCCGTAACTGTCGGTATAGATTTTACGGCACGTGAATTGCAGAAGAAACTCAAAGAGAACGGCAGACCTTGGGAACTTGCGAAGGGTTTTGATGGTTCTGCTGCATTAGGCGATTGGATTGACAAGGAGAAATTCCTCGACATTCAGCGTCTTCATTTCCATCTTGACATCAACGGAAAGACTATTCAGGAGGGATGCACAAGCGATATGCTCTACAAAGTAGATGAAATCATCAGCTATATAAGCAGGTATTTCACGCTGAAAACCGGCGACATACTATATACCGGTTGCCCTACCGGCTGTGGGCCGGTGCATATCGACGACCATTTGGAAGGATATATAGAAGACAGAAAAGTCCTTGACTTCAACTGTAAATAGATAAAGAATAACGCATTTACTCTGCTCCCAAACAACTAAGCAAATGAAAAGAACGATATTCAGCCTATTGCTCACTGTGCTCTGCATTACGGCAAACGCACAAAAGCAGCGTTTCTTCAATCTCACCGTTGAAGATGTTACGATAGACTCTGTTCTGCCACGTTTCAGCTATTCGATTCCGATTGGCGAAAACTATGCCGATTCAACCTACGAACTGGAAATACGATATCCTGAATTTCTTGATATGAGCAGGCAGGATATTGCCAGATACAATGCCATCACGGCAGAAGTACCGGGCGTATTGCCGGAAATCTATCAGCAGATTGCTGTTGAACGCAAGAAAGGCTCGCTGGAATTTTCACTTGTTCCCATTGTAGAACGCAACGGAAAGAAACAATTTCTGGTAAGTTTTATGATTGCAATGACCTCAAAACCCATTGCCAAGACCAGAAGTGCACGCCGTTCTCAGGCGCATAAACTGCCGGACGGCAACGAAAGATACGCTAAAAACTCTGTCCTTGCAAAGGGGAAATGGGCTAAAATCAGAGTTCCTGCCAACGGAGTGTACAATCTCACGAACGATATTGTGAGGAAAGCGGGCTTCAGCGATGTGAACAAAGTCAGGATTTATGGCTATGGAGGACATCTGCAAAACGAACAACTGACGGCTGCTTTCATTCAGGAATATGACGACCTGAAGGAAGTTGAGAGTTGCATTGTCGGAGGGAAACGCCTGTTTTACGCACGTGGTCCCGTAAGTTGGGAGAACAATACAACCGTCAAGCGCATCCGTAATCCATATTCCGAATACGGTTATTATTTCATTACAGAAGACGGGGAAGCTCCTCTCACAGTAGATTCCGCCACCTTCCTCTCAAACGTCTACCCTCAGGCCGACGATTATCACGCCATACACGAAGTAGACAATTTCAGTTGGTACAACGGCGGCCGAAATTTGTTTGAAAACACTCCGATTGCAATCAACACAACGAAGACCTATACGCTCAAGAACAAAACGGGTTCTACAAGCGGGACGATGGGAATCGGCGTTACTACGGGTAAATACACTACCGTGGTTGAAGTGGGAGTGAACGGCAGAAGTTTGGGCACAATCAGCATCCGACCGGGCGACTCATACGACTTCGGTTTTGAATCAGAACAAACTTATGCGCTGGACAATCTGCGTTCGACAGATTCTATCACAATAAAGACGCTTTCAGGTGGTCCGGCACGCCTCGATTACATTACAATCGCATACGACAATCCGAAGCCTGCGCCCAACCTTGCGAACGGCACATTCCCCGTTCCCGAATATGTACACAATATAACCAACCAAGACCTGCACAGCCACGGCAGCGTGGATATGGTCATCATCATTCCGACCAGCCAAAAACTATTGGCGCAAGCGCAAAGACTGGCAAAATTCCATCAGCAGCACGACGGAATCTCGGTAAGAATTGTTCCTGCCGACGAGCTATACAATGAATTTTCAAGTGGAACACCTGACGCGATGGCGTACCGCCGTTATATGAAGATGCTTTACGACCGTGCAACGACCGAAGCAGAACTGCCAAAGTCGCTGCTTCTCTTCGGCGACTGCGTTTGGGACAACAGAATGCTGACTGCCGAATGCCGACAACTCAACCCTAACGACTACCTTCTTGCCTACGAAAGCGAGAACTCTTTCAGCTTGACCGACTGCTACATAAACGACGGTTGGTACACGTTGATGGACGACGGAGAAGGTGCGAACCTTCTCAGCCGCGACAAGGAAGACATCGGCGTAGGCCGTTTCCCCGTTACAACCGTATCAGACGCACAGACATTGGTTGATAAAACCATCTCATACGCAGAAAACAAAAATGCCGGAAACTGGCAAAACGTAATTATGTTTATGGCCGACGACGGCAATAACAACCTTCACATGCGCGACGTAAACTCAACGGCGGAAACCATTATGAATGCCTATCCGGGCTATCAAGTGAAGAAAGTGATGTGGGATGCCTACAACCGTGTAACATCTTCCACCGGCCACAGCTATCCTGACGTTTCTTCGCTCATAAAGCAGCAACAGGCACAGGGCGCACTCATTATGGATTACGGCGGGCACGGCTCTGAAATTCAGATTTCGCACGAAGCAGTCCTGCGCATAAACGATTTCGCCAACTTCACCAACACCAACCTTCCACTCTGGATTACGGCAAGCTGCGACATTATGCCATTCGATGCAACGGCAGCAAACATAGGCGAAGAAGCTATGCTGAATAAAAAAGGTGGCGCAATGGCCTTTTGGGGAACCACCCGTACCGTGTATGCCAACTACAACAAGTCTATCAACACAGCTTTCCTGAAGCACGTACTGAGCTTTACCAACGGCAAACCGACCACACTCGGCGAAGCTCAACGCCTTGCGAAGATGGATATGATTAATACCGGACAGGACAGAACAAGGAACAAGCTGCAATATTCATTACTCGGCGACCCTGCCCTGTCGCTGAACCTCCCCACCCTGCAAACCGTAATAGACTCCATCAACGGTATGCCGGTTGATGGAAGCACGCAGATTATGCTCAAAGGAGGTGCGATTGTCAAGGTAAAGGGACACATTGCCAACGAGAAAGGCGCACTTAAAGACTTCAACGGCCTGATGACTGCGACCGTTCGAGACACACGCGAGCTGATTATCTGCAAGAAACAGGAAGAAACATCCAACGATGCTTTCAAATTCTACGACCGACAGAAGGTGCTCTACAACGGTTCAGATAGCGTTCGCAATGGCGAATTCAGCTTTACCTTCGCAGTTCCACGCGACCTCAACTACGCTGACGGTTCCGGACTGATCAACGTTTATGCCGTAAACTCCGACCATTCGCTGACGGCTCACGGCTATGAAGACAGTTTCCACATCAACGGTTCGGAACAAGTGAGCAATGATTCCATCGGTCCGTCCATCTACTGCTACCTCAACACGCCTTCATTCGTAAATGGTGGAAACGTAAACTCCACGCCATATTTCGTTGCTGAAATTACAGACAAAGACGGTATCAACGCCATAGGCAACGGAGTCGGGCACGATATTCAGCTGATAATCGACGGCAAAATGGAGCGCACTTATAACTTGAACGACAACTTCTCGTTCGACTTCGGCAGTTACACCAAGGGCAAAACCCACTTCAGCATACCGGAACTGTCCGAAGGACGCCATCAGTTGAAGTTCCGTGTGTGGGACATTCTCAACAATCCCTCAACTGCAACGCTCGACTTCAATGTTGTAAAAGGATTGGCACCCGACATTGAGAGTTTCAGCTGCACGAACAATCCTGCCACCACGCAGACCACGTTCATTGCCTCGCACAATTACACCGGCTCCAACGTGGATGTGGAAATAGACGTCTTCGACACCTCCGGTCGCCTGCTGTGGCAACACATCGAGAAAGGCGTATCGGGAGGCAACACCTACACCGTAGACTGGAATCTGACTGCAAACGACGGCACCCGCCTGCAAACCGGTGTGTATCTCTATCGCATCCGTCTCGGCAACGGAGGCTCCGTAAAAGAATCGAAGGCGAAGAAACTCATCGTCATAAACAATAATTAAAGCGCAAATTGCGTTTAAACTCTGGTGTCCGCCCTGAAAGAAACCAGATACCGAACGTTTATAAAGAATCAGAAAACAAAGAATAGAATGAACAAGTCTTTTAGAATATTGAGCCTTTCGCTGCTGCTGACGGCAGCCGTTACCACCTCAGCACAGGACAAGAGAGACATTTTCAATCCCGTTCGCAACTCCGTTACCTCGCAGATGATTGCTCCCGATGCACGTGCGGCAGGTATGGGCGACGCCGGTGCAGCTACCGATCCCGACGTTTACTCGCAGTTCTGGAATCCCGCCAAATATCCGTTTGCCATTTCGCGTGCCGGCGTTTCGCTGAACTACACGCCGTGGCTGCGCCAGTTGGTCAATGATATGGGACTGGCTTACCTTTCAGGCTACTACCGAATCGGCGATTACAGTGCCGTGTCGGGTTCTGTCCGCTACTTCTCGCTCGGCGAAGTGCAGGGCGATTACTCACAAGAGACAAACTCCAGTGCCTTTACCATCAAGCCCTACGAAATGTCGTTCGACGTGGCATACTCGCTGATGCTGAGCGAAAAGTTCTCTTTGGGTGCAGCCGTGCGATGGATTTACTCCGACCTTACCTATACCTTCACGGAAGAAACAACTCCGGGTTCTGCATTCGCTGCCGATATATCCGCCTACTATCAGAACTACGTAAATCTGGGCAGCCGTGAATGCCAGCTCGGGCTCGGCTTGAACATTTCAAACATCGGTTCAAAGATTACCTTCGGCGGCGACAACCGTGCAGAATTCATTCCTACCAACCTCCGTCTGGGTGCTTCGCTTATGATTCCTGTTGATGAGTTCAACCGTTTTACCATCGCAGCCGATGCCAACAAACTGCTGGTGCCTACGCACCCGATACGCCAGACGGACGAATCGGAAATCGACTATCAGGACCGTGTGCAGAAGGAATACTACGACGTTTCCTCCATCTCCGGCATTTTCAAGAGCTTCAGCGATGCGCCCCGCGGCTTCTCGGAAGAGCTTGAAGAGGTGCAGTGGAGCGTAGGGGCCGAATACGTGTACCACGACCAGTTCTCCGTTCGCGCCGGTTATCATCACGAGAGCGAGAACAAGGGCAACAGAAAATATTTCACAGTCGGTGCAGGCTTCAAGATGAACGTGTTCTCGCTCGATGCGGGCTATGTGATTGCAACGGCAAAGAGCAATCCTCTCGACCAGACCCTGCGCTTCTCCCTCACGTTCGATATGGACGGAATCAAGGATTTGTTCAACAGAAGATAACCTCAAGCACAACATTTCCACCCATTCAAGCGAACAACAGAAAACCATTTCCCAATGAACACTTTCCCAAAAATCCGTGTCGGTATGGGCTACGACGTCCACAAGCTCGTTGAAGGGCGTGCGCTCTGGCTCGGCGGAATAAAAATCGATCACACAATGGGGCTGCTCGGACACAGCGATGCCGACGTGCTTATCCACGCCATTTGCGATGCTCTGCTCGGTGCGGCGAATATGCGCGACATAGGCTACCATTTCCCAGACACTTCGGATGCCACACTCGATATGGATTCCAAGATTATCCTCAGGCAGACCATCGAACTGTTGGCTTCCAAAGGCTACACTGTGGGCAACATCGACGCCACCGTGGCTGCCGAGAAACCGAAGATAAATCCCCACATACCCGCAATGGTCAGTTGTATGGCTGAGATAATCGGATGCGACGAAGACCAAATATCCATCAAGGCAACGACTTCCGAGAAGATGGGGTTCGTGGGCAGACAGGAGGGAATGGCTGCCTACGCCGTCTGTCTGATTCAAAAAGCATAAGCAAACGCTCCCGACTCATCTGTCGCCTCCCTAATCTGGAAAGCAGGTTATAACCAAGGAACGAGCATTTCATAAGTAATTGAAAATCAACTGATAAAACATTCAAATTCAAACGTGCGAAGATTGCAATGCATTCTTCGCACGTTTGTTTTGCATTTTTGCGAAGATTGCGTTGCGTTTTTCGGTCAAATGAAAACCATTCTCAAGGAGCTGAGAAAACGATTCCTAAGGAATGGCTAAAGACCTTCCTTAAGAATGACTGAAGGACTTCCTTAGGAACGACTGAAGAGTTTTATAAGGAACTGTCAAAGAGCTTCTATCTGAATTTAGATATACAAGGTTGCTCTAACCTTCATTGAGCCGTATTGTTGTTTTATCTCTCACAGATAGCACGGATTCACAGATTAGCATTTTCGGGAATGAGAAAAAATCTGTGATTCAGAGAAATCTGTGAGAAATAGACCTTTTATTTTATTCCAAACCCGGGTTCTTGAAAAAGATTAGGAACTATTAGAGGAAATGGCATTAGGGTGAGGATGAGAGGTAAGTGGATGGAAATGAGAGAGATTTGCAGTATATCTCTATGGTTTGCATTGAGGGATAAAGTGCAGAAGATGTGGATTTATGCAGAAGTTCCGTTACCAAATCGTTAGTCCATTCTTTGAATGGTAACGAAGAGGTAAGAGAAGGTAACTGACGGAAGGCTATTCGGTAACTCATCTTTCTGTAATTGTGGTTCTGATGCATTGTGACACAATGTTTTGCGTAGCTGAGAACGCTTCGGTAACGGGTAATTTTGCCCATAAAAACAAAGCGTATGCAAACAGACAAATTCAAGGTGTTGCTCTACCTGAAAAAGAGCGGATTGGACAAGTTGGGGCAAGCTCCGATAATGGGGCGTATAACCTACGGGCGAACCATCGCCCAATTCAGTTGTAAGCTCTCGTGCGACCCCAAGTTGTGGAATGCTCGTGAGAGCAGACTGAACGGCAAGAGCCGTGAAGCGGTGGCAACTAACGGCAAGTTGGAACGCTTGCTTCTCTCGGTACAGTCGGCTTATCGAACCCTTTGTGAGCGAGGTGCAGAGTTTACTGCAACAGACATCAAGGAGCTGTTCCAAGGAAGTATGCAAACTCAAATCACCTTTCTGGAGCGATACGACCGAATGGTCGAAGATATGGAGCAAAAGGTAGGCATCGAAATAAAGGCTACAACTATGAGTAGTTACCACACTGTTCGCAAGCACTTACAAGCCTTTATCAGCGAGAAGTACCACACGGCAGATATTCCTTTCGGACAGATGGAAGAAGATTTCTTGGAATGCCTGCAACACTACTCGGTCGGGAAGTTGGGGCATTCGCAAGGTTATTATCGTAAGATGGTTTTGGCGGTGAAGAAAGTCTGTCGTTTGGTGTATCGTGAGGGCTTGACAGAACGACAACTATTCGCTCACATAGAGATAGAACGAGGAGAGAATAAACAACCTCGTGCCTTGGATAGGGCTTCATTGGATAAGTTGTTGGGCTTGACATTTGAGCCGTATGAAGTGGAGCTGGAAACCGCCCGTAATCTCTTTCTCTTCTCCTGTTATACGGGCGTTGCCTATTGCGATATGATTGCCCTGAATCAAGAACATCTCTTTACAGACGATGAGGGAGCATTGTGGCTGAAGTTCCGCAGACAAAAGACCAATACCCTTTGCCGTGTGAAACTCCTATCCGAAGCGGTGCGTTTGATAGAGCGGTATCAGTCTGATGAACGTAGTACGCTCTTTGCTCCCATAGCTTATTCTGCTTACCTTGTCCAACTCAAAGCCCTGCAACTTCGGGCGGGTATCTCCATTCCCCTTTCGGCACACGTCGGTCGCCACACTTTTGCAACCTTGATAACCTTGGAACGTGGTGTTCCCATCGAAACGGTAAGCCGAATGCTGGGGCATAGCAACATCCAAACGACCGAGCGATACGCCCACGTCACCCCGAAGAAGCTCTTCGATGAGTTCGAGCGATTTCTCTCTTTCACCGAAGATTTACAACTCTCTTTGTGACATTCAAGAATATGCCCTCAAAAGCACCTAAGCTTTTCCGAGAAAGCAATAAAGCTTTTGCCCGAAAGCTTAGGAGCTTTGAGAGGTAAAGTTATTACCATTCATACAGCAGACGAAAAGATTATGCGCAGTACCTTCAAAATCCTATTCTATATCAATAAGAGCAAGACCAAAGCAGACGGCACAACAGCAATCTTCTGCCGTATCACCATAGACGGAGCGAACGCAGTGATAACCACAGGCGAAAGCACCACTCCCCACGATTGGAGCGTGAAGCGAGGGGAAACGACGGACAAGAAGACCAACCAACGCCTGCAAACCTTTCGGGAGGAAATCGAACAGGGGTACAACACCTTGCTCTACAAATATGGAGCGGTGAGTGCCGAGCTTCTGAAGAACCACCTGCAAGGCATCGGATGGAATCCAATGACCCTTCTTGCCCTTAGTACGGAGGAATTGAAAGTCCAACGAGAAAGCAAGAGCGAGGGAACATATAGCAACAATCGGTATTCCGACAGACAACTAAACTCCTTTGTGCGAAGTCGTGGAGAGGAGGATATTCCTTTAACGGCTCTTACGATAGACTTCTTTGATGATTATCGTTTCTATTTGAAGAAGGAGGGCTATGCCCCTGCAACGATAAACGGGCATCTATGCTGGTTAAGTCGGTTGATGTATCGAGCCGTCAGTCAGGGAACGATACGTTTCAATCCGTTTGAAGAAGCGAAGTATGAATCCGTGGAGCGCAAACCTCGTTTCCTGAGCAAAGGCGATGTGGCAAAGCTCTTGGCATTCCCGTTGCAGGACGAAGGGGCAGAACTAAGCCGAAGGATGTTTCTTTTCTCTGTCCGGGTTTGGCATTTGCCGACTTGCAGAGCCTGCGAGCTTCGCAAATCGAAACGAACAACGAGGGGAAGCGGTATATCCGCAAGGCAAGACAGAAGACGGAAGTGGAGAGTTTGATACCCCTGCATCCGATTGCAGAGCAGATACTTTCGCTTTACACGAAGGAGAATAGCAAGGGGGATTATAAGATATTCCCCGATACGATGAGCAAGGGCAAACTGCTTACCCATCTCAAAGCCGTAGGGTTGGCGTGTGGTATTCGTACTCCGCTGGGCTACCACGTTGGTCGACACAGTTTCGGCACGCTGACTTTGGAGGCAGGCATTCCGATAGAAAGCATTGCCAAGATGATGGGACATTCGTCCATTGCCAGCACGCAAATCTATGCCCAAATCACCGACCAAAAGATTGCACGGGATATGGAGAGGCTAATACAATAAAGTGGTATATAGGTATGTATAGAAACGAGTTTGCTACATTAGTGTGTAACAAACTCGTTTCATGTAAATATCAGCCGACCGTCGAGGACGGTACAGCAAAGCCAAGAAACCTATGGATATAATGATAATAAACATTAGGTCCTTGAAGAATCTTTTATACGGGCTGTTCTCGAATCGTGGTTGCAAATCCTTGACAATATCCTCTCCTGATTGTACGGTCAGACACTCTCACTCATCTGCCTCTCTTGCTATTTGGCATTCAAGCTCAAGAGAGTTCATCAGATGATTGTCGTTCATACGGATGGTTGCAAAGTACGAATTATAAAACAAATGATGGCTGTTGCTTTCCCAAGAGATGATATAGAGTTTCTCTGTTTCTATTTCCTCTTCTGTTTCATTGTGTCTGAATATCTTGTTCCCAAAAGTTTCCTTCATTGTCTCAGTCTTGACAGTGGCAAGCAGATCTACTCCATTTAGTTTCAAGGTTATTCCGCTGTTCCTTATTTCTGAAATGAATCTACTCCACAGATTAAAAAGAATAATACTGCAGTCTTTCAATGGTCTTTCCTCGCTCATGCTTCCATAAAATGTCACTATTGCAATGGGCTGGTCATTCTTTGCCAGGACACCGACACTGTACGGAACCTGCCCGTATCTATGGTATCCTCCGGGAATGGATATGTCCATTGCGCTGGAATATTTCACAAATTTATCCGAATCGGGAAAGTCATCATAATCCATTGCGTAAGTCCGTTCTTTCTCCACATAAATGTCAAAGCCGTCGTTCATAAGTTCCTGAACCGTGGTATGTCCCAGTCTCATCTCCGTATTGTTTATGGCAAGAACAGGTGCTTTTACGGGCAAGCCGATGGTGATATAAGCTATCTCGCAGAAAAATAAAAACAACAGAAAGCCAGCAAGTACAAAAACATCCTTTCTCGTTCGCCTTCTCGCATTGAACAAAGCCATAATCGGTGCAAGAATGACCAACTTTATCAAAGCGGATGTAGCTGATGGGAAATTCGCCCCCCAGTAAAGAATCTTTATCGCGGAGAAAATGGCTATTGCAAACATTAAGGCATATTTGAGAATTTCACCTATTCCCATTTTATCCGTTCTTGTACTTGAGTTTACAACTTTATCAATCAGCCTTTTTCCATCGACGATGGTATTCCTATAAAAGTTGTACAGAAAGTAGATAGTAAAAACAATTACAATGCTCCAAAATGCAAACACACCAATTAAAAAAAGCCTTTCCATATTCTCTATTTTTTATATTATCTTTTTATTTCCCTCCCCGCATTTGTCTCGGTCGCTTTCACTCGTGAGCAGGTTCGTCTTCCGAAGCAGACGGTTACCCATATCCCAATGAAAGCGCATGCAACTCTTTTCCACATTGTTTGAAAAGATACCCTGCTCCGTCACCCGTCCGAGTTGGTCTCGCTCTGTGGCAACCCTCTCCCCACCGCTCAGCTCCCGCTGTATCTCCAGTCCGCTCTTATCACGACCGATAAAGACCTCCCAGCCTGACGACCGCATACCCGAGAGTCGCCCCTCCGTGTCGTACTCGAAGCGCACTGTGCGACCATTCTGTATTCCAATCATGCTTCCTTCCGAAGAGAAGCTACTCAATAGATAGAGCAATAGACTGAAAATAAGTCGGATAAACATACTTTATATAGTCAAAGAAATTAGGCTTTCAGAGATTGTCTCTTGAAATAAAGTGCTATCAAATTTTAGTCCATCAGACTTCAACCGTTTGTCCATAAATGCATTTAAGTTTGACAAAGAAGCCTCCATAAACAGAAGAAATTTTCTTTTGTAGTCAAGAAATGGTTCAGAAAACCAATAGCTCCTATCAATACAAAATTCGGAAGCGATTTCTTGCTTTTTCTGAAAATATCTACATTTTGTAACACTAGAATCTGTGCAATACTCAGATATATCTCCACTAACATATAAGTTAATCTTTATCTTATCAACCCCATAGAAGAACTTATCTTTAAATTGAGTTTTTAAGGATTTCCTTACCTCTATCACCAATTGATGAATATTCTTTGCTTTAATCTCAGGTGAAATGTCTCCTCCAATAGCAGAGATTAAAATGATTTCCATCTCAAGTATAATATTACGTATTTAACGTGAGTTCGATGAATTATAAGTTCTTGTAAATTTGGTAATTAGCGAAATTTGTTGTAACTTTATAGTGCTAAAATACAAAGAATTACAAACAAAAATCGCTATGCTTACCGAGGGCAAAGTTACAGAAATATTTTGTATGGCAGATGACTTCTGCAAGTTTTTTGACGCACTGATGGCAAAATATACGCTAAAACCGTCTGACAAGAGGAAGTATCACCGTGATTCCACGATGTCCAAGGCTGAAATCATGCTGATTATGATACTCTTTCACGATTCAGGCTATCGTTGCCTGAAGCATTTCTATCTTGAGAAGGTGTGCAAGCATTTACGTCATCTGTTTCCCGAGGTAGTCTCGTACAACCGTTTCGTAGAATTGGAAAGGGAAGTCGCCATCCCCTTGGCTTTGTTTATCAAAAAGGTCCTGCTGGGCAAATGCACAGGCATCAGTTTTGTTGACAGTACACCTCTTCGCGTCTGCCGAAACCAGAGAATACACATTCATAAGGTTTTCAGGGGCATTGCCCAAAGAGGGAAATGCTCCATGGGGTGGTTCTTCGGATTCAAGTTGCATTTAATCTGCAACGAGAGAGGAGAACTTCTCAACTTCATGATTACCCCAGGTGGTCTTGATGACCGTAAGCCTTTGGAATACAAAGCCTTTGTAGAGTTTATACATGGCAAGTTGGTCGGTGACAAGGGATATATCAGCAAGGGGCTCTTCCAAAGACTTTTCGTTGATGGCATACAACTTATTACCAAGTTGAAAAGCAACATGAAAGGAGCATTGATGAGCGTCTCGGACAAACTGCTGCTCAGAAAGAGGGCTATCATAGAAACGGTGAACGATGAACTCAAGAACATTGCACAGGTGGAGCACTCCAGGCATCGGTCCTTTGACAATTTCATCGTCAATTTATTGGGGGGCATTGCGGCCTATTGCCTGTTTCCAAAGAAGCCGTGCATCAATGTACAAAGGACATTGGACACACAGCTTGCTTTGTTCTGAATTCGTCGAACTCACGTTAATTAATGATGTGCTGTAGTCCTCCCATTTTGAAGTTTGGAACTTTGGGTATAAAATCCTTATTTTCTCTTTATGTTTTCATACTGGGATACCCCAAGTTCAATTGTCAATATTCCATTTTGAATTGAGTAATTATTTGTTTGAATTCCTGAATATCCATGCTATTAAAATCTCTCTTCATGTAGTTTATTATATCTAACACTTGACTTTGAACTGCAAGTTCCTTAGAAACCAGTGAGTCTGAATTTTCTAAATTCAGGATACCCAATGCAATAATATCTGCAGTTTCAATAGCTTTCAGTCTACAATAATTTATAAAATCGACATTATTTTCTTCAGTGAAATCTAGGCAGTATGCCAATGCAATTGCAGCATTCTGTGCCAGAACAGCTTCATTACTCCCGTCTTCATCTGTATCAGGAATTATCTGTTCTATCAAATGTATGTCTTCAATATTGGTGTTCTTTACAATTTGATTAAACTGATCCATAGCACAACGGAAGAGAGTTTTATCAATTAAGTTTCTGATTATAGCAAAACTAGAAAACTGTCCCTTGCTTATCAAGTAACGTTCAAGATACACTTGCATTCTTATAACACAGCTGACACCAAACAATAATTGTTTATTGGGGGATAGGTTCAATATTCTATTTTGAATTTGATTTTCAATCATGATCCACAACCTTTTATTCTGTTTCTACTTCTTTTCCCAGAAATCTTTACAGTCAAGAACACTACTGTTTAAGGTTGTTCGACTATATTATTGGGCAATGGAAGTATATCCTGATTTGCAGGATAGCCTTCTATATTGCTGGACAGCCAACGTTCAAAAACTTGGTAATTATCAAAAAAACCATAGATGTACCCCCTTTTTAATAGGTCGATATAATCCTTTTGAGGGACAATCAAAGGATTCCCATTTCTCATTACCCTTGATTGTTCAATGAAAAGTTCTTTATTATATGGTAAAAAAATCGCTAAATCAGGCCATGTTATTTTCTCTTTCTCTAAATCAACTTGCCCTATTAGTTTCCAAATTTTCTTCCTTACAGCCGTTTCTTTGCACGCTTTGTAAGTCTTAAAACCAAGAGACAAAAGAGTCTCCAAATCTTTCATTGGCTCCTCTGAAATATAGTTAAATATACCAAAGCTAAACTCTCTTATCCAGCACACATAAATGAATTTGCCACTTAACAATGACATTTCATACACACTACCGTATTTTTTTTTGTCTCCTTTCGCCATACTGATGTATTTTTTTTATGATGTCCTTTCGTCAAATTGCTGTCAAGTACCTCCGTTTTATTATTTTCGGGATTAGCAAAAGTAGCTTCGTATCCATTGCATAGTCAAAGAAATAACCTCTGAGAAAGGCATAAATTTTCTTCGCCAACAAAATTTGCACTTCTATAGTGAGAGGTGATACGCAGCATTATTCCAAGTCTCATTGAGCTATTCCAACCTTTTCAAAAATAATCCCAGAAATCATTTTAGATTCGAACATCTCCTTAAACTCTTTTGTGCAGTAGTAGAAGTTGACGATTTTCAGATCTCTAAATATCTTAATCCCGTTGATTTCTTTTTTTACAAAACGAATGTCATTGCTTTTCATCATATCCATTGATTGGTTATAGTCTAAACCTGAGAAGTCAATTGCACTAACTACATTTAATATATTTACATATAAATAAGAAGGAATTGTACCAACTATATTTATGGGTAATAACTCAACATTCAATCCTTTGAATAGGTCTGAAAAAATAGAATTTATTATAAAGATATTGCCATAACATCTTGAATCGAAGGAAATACATTTTCTCTCTTCTTCCCTTTTTTCTGAATCAACTGTTGTGACATTTTCAAGCAATTCGAAAATAGGGGTTTCCCAACTTAAAGCAAGACTTTGCCCCCTAAAGGAGTTAAACTGATTTATAACTAATTCATTTCTACTTGATATTCCCTTAAATAGATAGTCATTTTTTATTCTGTATACATCCATATTGTTACCAAATTTTCTTGTTAAAGGGGAGATCTCCTGCAATATTTGTTTGATACGGAAATACAACAAAGATACTATCTACAACCTTTATTCTACCATAAATATCAAGACTTTTTTACATCGTTGTTATTGGGGGGCACGAGATAGTCTGTTATGATGCTGTACGACTTGCCACCGACAATTTTTATAAGAAAACAGAATATCTCTTATTGTAAATATTCGCCTGGTAATAATCCATAAAAATTTATTCGTTATAATACCGAGTTATATATGTCTTTGAATACTGCTGTATAGTTTCATTTGAATAGCTACCTCCTTTTGCGTATATCAAATTCATTATATCAACAACAAATTTTTCTAATTGCACAGAATCTAATGCAATATTTTGTTTCTTCAACTCTATTTCTATGATAGACTTGCATCTTGCAATATCATCAACTGTTGCGTAGTGTGTCATATTAATGATGTTTCAAATGTTCAATTTTATCCACTTTTATTTCTTTGTTTTCCTTCTTTCTTTCCTCCCCGCATTTGTCCTGGTCGTTTTCGACCTCTTGTGCTTTTCTCTTTCCTTTTGCACATACTTCCACACTTTCACGGCAAGCAACTGCCCGTTGTCCGACCTCCCTACGTGTCGGTACTCGCCACGTTTAGGTTCGAAACTTATCGGTCGCGGTACTAGATACGGAGGGTTGTTTTCATCGATACCAGGGACCTGCTCCATGAACCAACAGTCGTCTAACCACTCCGCTTGGTAGATGTTGTAGTGCCTCGTCTTCGCGTCTCTGACGAAATGGGCTACGACCGTGTTTTCGCTTCCGCCCTGGTTCCCCTCCGTCCTGTATTTCCAATAGAGAGTAAACTCGGGATTGAGTTCCCTGAACTTGTCTTCCTCCATTTTCGATCCCCCAAAAAAGGTGAGGGAGTTTACGGGGGCGTAGAGGGCTACGTGCTCCAGATAGGTCTTGCTGTCCTCTTCGCTTTGCAGACACACGTTCAGCTCAGTCTGCTCGAAGAGCGGCTTGGGGTGTTCCACAGGTTCATATTGAGTAGAGTCGCACATCATGGCGAATAGTATGGGTATGATTGCTTGTATCATTGTTTATCGGGTGTTGTTATTTATTCCTTTATGGAGCATCTGATGCCGTGCTGTTTGAGTTCTGCCATCAAGCCTTTTGTGGTAAGGTAGATATCGCTTTCAGAACTGATAAGTACTATCTTCCTATAATACCAGCTTGAGTCGAAGAGAAACATGCGACTTTTTATCAAGCTTCTCTTCTTTCTCAACCACATTATGCCTAAAAAACCTCTAAAACCTCTTCTTAGAGCTATTTTTGAAAATCTGATTTCTTCTATCTCTTCTATCTTGTAGGTTAGAGAAAACAATCCGGTATGAACGGTCATGCAGCCTTCAGAAATGCAAAACACATCATACTTTCTGTCGCCCCTGCTGTTAATCCTGCGAAGTCTGTAAGCTGCAAGAATGAAAAGCAGCAGTGCAATGATCATCATATTTGTCATCGAATTCATATTAAATTTCCAAGTATACCGAAAATTCCCCAATATTTTCCATTGCGTATTATCTTTTTGTTTTTACATCCCGTTTTTGTCGTTTTCCCCCTGCTTTCGCCTTGCACGGGGCGAGAAATGCGAAGCCGAGCAGGAGACCGCAGAGCAGTCCTCCGATGTGGGCAGCATTGTCGATACCCGGCACGATGCCTGCCAATAGGTTGATGCCGACAAAGATGGCCGTCTCACGAAGCACGAACTTCGCATGGCTCTTCGGATAGACTCCGCCCAGCAACAGGGCGATGTAGGCTCCGTAGAGACCGAAAATGGCACCCGACGCTCCCACAGCAACAATCGGTTCGGTGTGCCACAATAGACTTGCGACACTTCCTGCGAGCGCAGAGAGCAGATAGACACAGAGGTATCGGCTGCGACTCATCAGTTCTTCGAGGTGTGTACCCACATAGAAGAGGCAGACCATATTGGCAAACAGATGTGCTACCCCTCCATGCAGGAATGTGGCAGAGAGCAATCTCCACCATTCTCCCTCACTCACCCGTGGGGCGTAGCAGGCTCCCCAGGCGATAAGATCATCGGACTGAAAGGTAAGAAAGCCTTTCCCGGCAAAGACCATCAGGAAGAACAGGGCGATATTGGCGTACATGATGATGGGCGTAACGAAGTAGCCCTCGTGGGGTATTATCAAGTCAAGCCATTCCTGCCGCTCTGCCTGTGCCATAAGGTCGGGCTTACCGTCCTTGATGCGCTCGAGTTCCTTGGCGTTGGTCTTGGGCATGACGGAGAGCAGCAGCCACACGGCAAGGACGATGGCGATGGCAGTGAGAAAGCGTTCCTGCAGGTCGCCGGCTCTTACCCCGTAAGGCACGTTCATGCCCTGCAGTATAACAGGGTCGGAGGGGAAATGTACGCCCTGACCGATGGCGTTCTCGAAGCCCTCATAATGCTTGGACGATCTGCCTATCCGCTCGAAGCAGAGGAAGTGCGAGAAGTTACTGGACTCGGTTCGGGCTTGACTCAGCCTGATGAATGTGTTGTATTCTCTCTCCAACGTTTCGTGGCTGTTGCGATTGCTTATCTCGTCTTCATAGACGATGCCCAGCCAAGCAGTCGGATCGTGGGAGAGTGTGTCGGCCTCGGTGTTGCGGATAGGTATGACGGCGTAGAAATACATCTTGAACCTGTCGGCGTTCCTGCCCTCTATCCTGTAGGTGGCGTGATAGCGACTGGCAGCGGTGTCGATATGGTATGTCCCCAACTGGTAATACTTCGTAGACTCACGGCTTTCTATATCCTCGACAGACGACAGCATGGTCAGCTTGCCTGTGGTTGCGGTCATATACTTCTGTGCGAACACCATCGGTATCACCAGCCCGATACACGCCAGAAATGTATGATAAAAATCGATTTTCAGTTTAAGCACCTTCAGCTTGGGGGCAATGTAAAACCATGCCGTCGCCCCGGCGAGCAGTAGGGGCAGTACTATCTCCGTAAGCTCCTCTTTCGGGTGGAACACGCCGAACCTGACGACCAACAGCCAGTTCAGCAGCGTGTAGCCGACCGTCAGCCCCACGAGTGCCAGCACGAACGGCACGAAAACAAAGCGCAGCTTATCTTTCATTTGGGCGGATCTTTACTGTTTATAACGTAAATGTACTTGATTTATTGCAAAAAGATACCGAGTAATCAGCAAAAAGATACCGAGCGATGATGAGATTGCTCGGTATCTTTTGGACAACCATTCGGCAGGTTCTTTCTGTGTGATTGTCAAACAGCAGGAAAACGCTTCTTACGAATACTTTATCTCCGATAATTTTCTTGCAATAATCTGTTGATATCGGATAGTCGATAGAGTATTTTCCCTGCGATTTGGGTGTAAGGAATGATACCCTTGTACCGATAGTCCTGCAAGGTGAGAGGGCTGACGAAAAGCCGTTCGCAAACCTCCCGACCCGTAAAGTAGATTTCTCCCCCGAAGAGCGGACGGTGCGTTTGGGCAATCTCCCGAAGGCGTTTGTTTACTTCTCTGATGCCTGAGATGAGCTGTTTCATCTCGGGCGTTTCTTTGTTGATGGTTTCGTATTCCATAGCTGTGGTTATTTGCGGTTGGACTTGGCAAGGAGTGCTTCCACATCCTCACGTTTGTAATAGCACTTATGCCCGATTTGGATAAAGGGCAGCACGGACGTGTCCCGATAGTGCTGGAGCGTTCGCTTGCTGATGTTCAGTATTCGGCACACATCCCCGTTGTGCAACAGGTCGGGGACTTCGGGCTTCGTGCCGAATTGTTCTCTCATACAAAGAGCCAGCTCTTCGATGCTCTTTTTCAGTTCCTCCCAAGCGGAGGTGTCGATGGCGGTAAATCTCATATCAATATCGTTTTTCTCTTTTTGATGCAAATGTACGCAGTCGAAATCCTTGTTCCCAGACCCGATGAAATCAAGGGAAATAGAGGGAACTCACAGGCAAATATACAAGCACCAGCCGCCTGTTTCACCCACTTCTATCTAAGTGCGTACTTGTGGCTTCGATACGGTATGAAGTGACTCTCTTGTCAATGAAAACAGTCTCTCCTCTTTCATCCGAAGAAAAAGGAAGCAGGCATTGGCAATCCGATGAAGTTGGTTTCCGAGCCGTTCCCCTCTCCGTTCTCTCCTTTTGAGCGTTTTCGTCCCGATTTCCCTTGTTTGTGTCGTCCATTCTCGGAGCATTTCTCTGTACCTCGAAGCAGCAGAAACACAAACCTTGGGACTCTGTATTCGGCTCTGTAACTTGGTTTCAGCATCCCATTTCGGGTGAAAGTTCAAAATCAAGCAACGAAAGGAAGAACGAACAATGAAAAGAAACGAGCGAATGAGAAATGCCATAGATACTTTCTTCTTTCACTGTGAAAGGAAATATACGGTGAAAGGAAAAAAGCAGAGACAGACTTTTTGCTTTGAGGGCAAGAAAGTTCGTCCTCCGTAAGAGAAAAGCTTTTTCCTTTCACCGTTTGAAATTCCAATTCTAATCACTCAATAATTATCCAAACAACTTATGAAATCAAGATATTACAATTTACAATATATCAAAGCGATACCGATAGCAGACTATCTGCACGCCTGCGGTATCGAGCCTGCCAAGCGGTACAAGGGCTATGCCCTTTATCACGCACCCTACCGAGAAGACTCCAATGCCAGCTTGAAAGTGGACTTTCGGCGAAACCTGTGGCACGACTATGGGACAAGCCAAGGCGGAAGCATCATCGACCTTGTGATGAAGATGCGTGGGTGCAGTGCCTACGAAGCAATGGTGCATCTTGCCGAAGGGAAATCACAAATCCTTGCTTCCTCTTCTTTTCATCGTGAAGCTCACATAGAACAGATAAGAGTTGAACAGCAACCACGTAATGCAAGGCGTATTCTCTCCATCAGCGAAGCATTGCCCCTGCACTTGCAGAACTATCTCCGAGAGGTACGCAAGATAGACCTTGCCGTGCCAAACCCTTATTTCCGTCACGTTCGCTACGAGGTAGGAGGAAGAGAATACTCCGCTATCGGCTTTGCTAATCGTGCAGGAGGGTATGAGCTTCGGGACGACAAGACATTCAAGGGCACAATCGCTCCGAAGGATATTTCCGTGATAGCAGGAGAAGCGAACAACGCCCCTCTCTGCATCTTCGAAGGCTTTATGGACTTCCTTTCCCATCTCACGATGAAAGGAAAAGAAACCGCTCCCTGCCTTGTGCTGAACTCCGTCAGCAATCTACCACGAGTCATTGACTATCTCCACGAAAAAGGCATCGACGCCGTTCGGGCTTTCCTCGACAACGACCAAGCAGGACGGCAAGCTCTTCAGGGTACCCAATCTTCAGGCATCAAGGTAGAGGATATGAGCCGACACTATTCCCAACATAAAGACCTCAACGACTACCATATTGCTCAATGTAAGCAAGAACAAAAAGAACAACAGCGGAAACCTGTTATTGTCAAACACAAAATAAGATAAGCTATGAAAGAAGAATTTGATTTGTCACGCTATTTGAACCATTCCGAAAAATCCGATGGCTCACAGATACTTTCTGAACTTATCAGTAAAGCCGTTTCCACTAAACAAGAAACTGAGCAAGCAGAGCCAATGAAGCAATCTGAAAGCTCACAGCATTCCTCTGTATCCGAGCAGACATTGCCTTCCGAGTCTTTGAATGAAGCAAAGGAAGCCGTGAAAGCAGAGCACTCCGAGCAGGAGAAGCGACAAGCGATATCAAGCATTCCGAGACGTATCAGCCACAAGCAACGACAAGAGAGCTTGGAGAGCTATCGGGAAGCCTTTCTCTTGCCCCATAAAATCATCGACCGAAAAGCAACCTATCTCAGTCGCTCCACGTGGGAACGCTTGGAGTTCGTTGTCCGTCGCTTGGGCGATTACGGGGCGAATGTTTCCAGTTTCTTGGAGTGCATAGCTCTCCGACATCTGGAGGAATATAGCGAGGACATAGAACGCTGGCGCAAACTTTAATCACGGCATTCCGAGCCATCGGTAAGGAAATGAATAATCGGCATTCTCAGAAGATGAGAAACACAGGAGATGAAAGCCAAGCATAGTATATGCGAGGGTATTCCATCGGTAACATTGCAAGACGTCAGTTTGTAGCCACAAACTGCGCTTGCCCCCTTTACCGCTACGCTCAGGGGGAGAGCCGTAATCACTTCGTTCTCATCGGTCGGAATGCCTTAATGAACAAACTAATATGAAACCCAAAACAGATAAAGAGAAAAGGAAGAAGAAGTCCAATAAGACCTGCCTTCTTCGGGTACGCTGCTCCGAAGAGGAGAAAGCAAGGATACAAAAGCGAGCGGAACGGACGGGCAAGAAACTCTCCGAGTTCTGTCGGGAGGCATTGCTTACCGGAGAGATTGTTGCCGTTCCCCAATTGGGAGAACACGAACGGGAAGCCATTCGGGTATTGCAACGGGTCAGCTACTTCTTCAGTCACATTTCCAACTTGATTAAGACGAAAGACCCCTCTTGGGTTGCCATTGCCAAGAACCTTTCTTGCATTTCACTACACGCTTTCGAGCGATTTTACAGTCCTCGGTATCGGATTACGGACGAGATATATGATGTTCTAAATATGAAGCGCAATGATAGCGAAGTGCAAAGCCATAGCACACGGTAAGACGGCATTGGAGTATATCTTCCGAGAAACGAAGCTCAAGAATAAGCTCTTAATCCAGAACCTTTGCAGAGATACGGCAGAGAGAATATACGAAGAGATGAACCTTGTCAATCGGTTCAACAGCCGTTGTCGCAACAAATTCCTGCGGATGGAAATCGGTATCGCTCCGAAAGATGAAGCAGGAATGAATTGGAAGAAGCTCCGAGAAATAGCCTGTGAGTTTATCCAAGCAATGAAATTGCAGGAGTATCAGGTGGTAGCCGTTACGCATAAGGATACCGACAATCTGCACATTCATGTCATTGCCAATCGGATGAGTATGAACGGGGCGGTTTATGATACGACCTTTGTAAGTAACAAGGCAGCACGGGTGGCAGAGGAATTAAGTCGCAAGCACGGTCTGACGATTGCCAATGAGATACGGGCAGAGAAAAGGTATCAAAAGCCGAGAGCCAATCAGGCACGGGAGGCGAGCAAGGAGAAACTGCGCACAATGGCTTACGGCTTGTTGGGAAAGTATACGAATGGCGGAGTGAATGGCTATGCTTCCTTTCGATATGATTTGAGACGACAAGGAGTAACCGTTGAACAGATGAAGAACAAGAAAGGTAAAGTCTATGGACTGAAGTTTCATTTTGAGGGGCAGACGTTCAAGGCTTCGGAGATAGGACGAGAGTTTGGATACAACTCTCTGTTGAAACAATTCGGGTTGTCCTATGCCGCTCCCTACCACTCTTCTGTTCCGATTTATCAGCCGAAAGAACCTTTACAGGAAGAAAAGCTACAGCAACCAGCCCCCGCACCAAGTCTTGTTGAAAGCGTGGTGGATGTAGCCGAAAGGATTGCATCGGGTATTGGCAGTGTGTTGGATTTCCAAGTCCATGGAGAAGATTATGCCGAGACCGCCTTCCAGCGGAGACTGCGCCACGAAGCCAACAAGAAAAAGAAACGGGGACGGAGGATGTAGAAAACAAAATTATTTTCCCCTCATCAAGTTCCATAAGACCTGAATTCACGGTTGAAGAGTAAAGAGAATGATACGATTTGTTTCATCTCAGAAAAGAAAATCAAGAAAGAACGCTCACTTTCCCTCTCAAATGTGTACCTTTGCAGGTGATAATAGTGAGCGTTCTTTGGCTATTCAAAACAATGTGCCTCAAAGCACTCCGCTCATTTTTAAATCGTTACCCATCCTCTATTCTGAAATGGTAACACTCTATTATCCAATGAGATAGTTCGCTAACGAGAAATTAGTTGGGGGAATTTATCAGCAGCAATTCCGTCCATCGCTTTCTTGAACTAAACAAAGCAACCTCCTCGTCTACTTGTACCCTCGCCTCCTTGTACCTTTGAGTTCGGGCTTATCCCGAACTCAAACACATTATCGCAGATTGAATCTGAGACCGGCTTTCAACTGGAAGGAAACGGGATGGTCGCTATAAATGGTTTGCAACTCGGACTTCTTGCCGAAATGATACGCCACGCCGGGTTCCAGATAGAGACTGACGCCCGGTGTCAGCTTGTAGGCCGCGCCGAATCTGGCAGACATCGCCCACTGCAATTCCTTCATCTTCACCTTATGCGTGGTGGCGGTTTCCGTGCCGTCGTATTGTTCGCGCTGCTTTCCATAGACCATCTTCTCAACGCTTCCACCTCCCGATGCGTACAATACCACTTTGTTCTTTCTCCACAACTGATAATTGAGATTCAAGGGGATGCCGACGAAATGCAACTGCTGCTTGATTTCGTGATTGATGCTACCCACTTCGTAGGTAAGTTCCGAATAGTGATAGCTGTACATCAGTCCGGTCTCGATGCTCGCTCTGCTGCTCAACGGCAAGGCGATGGAAACGCCAAAAGTAATGGGCTGATGGTGGTTGGCTTTCTTCACTATTTTATTTTGTCTGGTTACCACAAGTTCGCCTCCCGTTCCTGTGGGCAAAACCGGATTGAGGCTTGAGGACGACGCTGCAACCGGCATGCCGGCAACCAATACGCCCAGTTGGGCGTGGTTATCGGAACGTCGGGGGCGATTATCCACCACAGGCGCGGTAAAGCGCTGTCGCTTTCTCTGCTCCGTTCGTTCTGTATTTTCATCAGGCTTTCCGTTGTCAGCTGCTGTCGGTTCTGCCTGTACTGCCGGGGCGTCCGTCGGGTCAGCCGCAGTAATCGGCTGTTCGGTGGCAACGGCTGATTGTTCCGTCATTGCCACCAGTGGCCCGCTGCCGTTCTCTTGTGGCAGAATGCTCGACGCAATGGCATTGAAGGCTGTCTTTGCAGAGGCCAACAATCTGTCGCCCATATTCATATCCGAAGTGTATTCTTCGCCGTTATCGCTCGTGTATATCTTCTCGGAAGCAAATGTTTCCGTGCTTTCAAGTCTATTTCTGACGTCTCTTTTACTGTTCTTTGCCAAGCCACGGGATACGTCTGCATTGCCACCATTCGTGCCTGCGCTATCAGTAACGTTGAAAATCGAACTGTTCAGCAACAGGAGCGTTCCCACGGCAGCAGCCGAAAGCATAGAGGTAAACCAAACCACGGTTTTGCCTCGTTTCCTTCTGTTGGTGTCTGCAACTGTTTCAGGCGATTTCATCGGTATTATCTCCGGACTTTCGCCTTCTTCGGATGATGGAAGTTTTTTTAAAATCTCGTCAAATAATCCTTCAGGAGGTGTCATTTCATAATTGTCCAATTTATTATGAAATCCTTCTTTCCATTCCTCGTTCATAGTTTCAATCCTTTCCGATATGAGTTAATTTGCTTTTTAAGTATGGCTTTCGCACGAGATAGCTGCGAGGCAGAAGATTTCTCCCTTATTCCCAATATCTCTCCTATTTCCTTGTGCGATTTGTTTTCGAGCACGTAGAGGTTGAACACGAGCCTGTATCCCTCGGGCAGCAACTGTATCATCTGCAAGAGCATCTCTTCGGGCACGTCTTCCACCGTCAGTTCCGATTCATCGTCCTGCTCGGGAAGCTGCTCCTCATACACCAAGGGCACGGTTTTCTTCTTGCGCAGAAAGGTCAATGCCTCCATTACCACTATCTGCTTGCTCCAAGCAAACAGCGAACCGCTTCCTCTGTACTCGAAACTGCCGATTCTTGTGAAGATTTTTATAAATGCCTCTTGCAGCACGTCCTTTGCGTCGTCGCTGTCCGAGACGTAACGGGCGCATATTGTCAGGAAGATTCCGGCATACTGGTTGTAAAAAGTTCTCATCGCTGAAGCATCTCTCTTGAGGAGTCCTTCAGCGATGCCTGCTTCTTCTTTCTCGTCTTTTTTTATCATTTAGTGCTTAATCGTTTCTCCCCTATTCAGTATCGCTCCTTACGTGATACTTGAAAGAGGCTTGCTTATCTCCTTGATAAGATTTCCAATGTAGCTGCAAAGTTACATCTTTTTTTCCGTTTTTCCGTGCTATCTTATCAATTTCGGACAGCCTGAAGGCGATAAGCCCCGATGCAAACCGTCCTTTATTGTCGCCGTGAGCATTGTATGCAAGCACCAGTTTATAGGGTTCTTTCTCCGAATGCTGCACAATGAGGTTCATATCCCGCTTCGCCTTCGGGTTGGTTATTGCGGTGCTATACCTCAAAGTGAGGTAGCCGTCCTCGACCACGGTGCCGAAACCATTGATGATTTCCAATCTGTCTTCGCCGTATTTCTTCCAATCCATCGCTTTGAGCTCGGGCATAATGGCGTTCTTGGTGCGGATACTGTCCATCCAGTTGATGTATATTTTGTTCATTCCCTTTTCATCTTTCTCCTGTCTGATATTGGCAATCGCCCTTACTTCCTTCTTGCCGTATGGCGATTTGGTAATGTTGCTCGCCGGTCCCTGCACTTTATCGTCCACCCATACGTTGAAACCGGCACCATCGTTGATGGGCTTTATCGTTACAATGGCATTCGGATATATTGTTTCGTTCTTGCTTTCATCGGTCTCGCACGAAGCAAAAAAGCTGCAAACAGCAAATGCTGAAATAACTCCCAATAAAATTCTACTTGTTTTCATTGCTCTAATTCATTTTGGTTAAACTTAGATTTAATTTTTTGAGTACTCACCGAATAAATGAGAATACACGCAAAAGGTTGCATCACAAATAGTTAAAAAAGTTTTAAACGGAACAATCCATTACTTTGAAACAAAAAAATAGGCTCTTCTGCTATGCAAAAGAGCCTATCCTCAATTTATGGCATTCTCTAAAACCATCAAACGTCTATTGCAACCTGCAACATCATTTTACAGGTTTTAGCTAACACTAAAGACTATTTTCAGTCTATCATTACTCAATAATAACCTTCTTTCCATTGACTATGTAAATGTCTCTGCCCAATCCGTTGAAGTCGGTTGCATTGCTCTTTACCTTAACACCCTGTATAGAGTAGATATCAAACTGCTTGCCTTCTTCCAGCAGTTTTTCAAAGCCTGTTCCAACCTTAATCGTCATCTTTCCCTTACGGTAATTGAAAGAATAGTTCTTGGAAGCAGCACCCGAAACCTTGAGTACGTATTCGCCGGCAGGGGAGCCCTTTTGAGCGTCTGTCGTTACGACTGGTTTCTTGTTCAGAGAGTTTTCATCATCATCGTTCTTGAAACCTTCATAAGATATCTTGAACTCTGGGTTTTCTTCATCTTCAAAGCGTTCGCAATCCTCAACACTAACTTTGAGTTTTGCCTTGTTCACGATGAGGATACCATTTTTCAATTCCACTCCGTCCGGGTCAATAGTTCCATAATCAATCTTGATGGTATAATTGCCGGCTGGCGATTTTTTATCAGCTTCACAGGTAATTACCGGCGTACCTTCAACGTTGTTTCCTTCGATATCCCAAATGAAAGATGGATTTTCGTCGCCATAAGAGCGAGTAAGGTTGCGGGCCTTGATAGTTGTACCAAATTCTATGATTCCCTTTTGATCGTAGTCAAGAAGTTCTTTCCACTCATTTGCCTGACCAAACTTGTCATACATTCCTCTGAGAACATAAAGTTTGAGCAAGGTGGAAGGAATGAACGAGAAGCATTCCTTACCTGCTGCCGGAACTTCTTTAGCGAACGTTTTGATTTCTGCAAGCCCCATAGTATGAGAGAAAGCCTCATCGCCGAGCGATACAACAGTAGAAGGAAGGAATATCTTTCTCACTTCGCTGTTGCCGGCGAAACTGTAAGGACGCAGAGCTTTTACGGTCTTGGCAACGTGCAACTCCTTAGCAACACCGGGCAACGCAAATATGATTTCGCTCTTGTCGGCATTATAGAGTAAGTGGTCTTCGATGCAATAATTCTCCGTCTTGTTACCGACAAATGTAATTTCACTCATACGGCATTGTGAGAAAGCTCCGTCGCCCACGGCTTTCAAAGTCTTAGGCATCTTGATTTTCCGAAGAGTAGTACACTTATGGAAAGCCAGTTCAGGGAAGGCGTTGTCCGCTGTAATGGTATAATCTTTTCCGTCTTTGCTTAGATAGGTTTCTCCACCCATAACAATCTCGGCATCGGTAAGGTCGAGTGAAGCCAAATGTCCTTTGGTATGTGAGCCTGCAACAGTGCGTCCTGCCATTTCGCACAACACTTTGAAGTCAGAAGAATTTATCTTTCCTGATAGTTTCAAAGCCTTAACGTTGAGGCGTTCTGCTTCAGGAAGTTTTGTTGCCAATGTGCCCGGAGCAGACAAATTGATAGTTTTATCGGTCAAATCAACTTTTTCGCCCGACATACCGATACACATATCTTGCTGACGACCAAATGCAAAAGATCTAACTGCCAAAGTTGCGATATCGTAGTAACCATCTTCCATACCGTTCCATCCCCAATTCACGTGGACTTGTCCTTCGGCATTGTAGCCATCTAAGACAAAGGCGTGCCCGAAATTTTGATTCATATCGGCAGCAGCATACAGAATAGGACGGTTATTGCTCAATTCCTCATAAATAAGGTTCATCCAAGTAGGCTCGTCAATTTCGTCACGGGTCTTCATTTTCACCTTGTCGGCTGAGAAACCCATATTGCGAATCAAACCAGAAACATCCTTTTCTGTCCAAGAACCGGAACCATCTGTGGCATATTCCATAGCACAGGCTACACCACACGCCACCATAAGATTTGCTACCGCATAGGCTTGAGCCTCCGTATATTGCCCCGGATTATAGGTGTCGAGCATATTTTCATAATCAAAAATGGCATTGTCAAAGTCATATTTGAAGAAAGTATTGAGTTTATCCGGCTGTTTTACGTCTACACCTGAAGTTCCATCACCTGTCAAAGGGTATTTATGATGATACATAATCTGTGCCATAGCAGTAGCAACACAACCGGTCAGCGTGCGTTCTGATTCGGTATAGCCTTGCCAACCGCCAATTCCGCTGCTGGTACCCAATGGGCAAAGATTATAGAAAGGCTCTTGCTGTCCCCATTCACAAGTCATCAGCTCAGGAACATTGGCAGGATAAGGCGATTTAGGACGTGTAACCTTTGCCGGTTCATTGGCTTTGATTCTGGCTTTCGTAACCTCTTCCACGGTGTTGAGCCACCAATTGAAGCCCGGATTATCGTTCGAAACATTATATTGAGAGTCGCTGTAACCCAGCACAACCGGCATTACATCGTCTGTTGAAACCACTACGAACCCACCTTGATTATATCCATAGATGCGAAGAGACTCATTTTTCTTCAGCATTTTAAGATTTCCCTTGCGAGGAGCTTTCAGATAAGATGATTTATTCTGAAATATTTGTGAGATTGCAGCTTGAATCTGCGCTTCACTCCTCGGCTTTGCTTGCACGGAAAAGTTGCAGGCAAGCAACAGAATCGGGATGAGTATTTTTTTTCCGTATTTCATAGTCTGTTTTATTTTAAAATTCTACTTGGTTGTTTGATTATTTCAATCAAGTGCTTTAATCACTTTATTGCATAATCTTCTTAGTTACGACACGTCCATCAGTCATCTTTTCCTTGATAATAACGAGGCCGTGCGCATTTTCAGGATTCTGAATCTTAATGCCTTCTATGTTGTAATATTCCTTAACAACTGTGGAAGCATCAGAAGTATTGTTCACGTGTTGGATACCTGTGATAGCGGGGAATGTAATTCCATCCACATTCTCTACACGACAGTTGGCAGGGTCTTTGGAATCATAAGCATTGATAACGGCAATCACTTCCAAATTGTTCTTAACCCACTCGTCTTTTATTGGGAAGGAAACTTCATAATCGAAGCTTTTATCTTTCCAATCAATTACCTCGCCCCACGTTGAGTTATATCCACGTACCACGTGATTGTGGATAAAATTCCCTCCATAGAGGTTGAAATAATCAGTTTGGTCAGAACCATTGATGCCGTTTTCAGTCAGATAAACCGTAAGTCTGACAGGGTGCTCACTAAATTCACGACTTTTCATGCCTTCCAAACGAACAGTTATCTTTTTGTTCGCCTCGTCATGTTTACCTTCCACCTTGGTAAAAGTGACATAAGCGTCAGATTTCATTTCCCTTTCGATAACATTCTTCACATCATTTCCATTCTGTGGTTTCCAAACCGGAGACATTCCACCCGTATGCATAACATAAGGTTGGCGGTTGCACATCATATTTGGAGCTCCATAACTGCCATTATCATTGTAGAGCCAAAGATATTCTTCATCTATTGGAAGTGTGAAACGGTCGCTTCTGTAACCTGAATGATGGCACACCACATAAGTATTTTGGCGATATTTCTCCACATCCAAGGCTTCGGAAATATGATGCACCAATCCCGGACAGTAACCACATCCGATACCGGTAAATTCCTCGAGCAATACTTTTTTGGCAAAAACGAAAGCAGCCTGACGACTATCGTTACTGCTATTGACGTCCTCTCCATTTGCTACTGACACAACACTCAAGTCCAATGGAAAATCAAGGCCGGTATTCATATCAGTATAAGGCAAGTCAAAGGTAAGCTCTGATACTTTCCCCACAGCAATTTCATTGTCGAAATGCTTAGAAACCGGTTCCAAACCATCGGGTCCATTTACTCTTAAGTCGAATCCTTTTATATCTTTCGTTCCGGCATTATAAACAAAGGCTTTCATAGACAAACCATCATCGCCTCTTTTTACTGTTGCATCAATTACAGATGCGTCATAAGTGGGAAGAGACTGACCTTTCACAACAGCCTCAACACTCAAAATTCCTTTTGCGTGCATATCTTCCCACTCTGCTTCTTGACTACGATGGAAGAAGAATGTGTTAGGCATACCATTGCCGACAAATGAAATTACATCTGCATCCCGGTTCTGATAATAAGAAAAACCAATGTAAAGACCTTTTCCTTCTGCAATCTTAACAGGTATATTCAGCTTGATGTCGTTCCAATTTTTCTTCAATTGAGGGTTACTCTTGTTTGTAACTTCTCCACTTGCTATGTTCTCGGCTTTCAAATCGGTTCTTACCCACGCACGAAGCGTGTCTATCCCGATTCGATTTGTCAGCGCAGCACGAACTGAAGTAATATCTGCACCAGCATAAGCCTTCAGATACTCTGCCGGCAGATAGATAGCAGCATCCACCCATTGTTTGCCTTTTACGTTAATGGAAATATTATCTAAGTTTTTTCCACCGCAATATCCCACATTCAAACAGTCTTGTCCATAGGAGAAAAGAGCGTGGGAAAATATGAAAATGGATAATATTTTTTTTTTCATAAAATATGCTTTTATAATTGATAATAAAATTATCATTCTTTCAAAAGACTTTGGCAAGTCATTGAAATCAGGCAGAAAAAGCACAAGAGTGTGCCTGCTATTGATTTACAGGTACACTCTTGTTTGATTGGAATTTACTTAATAATCATTTTGACAGTAGCCTCTTTGCCTTCAGAAGTGATGTGCAGCAAATAGATGCCATTGGCAACATTAGCAACATTCATTTCGGCGGCGTTCTCTACTCTTGCAACCACAGCACCTGAGGTTGAAATGAGCTCAGCTCTGTCGCAAGTCTTTTGCAAATAGATAGTGTGGCCTATCAGCTGAGCCGGTACGTCCAATGTACTGATAGTCTTGATTCCGCTTGTTCCTGCTTCCTTATAAGAGAAACGAACGAATGGCAAGAACTCGTAAACACCAACGGCTTCAAGGTCGATGTCGCCTTCGCTTGAGCTTCTGTAACACAGAACACGATTTTCACCCTTTCGGTTGTCATAGAACCACCAACTTGGGTGATTATCATCGTTGGCTCTCACTCTGCCCGGACGTTTTTCAAAGTTCACCATAAGGTTTTCGCCATTATAATCGAAAGCCTTGTCAAACATAAGTTCCACGGTGCAAGCATCACCAACTTGATCTACACAGATTTCTTTGTCAAACACATTGGTCCAACCAGTTGTCATAAAGTCCTTAGTAGGATCCAGTTTGGTCTTTTGACTGTTCATCAAACTGATGCGAACAGGGATATCAATCAGAACATCACCACCCGGCTTGCCGACATAAACAAGCTGCATACCAGTAAGCTGTATGTTCTTCTTGCTTTGGAGCTCTCTTGCTAAATAAAGCACTTGGTTCTGGTTGTAATTGAAGTGCATAAAGAAAGGTACCGTCCAGCCATTATTGTCTTTTCTGCTATAAAGAGAAATCCAGTCAAGCGCATCCGTTTCCTGTACTTTCACATCAATAAACCTGTCAGTCTTGTTGTCAAGTGGATAAGCATCGCCTTCCAATTCCACTTCAGCGGTAATCTTTATTTGCTGCTGCTCTGTTGGAGTCCACAAAACAGGAATGAGTTCCGTCTGCTTTGGTTCAAGTGGAAGACCAGACATTTCTTCAATTACTTCGCCGGTCTCCTGATTAATCAGTTTCACTTTATAATCTTGAACGGCAGCACTTCCGCTGTTATATACAGTTACATTTACCGTTGTTTCCTTATCTTGATTTACCAATGTATTACCGGTAACGTCTTTTACCATTATATCTTTATCAGTGTACTCACGGATAGAGAAATTGCGCACGGTAATCCAACCCATCATAGGATCAGAGGTAACGTGGAAGCCAACATATCCTTCGCCATCGAAATCGGATGTGAAGATACATTCGTCATCATAGACATACTGAATAGTATGAATATTGTCTCTTTCATAAACCTTCTTGAACTTCTCTGAAATCAAAGCAGGATCCACAGTCTGGCTTACACCAATTTCCCAGCTTTCTTTTGTGTCAATCCAAGAAGAAGACTGATATTTGAATCTCACGAGATATTTCTTGCCTTTCTTGAGCATTAAAGGAGGAGACATCAAGTAGTCATTTGCTTTGTTGTTGCAGAAACCGCCATTATAGATAGCCTTATCATCTTCCGGCTGCCATCTCCATTCAGCTCCCTCGTCGTCTGCATCACCATTCACATCAATGGAAGTCCAAAGATTAAAGTCTTCAAGAGTACGAATATCATTGGTATAAGGAATTGCAAAGCCTTCTCCGAAAGGAAGAACGTTTGAAACAGCCGGTTCGCTTTCACCTGCATTGTTGAAAGCCGTGATTTCATAAGAGTAGCTTTGACGCTCTTCGCACTTTTCAGTGAAAGATGTTTCAGTTGTTGCTTCAGCAACAGTTATCTTTCCTGGATAGCGGACTACACGATATTTCAAGGAAGCCTTGTCAATCCACGCACCGTTCTTGCCCACTTCAGGAGCTTTCCATGTAACTGTCCCGGTAGTTCCAGTAGCTGTAAGCACGACGTCGGTTGGCATTCCGGGAACATCAACACCGATAAAGGCAGTAATACTATCCGTCAAGCCTTTCTCATTGTCTTTGCGATAAGTAGTTAAATAATAGGTATTGTAGCCGTTCTTTGCAGTATTGTCCACCCAAGTTTGAGCTTTGCCCACACCTGTGGCATTTACGGTAGCGATGACATTGTCTCTTGTGCCACGGCTGATCTTGATAGATTTCAGTTCAGTCAGTTTGTCTCCCTTCCAATTAATGGCAGGGTTCGTCCATTTTAAAGTTGCTTCCACCTTACCATTTTCACCGGGGACACAGGTTAAATCAGTAATCCTACCGGCAGCTTCACGAGAATCAGCTTTCTCGTATGGAATGGTCAAACCAACTATCAAGTCGTATGCCAAACTTCTTGTAACCTTGTATTCGCCTGTCTTCACATTGATCTTCATCAGTTTCCGTGAAGAGTTGGCATTATTGAACAAATACCAAAGATCGCCCGTGGAATGATCAAATTCCATAGAATGGTATAAGATGGGCTTGATATCAGCTCCGTAGTATGTCAAAGTAACTACTTTTTCAGCCTTGTATCCATTGTTGGCATTGAGTTTTACCAATTCTACTTGATAATATTCTCCCTGCGCATTAGGAATACCTCTCGTAGCATAGAGATTACCTTCGTAATCGCTTGCCAAAGCCCATGCGTAGAAATCAAGGTCGGCTACCTTTGTCAAGCCACCATTTGTAATATCTACGGTGTAGAGAGAGGAGAAAGCCTCATTCTTATCGGTCAGCAAACGTCCGATACCATAAGCCTTCTTGTTCGTAGGGTCGTAGGTCATATCATAAATCCATTCCCATTTCTCGGAAATTTCCGGATAAACGTTGAGCGTATCAATCTTTTGAGTTTGGAAATCCACTTTTACGAAAGCATCAGGCTGTTCTGGATAACCTGTATACATTCTAACCAGATAGCCATAGTAACCATCTTCGCACATCGCTCCGGCACGGATACCGTACACATTGAAGTTTCCGGAAAAGTTCGGGTCTACATTCCACAGACGATTAATTTCCTCTTCTGTGTTACTGTAAAAGCTTACATAATTGCGTCCGTTTGTCCAATCCATATAGGTTACACCATACATCAGCACACCTTTGGGGTTTACGGTTTTCGCAATCGGCAGGCGAGTGGGATTCCCTTCATCTACCGGTTCGGTACTTGACTTGCATTTTGTGCTCCCACCATCGTGAATATTCCGGAGAACAGCGAGAGCATAAAGGTTTTTAGATAATTAATTTTCATAATTGAATCGTAATTTAAAGATAAAATAGAATTAAATATTTCTTATATAAAAGTCTCTTTGTGCTTGTGTTGCTATTTTAACGTGAGTTCGACGAATTCAGAATAAAGCAAGCTGTGTGTCCAATGTCCTTTGTACATTGATACACGGCTTCTTTGGAAACAGGCAATAGGCAGCGATGGCCCCCAATAAATTGACGATAAAATTGTCAAAGGACCGATGCCTGGAGTGCTCTACCTGTGCAATGTTCTTGAGCTCATCATTTACCGTTTCTATGATAGCCCTCTTTCTGAGCAGCAGTTTATCCGAAATACAAAATATTTCCGTAACTTTGTCTTCGGTGAACATAGCTATTTTTGTTTGTAATTCTTTGTATTTCAACACTATAAAGTTACAACAAATTTCGCTAATCACCAAATTTACAAAGACTTATAATTCGTCGAACTCACGTTATTTTATGTGTTTGGTATTTGAAAGTCCGACGATTTTCAGTTTGCAATATTCATATATATTTGAAACTATAAAATCGTCGAACTCGTGTTTAGTTTACTTTGCGTTTTCAATCATCTGGAACTTTGCCTGTACCCTATCGGCAAGTTTAATCATAGGAAACTGGGTAACACCATAAGAAGTTCCCTGAACGATGCGTGTCGGAGCAACATTGCCCTTTGCTTCGCCAGCTCCTGTTGTAAACGCTACCTTCACGAGCGGCCCCCACTCATCATTAACATTCTTTGCGATAGAGCAAGCGTAGTATTCTGTGTTAGGATCAGCATTCCAAGTTGCATTATCAACACCATACTGATTCCAATAAGGATCTTTCGGATAGTCCTGCTTCAATAATGCTGTTACACCTGCCTCGCCCATATCAGCCTTGTCAAATGCCTTCTTTTCAATGATAATATCTCTGTGCAATGAGCATTCGCTGTTTGGAGTGTAAATTACCCGCTGATAGTATCCTTCGCCTCTCTTTGCAAATTCTTTAATTTCGATACTTACCTGAGCAACACCCGTACCGCCAAGTTTCTTTGTCTTAACAGGAATGATAACCATATCAGCATAAGTATCGGCTACGTCCCATGCCTGAACATAAACCTCATAGTCCGTGTCAGGAGCCAAGCCCGTCCATTCGTAAGTAAATTCGCCAGTGCATTTGATACCAAACTGCTTGATCATATCGCCCATGCTGCTCAATCTCATCATAGGACCAAACTGCTGGAACTGCTCTTCAGCCTTACCCTTAGGGAAGATACAGATAGCATAACCCTTAACGTCCTTGTTGGCTGTGAATTGAAGCTTTGCAGTAGTAGCTGTTATTTCCACACTCTGTCCCTTTACCTCAGGTGTTCCAACGAGTGGCTTGCGCGGAGTCTTAAATTCAGCCTTTGACATATTGCAGGCAACACCATACTTGTCGTAACCGAGCGTAATGATAGTATAAGGAGTGTTATCCTTAAATGGTTCTGCAAAACCAGTCATCTGTGCATTTGTGAACTCATCGCTCTGCATAGGTGGGTTAGTGCTGTTAAAGTAAGAAACAGCGATTTCATCGGAAGTAATCCTACTTGAAATTGTCTGAGGGATGCAAGCAATCTTGTATGACACACAAGCCGGTGTCTTTTGCAGTGCGAGCCAAAGTGTATCGCCCGTAGCTCCACTCTTGAAGTCCTTGTAGGTAACCTCGGCTGCAACGCGTCCTTCAACGGTTGCGAAGAAAAGGTTATCAACTTGATCAACTATAAATCCTTTCTGGACTTTATTCTTATCCAATACTACCAATCTGTTTGGTTCTGTTTGAGCAAATGTATTCAAACTGAAGATTGCCATCATAAGGCAGAGGAATATATTTTTTTTCATTGCTTTATAAATTTAAAGGTTGTGTTTTTAACTTTAAGAATAAATACGCCACGTGTCAGGTTTGAAATGTCAATGCCTTCTCCGTTAACGGTTGTAGCGCATAGCATTGTCTGACCATTAAGGTCGTAGATTGCAACATTTGCTTGTCCGTCCAATCCATTGACGTAAAGCATTTCGCCTCGTTGGAATATTTTTATTCCACTTGTTCCGCGATCACTTACAGTCTCAATCCCATCTGTTGTTTTAACAAAACTGATAGTTTTAATGGCAGATAATTTCCACACGGGTTCTACTGCGAAAGTGTTTCCCACGATGTGCAAACCATCAGCAGCGATAGTTATCTTCTGGATGTCTGTTATGGCATATTTGCCAACATCACCCGAATGTGGCGTAACCACAAGCTGCGTCTGCGCATGGACTTGCGAGAAGCCCATTGCCATTATGGCAGTTAAGACATTTGAGATTAGTCTTTTCTTCATAATGATTATTGTTTAAGTTAATATTTAAAATGTTTTACTTGGATAATCATTTAGATTATAATTTTAGGTTATTGTTTGCGATTTTCAAGAATCATTTAAAGTTAATGATTCAGAAGTTTGTCTAAATTTACAAAGATATTTTGATTAACTATTCATTTTTATCTTATATTTTTAAAAAATTAACAGTACAGGGTGGTTATTGATATGTAATTGGTATATTTATACCATATTTTATTTTAAACTCTCTAAAAAACATGCTTTTTCATAGAAGAAAAGAAAGTGAGGGAAAGAAGGCGATTTTGAATGAAATTCTATATCCCAATTTA
Organism: Prevotella sp. HUN102; assembly: GCF_000688375.1. Classification (NCBI taxonomy): domain Bacteria; kingdom Pseudomonadati; phylum Bacteroidota; class Bacteroidia; order Bacteroidales; family Prevotellaceae; genus Prevotella; species Prevotella sp. HUN102. The sequence continues at coordinate 949,635 of NZ_JIAF01000004.1, read as the reverse complement.
TAAAATGTGGTCTGAAGATGGCCGCAAGGATTGGCAGAAAAGCTATATATAAATAAGGTGTAACTGTCATTTGCAAAAAGATTTGTTTCCATTTCAAGTTTAGGACGTAAAACAGCTACAATAAATCATATTGCAGATATAGTTTTCTATCAATAATTTCTCGTTAGCAGTAAATCCTTTCAGCATAAAATCCTCAAACTATCCCGTTAGCTTCTGAGCATACAACAGTTTTTTGGCAGTTTATCTATTTATTTGCCTATCTCACTTCTCCGGGAACGAGCTTACCCTAAACTTGGAGGTATGTAAGCACGGTTTCGAGCTATTGAAGACACGTTTTCTAATCTTGCGAAGAATGCGTTGCAATCTTCGCACGTTTGTATCCTATTTTTGCGAAGATTGCAACGCATTCTTCGCAAAAATGGAAACGCACAATTTATCTACTGATTCTCAAACACTTACAGACTGCATAGATTTCTCACAACTTGGCATAGAGGTCAAAAGCGCACTGAAAAATCTCCGTTTTTGTTTTGCATTATTTTTATAAATTATAAGATATTGCCCATTTGCAAAACTCATTACTTTAAAATCTAAAGGATTTTTTTAAAAAAAACTTTTAAAATAATAGTTATTTCGATTTTTTTTTCTATCTTTGCGATGTTAGTCGTATAATACTCGTAAATTTAAAGCACAACAGCATTAAATCCAAGTAAATTTTATGACCTGACAGAACTATAAACAAACCCCATTGTTAATCAAGTCTTATTGGCATAAAGACTACTAAAACACCAAATAGACAACAATTATTAGATAACCGAAATACTAACCAAACAAAAAAACAAATGAAAAGAATTCTATTATCTTGTGCTGCATTTGCATTGGCAGTCATGGCTATCGCACAGAGCAGTAGCTTAAAATTGAAAGAGGCAAACCTCAGTAGCCTTAAAGCTAAAAGTGCCGTAAACTACGCTCCAGCCAAAAGTAAAGCTGCAAAAGCTAATTTGGCTCAAAACCAGCGTTATATGGGTAACTACTCAAGCGAGACGGTAGCTGAAAAAGGATTGGGCTTTACATCAGCTCCGGGCGAACTGACCCTTGCCACAGAGGTTCATCAGAAAATTTTGACTTCGTATGATGAAGGAAAAGTTATCGGTATGCGTGTAGGACTGGCATCTGATGGTGTTGGTGCCATTACAGCTAAACTGTTTACCATTAAGATTGTTAATGGAAATCCGGAAATCACCGAAGTAGCTAAACAAGAACTTGCAACCACTAAAAAAGGTTGGAATGATGTTACTTTCTCAACTCCCTACACAATTAAGCTCAAGGATGTTGATGGGTTTATGTTGGGATACACCTATACACAGAAGCAAGGTCAGACAACGGATTGTTTCCCAATTTCATTGATAAAGGAAGGAACTATCGTTGAGACAGTAGTTAATATGAAAGGCAAATGGTACAAATTTGGTTCAACAGAGCACGGCAACCTTAGTGTTCAGGCAATCGTGGAAAAGAATTATCCAGAAAAGGATATTATTCTTCATAGTGCCACATTCGACGGGTATTCAAAGGCTGAAAACAATAAGAAAGTTACAATAGAAATCAGCAATTTTGGTAACAAGCCTATCAATTCCTATACTTTGGTAACCGAAATCGACAATAAGATAGTAAAAGAACAGCAGAAGACAGGTGCTTTAACAGGAGAAGTAAGAAACGATGTATTCGAATTCCCAACAACAGGATTGAACTTGGGCGAGCATAAGATTAAATTCTACATTTCAAAAGTAGACAATCAAGCTCCAACCGGCAATACAGAAAACGATGCTTACGAGTCAAAAATAAACATCTATAAAGAGGCAGTTAAGAGACAAAAACATCTTGTAGAGCAATTTACTGCTATCGGATGCACATGGTGTCCTTTAGGTTCTAAGTTCTTGCAGAAGTTGGAAGACCAGCGTAAGGATTTAGCTTGGATAGCTATCCATTGCAAAATGAATGTTGATGATCCAATGCAGACAGAAAAAACTGTGGCAATACAGGAATTGCTCAATGCAACAAGTTTCCCATCAGCGTCATTCGACAGAATGGTCATCGCAAACTCTCTTGTAGCAGGAATTGGTTTTGATCAGAAATATTATGAGGAACTTTACAAATACTTTAGCCAGATATTTGCACAGGAAGAGCAGCAGGCACCTGCATTCGTGAATATCGACTTGACTGCAAACGAAAAGGACAACAAATTGGCTATCAATGTGAAAGGTACAGGTGTTGAGGGAGCAGCTGAATTGCTTAAGAACTACTCACTCTATGTTTATGTAACAGAAGACGGTATCGTTGAAAGACAGCTTGATAATGGTAAGTGGATTCCTGATTACGTTCACAACAACGTATTCCGCGATTGTCTCACAGATGTCAAGGGTGATAACATTACTTGGAGTGGAAACAACTTTGAAAGCAAATTCACTTATACTATCCCTGCTAAATATAAAGCGGAGAATATGAACGTTATCGCTTTTGTGGCTCCTAAATTGGGCGACCCATCAATTACAGTAAACAACCTCGTAGTAAATCAGACAAATAAGGCTAAGGTGGTTGCTGCTACTGGTATTGAGAACGCAACAATAGGCGAAGAAAATGAAATCGTAGCTTACTACAACATCGCAGGTCAGAAATTTGATGCTCCACAAAAGGGTGTGAACATTGTTAAGTACAAGAATGGCAAGACTCAGAAAGTCATTGTAAAATAACAATAGCAAGGATGCAATATAGAAATATCATTGCGCTCAGATAGCGATGTGTGCTATCGCTGACAAAACAAACGTATTGCATCAAAACGAAAAGCGACAGAAGGCTGAACTCCAATTCAAGGAGTTCAGCCTATTTTTATGGCATTGTCAAACTTCAATCAGTACATTATTAAGTTACCCATCAAGCATCGTATAAGGAGAATCAGAGTGCCAAAATGTTATATATATATTAAAAGCAAGATGTTTCGTGCAGTAAAACCGCAACATCTGCATTTAGCTTATAAACAAAAGAAAAATTAATTACTAAAAGAAAGGCTACATTATGAAACAGACGATGCTAATGAAAGCGATGGCCGCAATGAGCTGCGGCGTGATGTTATTCTCATCTTGCTCACAAGACATAATCGATGACAACGTGAAGCAAGACACCAAGAAAGATCTTAATGAATATGTGTACAGTTTACCTTCGATACATCAAATCAGTCCGTTCAAGGAAAGACGTGCAGTACCGGGTGCTACACCTGCCTATTTCAAGGCTTTGCCGAAGACACGCGCTTCAGCCGCATTGGAAGAAGAATACGAACAGGCGAAGGAAGTGGAAGATCACACTCTCAACCACACTTCTGGGTAAGGAAAGTTCTGTGGTTACGGTCGATAAACCGACGCTCTCAAGCGTCCGCGCCGGTATCAGCAAGCTGCTGACGAAGGAATACGACGCACCTCCTGCAAACATTACCTACTCTTCCGAGGAAATCTACGACGAAGAGCACTTGAGAATTGCACTCGGCATCAATTACAGCGGTGCAGGCAATTCGTTCAAGGGAAAGGGTTTGTTCGAGTATAAGGACGACAAGAACCGCTATCTCGTAAAGATACAGCAGGTGTTCTATACCATCGACGTGGACCGTCCACGCACTCCGGCAGATTTCATCACGGTGCCCGACAACGAATACGAGCAGCAATTGGGCAAGGAAAAGCCCATCTATGTATCTTCCATCAAGATGGGACGCGTCTTCCTCCTCGGTATAGAGACATCACTGAAGAAGATTGACGCCGAAGCAAAGATACAGGCATCCTTCCTTTCAGGCGGTGTAGGAGTGGAAGCGGAAACAGCTTTCAACGAATTGAAGAAGAGTTCCAAGATTACCGCACGCGTATTGGGTGGCGACGCACAGCTGAGCGCACGCGCCATCACAGATATCAAGCAGGTTGCGACGCTCTTGTCGGAAGGTGCAAAGTTCAGTCGCCAGAACCCCGGTGCTCCTATTGCCTACAAACTTCGTGAGCTGGGTACCAACAAGCCGTTCAAGACTGCCATCTACTCCAAGTACCACAAGGGTGGACAGAACAAAGACCGCTTCAAGGACAATCAACTTGACTTCACGCTGACATTCTCTCCCAACTCTCTCTTCACTCCGGAGGGCACACTCAACGAAGTTGGTGTAAGCACACTTCGCATCTACCGCAAAGGCAATCCTACACCGAACATCTACAACCTTGTGTTCAGTTTTGGAGGCGTTGCAGAATTGGTTCCTAATCTGGAGGTAGGCGACAAGGTTCAGCTTGTATTCGACCGTAAGGCGAAAGGCGACAGATTCAACAAGGAATATATCTTTGAACTGCCTGAGGTTCAAACTCTGATGGAGCTTTGCGTGGCAAAGAAGGGTGCAAACCTTTACGATGGCGACAACCCTCTCAGATTGAAGTCTAAGAACCACAATGGCGAATTGACATTGACCCTCGGTCTGGTCAATCCTAAACTGAGATAAATAACTCAGAAAGACAATCAATATTTTAAAAATATCAGCGATTCTCTATTCATACATAGAGTTTCGCTGATTTTTTTTATACATTATCACAGGTTCATTAAACTCAAAAGAAATTGATACTACACTTTTTGGTAAGCAAATATTAGCACATTTTATAAACAACTGATTTACAAATATTTACAAAGAAACCTCTTTCAAATTCCAATCTTCGCAAAAACGCATTGCATTCTTCGCAAAAATGCAATGTAAATATACGAAGAATAGAATGCGTTTGTCGCAAGATTACAATCTCACTTTCCCACAACAGTTTTTTATGCTTCAAATGTTCAATTTCAAACGTTCGGAAAAGCCGTCAATATATCCAAATTGCTGAAATATTTTGTACGTTTTCAGGTAATCAAATTTTACAAAAATGATTGATTTACACAGAATGAACAGGATTTACAGAAACTAACTTCTGCTCCCTTTCCCTTGCCCTCCCTCCTGATACAAGATGACAGGGAGTTATTCCCTTGGCTTAAACGATTTGAAACAGAACAGATACGAGAGGAATAAACAAAGCGTTGTAATCGGATTTATAACTTCAACGAGGATGTTTAGAGCATTGGCACTTGCACAAGAAGCCATCGCGGGAAGGATAAGATTGGGAAGAATGATAGATGTTGAAGCGGCAAATCCCGACAATCTGACATATCCTCGGAAGAGCACGATGAAAAAGATGGAAAGCGACAAGATGATGATTTCCTTTGAAAGGAAGAATATGCTCGGAAGATAAATACCTGTATTGAACCACGGCACAGGGCTGACGAAACCGAGAATGAATATTATAAATAGCAGAACAATAAGCAATCCACACAGATACTGGGCTTTGCTTTCTCTCTTGCGAAACAGAATCAGGAACTCACAGTAAAATATGCTCTGGGCAAGGAGCAGAAGAAAGTCTGTCAGATGCTTGAATATTGCTGTTTGCAGAAGTGCGTGCAATGGGACAAGCAAGACGTGGTAGTGTCCTTTTTCCATTATAATTCCACGGAACTGGCGAAAAAGCAGTACTGAAAATATACAGAGCAGTGCTATTTTCAGGCGAGAAAACGATTCCTTGCTTATTGTGAAAAAATTATTCTGTGGCATATAGCTTTTATTGTTTTGGGAAAACTTACGTATTGTTCACAATGCAAATATCATCATTTTTCCTGAATTTCCCAAATAAAATATCCTTTCATATTTTGCAAAATACTATTGTCAGCGTTCCCAAATCAGCACCTTAATTTTGGAAAAGTGTATTTTAAAAGCCTTGTTTTTATAGGAAAAGTGTATGTTTTGCTTGGTTATTTTATAGGAAAAGTGTATATTTGCAGTATCAAAAACTAAGGAAAAGTACATTTATGCTGTATCGGAAAATAGGAGAAGTGATTGAAAATCACTTGAAATCAGGAGATGAAAAGATTCTTCTGATAGATGGAGCGCGACAGATAGGAAAGTCTTTTATCATTCGCCATATCTGTAGAAAACTATATTCAAATTATATAGAGATTAATATGGAGGAAGACAAACTTGGCAACAGGATATTTGCTGATGCCAAAACGGTGGAAGATTTCTATTTGTCCTTGAGTATCAGGCACGGCGAAAAGATGGGAAATGCAGCCGATACGCTGGTGTTTATCGATGAAATACAGGCATACGACCATCTTCTGACATTATTGAAGTTTCTCAAGGAAGACCAGCGTTTCACATACATAGCCAGTGGTTCACAGTTGGGAATAGCCCTGAAGCAGACCAGTTCGTTGCCTTTGGGGAGTATTTTGCAGAGGCAGATGTATCCATTGGACTTTGAAGAGTTTCTTTTGGCAAATGGAGTCGGAGAACTGGTAATAGAAAACATTCGGAAAAACTTTGAAGAGCGCAGGGAAATGAGCGAATCCCTGCACAACAAACTTATGGATTATTTCCGGAAATATCTTCTTACCGGCGGACTTCCAGATGCTGTAAATAATTTTGTTGCTCAGCAAAATATCTCTACAATGCGTCTGGCACAGGAAGCTGTCTACAAGAATTACAGTATTGATGCCGCAAAATATGAACAGGAAAGCAGCAGGCGACTCAAAGTGCAGCGCATTTATGATATAATTCCATCTAATTTGGAAAGAACAAAGAAGCGCATTGTGGCAAAGGAAATAGAGAATAAGGTGGGGAAACGAATGGCTAATTACGACGATGAGTTCGAATACCTGGTAGCATCGGGCATTGCCTTGGAAGTGAAGGCTATCAGTACGCCCACCTATCCTCTGATAGAGAATAGTGGAAAGAATCTGATGAAGCTCTATTTGAATGATGTCGGATTGCTCACAAACATCTATTATCGTAACAATCCCAAGCCAATTCTCGATGATACGGCAAGTATAAATCTTGGTTCTGTGTATGAAACGGTGGTTGCACAGGAGTTGAAAGCACACGGTTTCTCGTTGTTTTATTATGACAACAAGCAAAACGGAGAAGTGGATTTTCTGATAGATGATACCGAGCATCTTTCGGTTATGCCACTTGAGATAAAGTCTGGCAAGGATTATACAGTGCATAGTGCGCTGACAAAGTTCATCAGCAACAGGCATTATGGCATAAAGAATGCCTTTGTGTTTTCCAATGAACGGAGTGTTTTTGTGGAAAACGGCATTACCTATCTGCCCATTTATTATGTAATGTGCTTTAAACCTTGATGCAAAACAAGGCATTCCTTACTGCCAAATCGTTTCCAATGGATATTAAATGCAAATAAAGTTTAAATGTTCAAGGGAAAGTTGTACTTATTACAAAAACTTTTGCAATGTATTGATTTTATATGTATCTTTGCAACATACAAAAACATTTAAAAAAATAATTATTATGGCAAAGAGAAACGAAGTATATAAGTGTAGTGAGTGTGGTAATTTGGTAGAAGTTCTCGTATCTTCTGACAAGGGACTTTGTGGTTTCGAGCAGCTGACAGAGAACACAACAGATGCTGCAACAGAAAAGCACGTACCAGTAGTGGAGAAAATTGAAGGCGGCTATCGTGTAACTGTTGGCGAAGTTGAGCACCCAATGACCGAAGCTCACTCTATACAGTGGATTGAATTGATTACAGAGAACAACGAAGTTCTGCGCAAATATCTTGATCCAACAGAGAAGCCGGTTGCTGAGTTTAAGACAGACGCTAAGAATGTTTACGCCCGCGAATACTGCAACCTCCACGGTCTTTGGAGATCTAAGTAAGCAAATTGCTTATAAAGAATACGGAGCCATCCTCTTTCAGAGGGTGGCTTTTTTGTTTCTTTGTTGTCAGGTACTACGCAATGGATAAATGAAAATCCTCATCTCTTGCTGCTAAACAAAAGATGAGGAGAATTATTTATTGTGGTTTCCGTGGGCTTTATCTCACAACGAACTTCTTACCATTCAGTATGTAAATGCCACGTGGAAGAGTAGAGACTGCCTCTGCTGTTCCTATGCGCTGGCCTGAGACGGAATATACATAGCCGTCAGCCGTCTTTGGAGCTGTTGATGTGCTATTGATTGCAGTTGCAACAGGGTCGAACTTGTAGAGCTGCACTACATTCTGTTGCGTCTTATAGCAAGCGAAGCGAGGCGCATCGGAGTTGTAGCTGATAAGTCTGCAGTTGGTGGAGATTTGCGCACTGCCATTATAGATTAATATTTCCCATTTGTTGAACACGTCAGCAGAACTTTGCAGCGTATTCTTATCGGAATTAATCATCAGATACTGCTTTTCTGAAGCATCATAAAGACTGTATGCGCCTGCTTTTCCACCCAACGTGAGCTGATGTGGCTTGTCGTTTGCATCGACGGCAGTAGTGATTTGGTCGCCGCTGATGGTAATGCCGATATGCTTTCGGTATTCGTTTTTAGCCTTTATCTGCTCGCCCAGAGCCACGTTCTTGGATTCACAGACGATGAGGTATTGCTTGCCGATTTCCAACTGGCTTTCGTTTGTAACCTTCTTGAAGACACGGATGTCGGTATCTGTCGTCGGGTCGGTAGGATTGGTTGGGTCGGTCGTAGGCTCTGTCGGGTCGGTTGGATTTGCATTTTCACTTCCCGGATATACACCGCCGATGCCGTTGAGATTCGCCGGAATCGGGCTTGCGTAGTTGTCATAGCTGAAAGCCACCTCGGTAGAGTCGCCCCAGATATAAACTTCGAGTCTCGGATAATCAACAAATGGGTTACGGTTCTTCTGAACTGCATAAACGGCATTGTTGCGGAGGATTTCCTTCTGGCTCACTGGGGCTTCCTTTGCCCAACGCATCAGCATATCCATCTACCATTTCACGTAAGGACGGTATTCGTCTCTCTGAAGAATGGATGAATTCCAGTTTGTAATCGCAGCTTCGTAAGCTGTTGCCATATAGAAATAGATGCGCGCAAAGTCTCCCTTGTATTCGTCTGCCGGCTCAAACACCGTACCGCTTCCACCCGGAGTGGTGCAGTTGCCCAACTTGCTGAAGCCATTGTGCGACTTGTATTTCTCTCCGTTATTCTCGCCGAACGGCCAGTTGCTGCGCTTTCCGTTTACGTAGCCGTCTGAAGGAACTACGTGTATAGCATCGCTGACCATTGGCGATTGGCTGTTGAGCCAACTCTTTGGGAACGAGTGTTCACGGTTGTAAACATCGCCTTCCTTTGAGTAGCTGCCGGCTTGGCCTTGGCCGAGTCTGTAACTCGTTGTGTTGGAATACATATCCCAAACTTTCCCATCTGGACGCTTGTCTGATGTATGATAGGTTTTCCACAATCCATCATAAGATGTAACTTGGAGAGTTCCGATGATTTGATAGAGTTTGGTTTTAAGCGTCTTGCCCTTGAATCCATTTGCACTTGCGTAGTAGCTGCCTGTGTTATTGGGAGCCTGTGCCCACGCCAATGCAGCGACGCTTACTGCGAGCACAAGTAAAATTTTACGATGATTAAACATAAGTTATTTTGTTGAAATTAATTTCCTGAATAGCGATAAAGGAAGGCTTGTCAATAGAGCAATACCAGTCCTGCTACTGCTGCGTAGCAAATCATTCTGATAGGATTGATTTTCAACCACATCGTACCTACAAAGGTTGCTGCGAACAATGCCACACTAATTGAGAATTGCCAGAGATTGATATTGGGAGCAGAGAAGTTCTCGGCATTGCAAAGCAGGAGCGTTGCTGCTGCCAACAACCCCACAACAACTGGTCTGAGGCCTGAAAATACGGATTGAACGATGGGCGTGTTCATATATTTGAGGAACATCTTGCTGATGAGAAGCATCAATATCAACGACGGAAGCACGAGCGCGAAAGTTGCAGTAGCACTCCCGAGAACCGACATTGCCGTGCCGAAACCAGCATTGTGTACTGCCGTATAGCCACAATAGGTTGCGGAATTGATGCCGATAGGGCCCGGCGTCATCTGCGAAATGGCTACGATGTTTGTAAATTCAGCCGACGAAAGCCAATGATGGTTCACGACAGTTTCGGTTTGAATGAGCGACAGCATTCCGTAGCCACCACCGAATCCGAACAAACCTATTATAAAGAAGGTGTAAAAGAGTTGAATGAATATCATATTATTCTGCATTTTTATTCTGTCGGCACTACAAACTTACCATACAGATAGCCTCCCACGCCTGCTGCGATGATAATCCATACCGGATTTACGCCGAGCGCATATATCAGCAAGGCCGTGAGCACAGGAATCCAGCAGTTGGTAAATGTTATCTTTGCGCTCTTTGCCATATTGAATGTGGGTACGGCAATCAATGCAACAACAGCAGGACGAATGCCGCGGAACATTGCCGCTACCCAACCAATCTCCATAAAACTGTGGAAGAAGAGGGCGATGGCAAGAATAATGAGGAACGACGGCAGCACCGCGCCAAGACAAGTGCAGAGTGCTCCCCTCACATTGCGCAGTTTGTAGCCGATGAATATGCTGATGTTTACAGCGAAAACTCCGGGACAACTCTGTGCAATGGCAATAAGGTCGAGGAACTGGTCTTTGGGAATCCATTGCTTCTTGTCCACCACCTCGCTCTCTATAACCGGTATCATAGCGTATCCGCCACCGAGCGTGAATGCGCCGATTTTGAAGAACGTCTTGAAAGCGTCCCAATAAAGCGAGAAATCGCTTCCTCCATTCTGTGGAACAGAGGGAGCTTTCTCCTTTGCTGTTTTGTTATTTTCTTCCGTCATTTTAAGACTGTGGTTATCGGTGTCTTGAAGTCTTGTTTCATTGAACCGAGGTTTTGCTTCATTGAATCTAAGGCTTGTTTCATTGAATCAATGCCAATAATTCCTCATTGAAAGTCCAATCTTCCTGAACTCCTGATAACGTCCTTGTGTTAATGCGAGTTCGATGAGTCAAGAGTGCTTTTATTACCCCACGAGTAGGGTATCAGCACACCCCACGAGTGGGGTATTATCACACCCTACGAGTAGGGTTTGAGCGGCACCAACGGATTGGTACATCCAAAAGGAACGGGCCGGATGCGTCCGTAGTGTCCCATTAGATGCAGTTGGCGTTGTCAATGCTTGATATTCTTGAATGAAATCATCGAACCCACGCTGTATTATTTAATTCTTTCTTCCACCCACTTGCGAGCGTTCACAAAGGCTTCAATCCAAGGAGTAACCTCATCATTGCGACGGTCGAGCGGATACCAAGCGTTCTGCCAAGGGAAAATGGCACGCTCCAAGTGCGGCATCATAGCCAGATGGCGGCCGTCTGCCGAGCAGATACCGGCTACATTGTAATCAGAACCGTTTGGATTGGCCGGATATTCGGCGTAGTTGTATTTGGCAACAACGTTGTATTTGTCTTCGGATTCAGGCAACTGGAACTTGCCTTCGCCGTGTGCCACCCAAATACCCAGTTTGCTGCCGCTCAGCGAACCGAACATCACGCTGTTGTTCTGCGGAATGCTCAGGCTGAGGAAGCTGCTTTCAAATTTATGGCTGTTGTTATGGAGCAGGTGCGAACGGTACTTGTGCTCCGGATTGATAAGATTCAGTTCCACCATCAACTGACAACCGTTGCAGATACCCAGCGAAAGCGTATCCTCGCGGGCGTAGAAATTATCGAGAGCCTTCTTAGCCTTTTCGTTGTAAAGGAACGCACCTGCCCAGCCCTTTGCCGAACCGAGCACATCGGAATTAGAGAATCCGCCGCAGAATACAATCATATTCACTTCTTCCAATGTCTCGCGACCGGATATAAGGTCGGTCATCATCACGTCCTTTACCTCGAAACCTGCAAGATAGAGCGAGTAAGCCATTTCACGCTCGCCGTTCGTTCCCTTCTCACGAATGATAGCTGCCTTTGGTGTTGGCTGATGCGTGTCGGCTGCTTCCTTCCAACGATTTGGATTCAAGCCGTATTGTGCGAGCGTACCCGTGAAGTTCTCGTTGAACCTCATTTCAACAGCCTGTTTCTTGTAGTTGTTATGGCGGTCGTCTGCCGTGCCGTTGAAACTCTGCTTACGGTCGAGGAGGTACGAAGTTTCGTACCAAGTCTCGCGCATAGCGTCGATATCAAACTCCTTCTTGAAGTTTCCATCGGTAACAGACAGCGTGCGCTTCTTCGTATCGGGCGAACCGATGCGCGCAAAGCCGATGCAGTTGTCCTCAAGGAATGCCATTACCTCGTCGATGTGAGCGTCGGCAATCTGAACAACCACGCCCGGATTCTCGGCAAAGAGCTTCTTGATAACGTCATTGCCGCCGATGTCGTGCAGATTTATCTTCAGTCCACCTTCCGGATTGGCGAAAGTCATTTCGAGCAATGTGGTAATCAATCCACCGGCAGAAATATCGTGGCCGGCGAGAATCCATCCACGGCGAATCATTTCCTGAACGGCATCGAAGCAGTCGCAGAAATACTGCGCCTCCCTGACCGTAGGAACATCCGAACCCACCTTGCCCAAGCTCTGCGCAAAGGCTGAACCACCGAGACGCTGCTCGTCGAAACTGAAGTCGATATGCAGCAGACGGGTGTTCTTGTCGTTTACCAAGACAGGCGAAACCACCTTGCGTATATCGCTTACCTCGCCACCACTTGAAACGATGACCGTTCCCGGAGAAATAATCTTCTCGCCGTTAGGATACTGCTGTGTCAATGAAAGCGAATCCTTACCCGTAGGAACATTCACGCCGATAGCGCAGCAGAAGTCAGACAACGCCTTCACGGCACTATACAGTCGTGCATCCTCGCCCTTCTGTGAGCGACAGGGCCACATCCAGTTGGCTGAAAGGCTGAGACTGTCCATACCGTCAGCCAGCGGTGCCCACACAATATTGGTCAATGATTCGGCAACAGAGAGCACCGCACCTGCTTCCGGACTTGCAAGACCGGCCTGCGGAGCGTGTCCCAATGCCGTTGCGATACCCTTTCTACCACGGTAGTCGAGTGCCACGACGCCACAGTCGGACAATGGCAGTTGAATCTGTCCTTGGCATTGCTGGCGCGCCACCTTGCCCGTAACGGAACGATCGACCTTATTAGTAAGCCAATCCTTGCACGCCACGGCCTCCAACTGGAGCACACGCTTGAGGTATTCCTCCACATTATTTATATCGTAGGACACGTTCTCGTATCTGCGTTCCACCGTTTCGTCCTTCATTATAGTCTTGGGAGAGTGTCCGAACATCTGCGCAACGTCCAAATCGAACGGCTTCACGCCGTCAGCCTGAACGAAAGAGAAGTGTGCATCGCCCGTAGTTTCGCCAACCACATACATAGGCGCACGTTCGCGCTCGGCAATCTTCTTCACGTGGTCGAGGTGCTTCTCGTCTATGAGCAGTCCCATACGCTCCTGCGATTCGTTGGCGATAATCTCCTTTGCGCTCAATGTCTTGTCTCCGATGGGCAACTCACCCATATCAATCTTCCCGCCACATTCCTCTACCAACTCGCTCAGGCAGTTCAAGTGTCCCGCCGAACCGTGGTCGTGGATGGAAACCACCGGATTGTTGTCCTCTTCCACCAATGCACGCACCAGATTGTAGGCACGTTTCTGCATTTCCGGGTTGGCACGCTGAATGGCGTTCAGCTCAATGCCGTTTGAATATCGTCCGGTATCAACGGAAGAAACAGAGCCTCCGCCAAGACCGATGCGATAGTTGTCGCCACCCACCACGACAACCTTGTTGCCCGGCTGTGGTTCTCCCTTCAGGCAGTCGCGCTTTGCACCGTAGCCCACGCCGCCTGCAAGCATAATCACCTTGTCGTAGGCATATTTCTCGCCGTTCTCCTGATGCTCGAAAGTGAGCACAGAACCGGTAATCAACGGCTGACCGAACTTGTTTCCGAAGTCGCTCGCACCGTTGGAAGCCTTCGTGAGAATCTGCTGCGGCGTCTGATACAGCCATTCGCGCATCGGAAGAATTTCCTCCCAATCGCGCAATGCAGGCGTTTTTCCGTGTCCGTCGGTCAGTCGGGGGTAAGAAGTCATATAGACAGCCGTACCCGCGATAGGCCACGAGCCTACACCTCCACCCATACGGTCGCGGATTTCGCCGCCCGTACCCGTGGCAGCACCATTGAAAGGCTCCACCGTGGTAGGGAAGTTGTGCGTTTCAGCCTTCAGCGAGATAACGCTCTCGATGGGCTTGACGTGGAAATAGTCTGCCGTGCTCTGATTCTTTGGGGCAAACTGCTCAATCTCCGGTCCTTCGGCAAACGCCACATTGTCCTTGTAGGCAGAGAGAATCTTGCCGGGATTCTCCTTCGTGGTCTTCTTGATCATTGCGAAAAGGCTGCTCTCCATCACTTTTCCGTCGATGATGAACTCGCCGCCGAAAATCTTGTGTCGGCAATGTTCGGAATTAATCTGTGCGAATCCGAAGATTTCTGAATCGGTCAGCGGTCGGCCGTTCTCCTTCTCCACCTTGTGGAGATACTCCATTTCCTCGGGCGAGAGTGCCAAACCCTCTTCCTCGTTGAACTTTTCCAAGTCGTCTACCTGCTTGATAGGCTCCGGCTGAAGGTCTACGGCAAAGATGTTCTGGTCCAATCCGTCGTAGTTTCTGAATATCATCCGGTCCGGATTGGCATCCATAGACTGCGAGGGGAAGTACTCCTCTATACGCGAAATGCCGTTAAGACCCATATTCTGAGTAATCTCAACGGCATTCGTACTCCAAGGAGTAATCATTTCTCGGCGCGGACCCAAATAAAAGCCCGACAATTCCTTGTCGTCTAATAATTTTGCGTCTCCGTAGAGCCAACTTAACTTGCTGATTTCTTCCTGACTGGGCTGATGGTCTATCTCAGTCGCAATCACTGTATCACTGAACGCTTGGAAAAATAGAATCATTTTGAAGTTCTGTATAATATAAGTAGGTGTATGATTTCTGTTGCAAAGATACATTAATAATAGGAAAACGCAAAATAAAAATATTATTTTTCCAGCAACATTCTTTGCAAATAGCTGCGCAGTCAGCGAGGACACAAGGCTGATACTTGCAACCCAGACGGCACGAATGGATATTTCGGACTCCATTTTACATCGAGTTCAGGATAGGATGACTGGAAGATTTCGCACACATTTTGCAAAATCACAGATCTAAGCCTACTCTTCCGGACACAGTTTACATTATCATACAGATGTCTGTTGTGAATATTCTTTACAAAACACGCTCCATAATTCGATTATTTTGTATAAAATATTTTTTGTTTTCAAATACGCAAGTTTTGCGTGTGCAATCGCAACCTGCTGAATAAAAGAGACATGTATTCTCCCGACATACACCTGTGCAGTCCTACACGGAAAAAAGGTTCCTATTTAGGATAATAAAACAGACATAATGAACTTGTTTTAACGCTTATTCAACGTATTTTTCCCTTCTATTCTTGCGACAAACGCTCTGCAATCTTGCGATAAACGGTTTGCATTCTTCGCAAGAATGCAGACCTTTCTTCGGATAATTGCATAAGGAAAGAGCGAAAAACGCAATCTGATGCTCCGAAAATGGTTCGGAATTTTCTATGATGAGAAAAATATTTGTGTGTTTTTCAGTAATTGATTTTTACAAAAACAATGAGATAATGATGAAAAAGCGTAATGGAATGGGGGAGATAATCTTAGTCCGGTTTTAACTCCGGACTAAGATGTTTATACTATTTTTCTTCAGCTTTCTTGTCTTCTTTCTTTTCCTTTTTTCCAGACAGACCCATCTTCTTGAACAGCTTTTTGGCACCATCGCCTACTTTCCTTGCCACTTTTTCAATGGCCTCGCCCTCGCGTTGGAAGAACTTTTCGGCACCGGAAGATATGTTTTTCAAGCCTTCCTTTATCTGAAGTTCGGCTGAATCTTTTCTGTTTTTCGTGGCCTCCTTGCTTTCATCAACTGCTTTGGAGGCTTTTTTCGTACTGTCGGAAACGGATGCGCTCTTTGAAGTTTCTGTTCTTACGGCTGTCCTTGTAGTGGTTTTCTTTACGGGATAGTTCAGCACGGCATTGGTTTGACCCGATGCCTCGGATGCGAACAACAATGCAGCGAGGATGAGTGCTGCAAATACGATGTTTTTCTTCATAACTCTCTGTTTTAATTTATTTCCTGATAAACTTTCTTATTACGAACCACGCATGCCGAAAGACGGTGTTGAGAAGTCCGTAATGGCGGCTCATTACTCGGAAACGCTCCTTGAGCGAATCACTGTGATGGAGGGTTGTCTGCCCCTCCTGCAAATAGTTTGCCACAACGGCGTGAACGTTTCTGTGCGAAAGTCCTTTCTCCTCGCTCGCTTTCATCACTTTGATGCACCAATCAACGTCGGCAGAGTATTTATATTGTGTGTCGTAAGGAATGTTTTGAGCAATGTCCAGTCGGGCATAAAATGCCTGATGGCATACGAGCATACCATTCCTGAACGATTTCCACGTGAGTGTCTCGGGCGGCTGAAGCCTTCTGTGATAGAGGAATATGCCGTCTTCGTTGATAATGTCCGTATCGCCATACACCACGGCGGGGCTTTCTTCTCCGTCGCCACCCTCACAGAAGAGCGAAACCTGCTCTAATGTGTCGGCAGCAGCGAGTCTGTCGCCTGCGTTCAGGAACAGAATGTAGTCGCCCGTAGCCATTCGCAGTCCTTTGTTCATCGCATCGTATAGCCCTTTGTCGGGTTCGCTCTGGATTCTTACCACGTGTTCGTTCTCGGCTTCATCGGAAATCTGCTTGTATGCCTGCGCCATCTGCACCGTGTCGTCGGTGGAAGCACCATCTATAATAAGGTGTTCCACGTGGGGAAAGTCCTGCATCAGCACGCTGTCGAGCGTAGGTTGCAGCACTTTCGAGGCGTTGTAGGTTATCGTAACAATGGATATTGTAATCATAGTTGGTAGTTCTTGATGGCCATAGCTTGATTGTAAACTTCAATGTATTTCATTGCCACGCTGTGCCTTGAATAACATCGGAGCACTTTGCTCACGGCGGCGGCAGATAGTCTTTCGTAATTTTCAGCGTCGAGCACCCAGTGAATGCCCACGGCCAAGTCGTCGGCGTCCTTCTCGGCAGCTACGTAGCCGTTCACTCGGTGGTCTATCATTTCGGGAATGCCGCCCACACGGAAACCCACGCAGGGGATTCCGCACGCCATCGACTCCATAATGGTGTTCGGGAGATTGTCCTCGAGAGATGGCAGTACGAATGCGTCTGCCGAATTATACACGTCTCTGATTTTCTTTGGGTCGCTCACGTAGCCTATCGGATAGACCGGGAGTGCGAGCTGATGCTCCAGTTCCTCGGAATGTCCGCCGAGAATGGCGATGCCCGTGCTGTTCTTCCATTCCGGATGCTGCTCGGCGAACTT
The DNA here is from genome assembly GCF_000688375.1 of Prevotella sp. HUN102. Taxonomy (NCBI): domain Bacteria; kingdom Pseudomonadati; phylum Bacteroidota; class Bacteroidia; order Bacteroidales; family Prevotellaceae; genus Prevotella; species Prevotella sp. HUN102. The sequence continues at coordinate 932,285 of NZ_JIAF01000004.1, read as the reverse complement.
GCCCACGGCGTCTATAAAATAGTCCATACCCTTACGTTTGTCCGTAACGCGCTGCGAAACGAAGAGGATGATACGCCTGTCGGTAGGCAGTCCGATGCGTGTACGTGCTTCTTTTTTGTTTTGAGGACAGAAGAAATGCGTGTCGATAGGGTTGGGGATGTTGGTTACGAACTGGTCAGTGAGCAGACTGCTCTTGCGTGCCTGACCTGCCAGCCACTGGCTGCAAGCCACAAACCAGATGCTGTGGTTCTTCAGAACGGCTTTCTTCTGTCTGAAAACTTTTGCCGAAAGGTCGTTCGTGCTGCCTCCGTTTGGCAGAAGAGGGCAGTGCCCACAGTCTTTCCTGAAGCCGTCGCAACCGTGTGCGTAGTGGCAGATGGACGATGCCGGCCAGAGATCGTGCATAGTCCATACAACTGGTTTGCCCGAATTTAGAATCTTACGGATGCTGCCAAGCGAGAGCATTCCCTGATTGATCCACGACAGATGAATGATGTCGGCTTCCTGAAACTCCCTGAGTTTCGTAATGTCCGTGCCGGCATTGGCAATGTCTATCTCGAAAAGATGCTTGCGGGAAAAGCGCAGGTGCCGGAAAATGCACCATCTTTCCCAAAGCAGGTGCCATTGCGAAACGATGCCTTGCTTCATACTTACCACGGTGATGTCGTCGGTAGTCTTGTCGCGCACCAGCATTTTTGCCTTCACTCCATTCTGGTTGAGGGCGTCTTTCAGACGGTTTGCAGCCACGGCGGCGCCTCCCGTCTTCTCACTTGTATTTACAATCAGTACACGCATCTGTTATTGTATTTCTGCAAAGATACGGAGAAAGAGGGAAAAAACATACGAAATGAATATTAATTAAGCTGAAACTATGATAGCAGACGGGTTAAGACGTAAACGAGTGAATGGGTGTTTTGCTTTTTGTATTCCAAAGAACTCTCCTTGTTCGCTCGTTCTCTCCCTTGTCTCCTTGTTGCCTTTATATCTTTTCCTCTCCTTTGACGTATGTCAAGAATGCGCAGATTTTCTGAACTTTTGCATTAAAAGTTTTGCGAGGAAGTGTAAAACCTACTACCTTTGCATCGTCAAAAGGTTAATAGATTGTTTAGGTTAGTAGTAATAGATTTAGGTTTTTAGTTATTTAAGGTAAAGTTTAACGATTGTAAGTTGGATAACAAAGGTTGCTGTGAGGCCCCCTTCAACAAAAGAACATTTTAGTTAAACATAATCAAACGCTGAAACTCGTTGAGAGTCTCAGCGTTTATTTTTTGCCTTTTCTGCCAAGAAAGCACGCTAATGAAGGAACAGGGGTGCGGACTTGCACATAAGTTACCTTATTATATGCAGGCAAATCCATCCCTGAACCTCTTCCCTTGTCTTCTTGTCTGCTAACAAACTTTTCAGTCGGAAATACCGTCAGAAATTCTCTTCCGTACAGTTGTTTTGCAATCTTCGCATAAATGCGTTGCAAACGTACGAAGAATGCGCTGCGTTTTTGCGAAGATTGCACGGCAATCTTCGCACGTTTGGAAATCAGTTTTCAATACGCTGATTTTCAATGATTTGCAAAACAAAGAATGTAAATGTGCTAACTTAGATTCAGATTTGACTGAAACATATAATAGAAGAGGTTGGAACAGGGCGGGATGGCTTGCATCGTGCAATCAAAAAGAGGATTAAGACATCACGTCTTAACCCTCTTCGCATTATCCGAGATACAAATTCATATCTAAATTTACCTAACTATTTCTGCTTATTGTTGATTTGCAGACTTCTGAAAATCCTATTCTGCAAACTTCTTGGCTGCACGCAACTGATGGCGCATAGCACTGAGGAACTGCTGACTCTCCTGCAATAAGTTCAGATAAACCAATGAAACTTGGAAATCTGCGTTGCCGTTTGCTTTCTGCATACGGTCTAAATGCTGCTTGCGGAGTACTGAAAGCTCGTCCTTCAACTGGTCTGCATCGGCAAGGACATCACGATAGCTTTCAAATCTGTTGGTGGATATAAAGTTTTCCGTCAGTTTCATCAGCTCGTTTATCTTGCGCTGAATAGGCTCAAACTCGTCTACAAATTCCTGTGGAACAGGATTGAAGCTGTTTCCGATATGTTCCTTGATGGGTTCGAGCATACGACGCAGGGCATAGACGAACTGCTGATTGCTGTTTGCGCCAAGATGGAACCAAGTGTTTCGCTCTACTGCCACTTCAGGTGGGCATTTCTTCAGTCCAAGCATTTCCTGACGGCGGAACTTCTTCAGTTCGTTGGTCTCCTGTTTCAGTTCTCTTGCCGAACGGCGAAGGTCTTTGAGGTTCTCATTCTGGAATCCGTCCACGATGAGATTGAACTGTTCTAGGGAGAATTTGCAGACGTAGGACTGCGTGCGGGACACCTGCCGCTGAAGCATATCCCAAACCAGTTCCGGATCGCGTGTGCGCATCATCAACTGGAAGATGTTATCTGTGTTTTCAGAAGACATCTTTTTCTTGTAAGCCTGATTGGAACGGATGAGCAGATAGATGACCAATGCCATAAATGCAACCTTGATGACGATGCCTCCATAGAACATTGCAAGGCAGACTACTGCACTGACAATGAATGCCGCACCTGCCGTGATGAACCATCCACCGATTACCGAGAGCACGCCCGTTACACGGAAGACTGCGCTTTCACGTCCCCAAGCACGGTCGGCAAGGCTTGAACCCATTGCCACCATAAAGGTAACGTAAGTCGTTGAAAGAGGCAGTTTCAGGTTCGTACCGATTGTGATGAGCATTGAAGCAAGTACAAGGTTTACGGCAGCACGAACAACGTCGAATGCCAGTTCCTGATCTTTTGGATCAGCTTCCTTCTTTGAGAAACGAGAGTCCACCCAATCGGACACGCCGGCCGGAACAACGCTCGATATTGAACCATTCATATTCTGTGAGAAACGCACGATTGCGCGGGCAGCTCTCGAACTTCCGAACATTTCGTCGCCTTCGTCCTGACGACTCAAATCGACACTTGTCTTGATAACGTTCTGCGCTTTCTTCGATGTTGCCATTGCAATGATCATAATCACACCAGCCCCCAGCAGCCATATCGGCGTGGTCTTCGCACTTTCCATCAGCGAAGTCATCATAAATGTTGTGTCGCTGGCTCCGTTTGCATTGGCAGTAAAGTCCTGATAGCAAGACAAACCTGCGAGAGGAACGCCGATAAAGTTCACAAGGTCGTTTCCGGCAAATGCCATCGCAAGGGCGAAGGTGCCCAAAAGAACCACCAACTTGAATATATTGACCTTACAGAAGTGAAGAATCTGCATCAGAATCGTGGAAACCACAAAGATAGCAAGCAGAAGAAACTTTGTGTTTGCATCGATATATTCTCTTACTTCGGCAGAAATATACGGACTCTTGCCGAGACCCTTCATAAAAATAAAATAGGAGAGTGCCGTGAAGGCAATGCCACCGAAGATTCCGATAGAGTAACGGGAGTGCTTTCTGTAATTAAAGGTAAAGACAAGACGCGACAGCCACATCACGATGACACCGAAAACGAATGCAATCGCCACCGAAACGAAGATGGCAATGATTACCTTCAATGCCTGTTCGGTGTTCATCAGGTCGGAGAACATCAGGGCGCCGTCGCCAAACATCTTGATGCAGGCAATGACAAATGTACCTCCAAGCAGCTCAAACACAAGCGAAACCGTGGTTGATGTAGGCATTCCGAGCGTATTGAACACGTCGAGAATGATGACATCAGTAACCATCACAGCCAAAAATATCGTCATTACTTCCTCAAAAGAGTATTGACTCGGTGTCATAATGCCGTGTCGGGCCACGTCCATCATTCCCGACGACATCACGGCTCCGAGGAAAACACCGATTGAAGCAATTATCACGATTGTACGGTAATTTGCAACCTTCACACCCACGGAAGATTGAGGAAAATTAACTGCGTCATTGCTGACGCCCACAAACAAGTCGAATACTGCCAAACAGAGCAGAAAGACGACGATACAAAGATACACTGTTTCCATCTTGTAACTTTACTGTAATACTTTTAAAATCTTTTGTCGGCAAAGTTATACAGCGCATATTACAAGACGATTAAACACATATTACAATTATGTTACAACGGGAATTAGTTGCTGAAATCCATCCGACTGAAAACAAAAATACATCAAATACAGCTTTTGGAATCGGTCTTAATCTAAAAATAAGTATCTTTGCAGATAAATAATGACAATAGACAATGTTACCGGATAAATATTTACATGAGCTCATTGCCCAAGGCGAGCACCAACAGCAGGACTTCAAGTATAAAATACAGGACGCAGTAAAGTTGGCTAAATCCGTTTCAGCCTTTGCCAATACGGAAGGAGGGCGATTATTGATAGGTGTGCGCGACGACGGCCATATATCGGGCGTGAAATCGGAAGAGGAAATCTTTATGATGCACGCGGCAGCATATAAATATTGTTCGCCGGAAAGCGACATTTCGTTCTCAACGCTCCACGTGGAAGGTCGCACTGTTGTTATTGCAACGATTCCTCCGACCCCCGATAAGCCTATTCACGCCATTGATGAAACGGGCGAAAGATGCGCATATATCCGTATTAAGGACGAGAATATTGCTGCTTCGTCGCTTCATTTGGAGATGTGGAAACAGGAACAGCAGCCTAAGAGTATGATGGAATACACGGAAAAGACACAGCACTTGCTGGCAATAATCAAAGAACATCCTGACGAAACCTTAAACAAACTGGTGCGCCTGTCCAAGATAAACCGATATACGGTCATTACCACGCTTGCACGCCTCGTAAGATACGGTATCGTCAAATGCAATTATGCCGACGATAAATTCAGTTTTGAGATAGCGTAATTGCACAAGATTATAAATAATTGTCCTTGTAAAAGAGCAAGAAGTTATATCAATCCCTCAATGAGGTACTGATGCTGTTTTTAAAAGTATAATGGTTGCAATCTGCAACCATTATACTTTTTTCTTTTTATCTTTGTCTTATCTGTACGTTAATATGTCAAGACTGGGCCAAAAGACTTGACCATCTATCATCGAACGGGCAATTAAATACACAAGGAAAATGGCTCCTAAGAATGATCCCAATACGGTTCTCATTCTTTTGGCTCTTAAACGTTTCTTTGCAGCTATACTTTTATAAGCATCATACAGAGCTACGGACGCCAACGAAACAAGCACCAACATCAGAATCACAAGGAACACCTGCACCACCGTCCAGTTTCTAATATACCTCGATATATCTATTCCAAGTGCTGTGAAAATATCGACAATCAGCAAAGCGTCCCAAATAGGATGCTCGTCTTCGTGAATTTGCTCATCCATAGATTATTTAATTTATACAATCCACAAATCTATAAATCGCGAAAGCAACTCCCACCATACCCATATTTAGCATAGCTATTGCCTTACACAGTTTTATTGCAGATTTTTCAGTGCCAGTTTTGTTAATTATTTTATCTATATTGTGCCACCGGCAAAGCCAATGTTGAATAGTGTAACAGGATTACACGTACTGCAACTAACTGTCTGAATGCGCTCAAATTAAAATAACCTGCACCCACTCAATTGAAACGAGCAGCGTGCAGGTCGATATTTTATGTGCTAATTAATCAATGCAGCATATACCACAAGGCTTCTCCGAAAGCCTCTCCTGCCTTGAAAATCGCAGCAGCGGAAAGAAAAACCAAGATAGACTTTGAAGTACGGGGATTATCATAAGCCCATTCGAGCAGACGATTAACCACTACTCCCATCACTACTTGGTATCCTCTGTCTCAGGTGCCTCGCCGATCAAATCCATAAACTGGTCGAGTTTAGGAGTGATGATAATCTGCGTGCGGCGGTTGCGCTGCTTTCCGAATTCCGTGTCGTTGGAAACCAATGGGTTGTATTCGCCACGACCACCGGCAGTCAAGCGTTTGGGATCAACACCGAAGCGAGTCTGGAGATACTGTGCTACCGAAGATGCACGGAGAGCAGAAAGATCCCAGTTGTTACGGATGTTCTTCATCTTTTCGCTCTGTGTGTTTACAGGCACGTTGTCCGTATTACCTTCAATCAAAACATCGTAGTCCTTGTAGTCGGTAATGATTTTTGCAATCTTGCTCAGTGTTTCCTCGGCACGGTCGTTGATTTCATACGAACCACTCTTATAGAGCATATTGTCTGCCAAAGAGATGTAGACAACACCCTTCAGCACCTGAACATCCACCTCTTTCAGCTCTTCCTTGCTGAGGCTGCGCGTCAGGTTGTTCTGCAACACCAAATTCAATGAATCGCTCTTGCTCTTCACTTCCACCAAATGACGGATGTACTGGTTGCTTTCGTTAATTTGGTCCACCAACTTGGAAATGTTGATATTGTTTGAATTGGCATTGTTCAAACTCTTATCGAGACTGCCCTGCAACGCAGCAGCACTTTCCTTAGCCTGCGCCAACTGGTCTTCGAGACTCTTGATTCGAGCGTTGTTGGCTGCAATAGTTTCCTTAGCACTCTGATATTCGCCGGACAATCTTTGATTTTCCGTCTGACAATTTTCCAAATCCTTCTTGCTTGCGCAGCCGGTAAGTACCAATGCTCCGACAACCAACGTAAAAGTTAATAGGGTCTTTTTCATATACTGTCTTTATTTGTTAATGTTTTAGAATAGTTGATGCCTGTTTTCCATACTCAGCACAACACGTGTTGCAGGGTATGCTTTTGCAAAGTTATTCTTTTGACTGTAATTTACAAGGAAAGCATAAAGCCTTTAGGTAATTTTAACCTCTTTCCTGCTCTTTTTACTTTATTTGCTTAAAAAACAAGACAATAACAGGAAGCGTGCGTCTGCACATATTCTTAAAAACGGACAAGATGCTTCGGCATTATAAATAGGCATGCATCTGATTCCGAACATCTGCCTGTTCTTTGTTGATTTGTAATAAACAATTACCAAAAAACGCACATTATTTTTCATCAATCCAGAGAAAATAAAGTCCTTCTCAATCGTTCATAAAGCGTTTTTCGGAGAATTGAAATGCAAAACTGCGAAGATTGCAATGCAATCTTACGAAGAATGGAATGCGTTTTTGCGAAGAATATAGTGCAAGATAGCGATAAGCGAAGTGCGAAATGGGACAATTTGAGACTGTTTTTGTTCTATATTCTGGTTAAAATAAAGAAGTATTTTTTCGTTTAAACCTTGCATTTTTGTAAATCCCTGAATAATAGCAGCTTGCAGCAAGGCGTATAACTCGCATATTTGCAAACAAAAAATATTTTTTTCAAAATATTGAAGTTATGAAAGCACTATTGTAAAAGATTATGACAATATTTTGCCAAGATTGGGATAGTTGCACGAGTGGACAAGAATACGAGTGGAGCAGTAGGTTTCTTCATATTCAAAATAGTTTTATTTCCTCTTTCTCCTTCTCCATCTCCCATCTTCCCTCTCCCATTTCACATTTTCCATTTCCCATCTCACGTCTCCCATTTTCCATCTCACGTCTCCCATCTCCCTTTGTTCGCCACGCCATAACCGAACAAAGCGAAATCGCCCTTCAAAGGGTCGTCAGGGAAAACTCGGAGAAGCTCGTCGGTGAGCTTTCGGGCGACAGACATAGAGGAAGTTCTGCTGTTGATGAGGTTGAGTTTTATTCCTTGATTTACCACGTGCGTATCGAGCGGAATAATCAATGACTTTTTGTCGATGAAATCGCACCAAATTCCCAAATCAACGGGCGATCCATCGCGCACCATCCATCTGAGAAACATACACACACGCTTGCAGCTCGATTTTACATTTTTAGGCACAATGCCCGATATGTTTCTTTCAGCAAAGAACGAGCAGATAGCTTCGATGGCTGTTATGGCTTCTGTTTTCTTTCCGTTTTCAGCGTCATCGGCAATTTGTGCATACGCCTTTACGTATTCTCCGATGCTGCCATACGTGAGGAGCATTTCTCTAAGAGCCATAAAGAAAACGTACATCGTATGGTTGGTGTATAGTCTGTAAAAACAAACGGAGTTATCAGGAATTTCATCGATGAAACCGCCGTTTTTAATCCAATCGTAAGGTTCTCCCTTGGAAACGTCCAAAAGGAATTGAATTTTCTTCAGGAAGACCGTGCGGGAGCCATAACTTAAACAGGAGGCGATGAAAGCCATCGTCTCCTGATTGTTCTTTCCCTTCACTTGGTGCATAAACCACGATGGATCACCGTTTAGAAAGTCTTTCCGTTCGTAGAAGCTGGCGAAGGTTATAAGGTGTTCTTTTACCGTAATGCTCAAACGTCTTTTTCTCGCCATTGCTTATTTTGCTTCTGCAAAGGCGAAAATCTGCTCTGCGTGCTCCTTTACCTTGATCTGCTTCGGTGTGAAGATTTGCTCAACAACGCCGTTTTCATCGATGATAAACGTGGTTCGGTAAGTGCCCATATAGGTGCGTCCGTACATTTTCTTTTCGCCGTAGACGCCGAATGCTTCGTTGAGTTTCTTATCAACGTCGGCAATCAGGGGGAAGGGAAGATTGTTCTTCTCGATGAATTTCTTGTGCGACTTCTCGTCCTGAACGCTTACGCCGATTACTGCAAAACCTCGTTTCGTCATCTCTTCATAGTTGTCGCGCAGGTTGCAGGCCTGTGTTGTGCAGCCCGAAGTGGAATCTTTCGGGTAAAAGTACAAGACAATCTTTTTGCCTTTATAATCACTAAGTTTGATTTCCTTACCGTCTTGGTCTGTGCCGAGAACCTCGGGTGCTTTGTCTCCTATGTTCATAATTTTAAAATGTTAGTGTTGTTTGTGCAAAGATAAGCAAAAACTTCCTCTTTTGTATACTTTACAAACTTTATAATGAAACTTTCATACTTTTGAAAGAAAGTTAATCTTTGTGGCGAATGAGCTATAAAAAACTAATTTTATCCCTAAAAGCCTTACGTTTTGCACACTTCTTTTTCGTCTCTTGAACTTATGGTTGTTTTGTTGTTTTCGATCTGGCGTTAAACAGTGTTAATCGCATCATCTTTTTTAGATTAAATAGAGTGCCGAAACATTATAATGGCTATATTTGCATATCGACAGACTGAAGTTTAATCCCTGCGTAGAAGAAAAAGCTATATCCTTATTCTTCAGCGTGAATGTCAGCCTGCCGAAAGATACATTTGCCTGCGTGGAAAGCGCGGTTTGCAGAAGCGTGCGCCAATAGGCTGAAACAGGGGAATGTGCTTTACGAAAAGAGGGGCTGAAGTCGATGAAATAGACGAAAACCTGTACCACTTTAAAGTGGGAGGAATAAGTAACTATGAAAATTTGAATTTACATTTTATAATCTTAAATTACTATCGTAATGAACAACAACGAACAGGCTTTCCGCGTTGAAAGCGACCTTTTAGGTGAACTCCAAGTGCCGGCTAATGCTTACTATGGCGTGCAGACACAGCGTGCAGTGAACAACTATCACATTTCCCGCAAGAGAATGTGCGATTATCCTGACTACGTAATCGCAATTGCTTATGTAAAGCTCGCTGCCGTTGAGACAAACCGCGCACTCGGCGAAATCAACGACGAGATTTGCGACGCTATGGCACAGGCTTGCCGCGAAATCATCGACGGCAAGATGCACGAAGACTTTGTTACAGATATGGTACAGGGTGGTGCAGGTACTTCTGTTAATATGAATGCAAACGAAGTTATTGCCAACCGTGCTTGCGAAATCCTCGGCCACAAGAAGGGCGAACACCAGTATTGCTCTCCAAACGACCACGCAAACTGCGGCCAGTCTACCAACGACGTTTACCCAACGACCATCCGTCTGACCTTGATTCGTATGAACAAGACCCTTACTGCAACGCTCGAAAAGCTGATTGCTTCTTTCCGTAAGAAGGGTGAAGAGTTCAAGGATGCCATCAAGATGGGTCGCACACAGTTGCAGGATGCAGTTCCAATGACCAGTGGTCAGGAGTTTACAGCCTATGCGAACACATTGCAGGAAGAGGTATTGAACCTCAACCGTAATGCTGCGCTTCTCCACGAAATCAATATGGGGGGTACAGCTATCGGTACAGGCTTGAATGCAGCACCGGGTTTCCCAAAGATTTGTGCTGAAAAGCTGAGCGAGTTCACAGGTATGGAGTTTGTTGCAGGCGAAGACCTCGTTGAGGCTACACCTGACACAGGTGCATACGTAAGTTACAGCAGTGCTTTGAAGCGTTTGGCTGTTAAGCTTTCTAAGATTTGTAACGACCTCCGTTTGATGGCTTCAGGTCCTCGTTGTGGTTTGAACGAAATCAATCTTCCTCCAATGGCACCGGGTTCAAGCATCATGCCGGGTAAGGTAAACCCAGTTATTCCTGAGATTACAAACCAGACTTGCTTCAAGGTGATTGGTAACGATACAACAGTAATGATTGCTGCCGAAGCAGGTCAGTTGCAGTTGAACGTTATGGAGCCAATTATCATTGAGTGCTTGATTGAAGACATCACTTGGTTGGGCAATGCTATGGATACATTGCGCGAGAAGTGTATCGATGGAATCACGGTAAATCGCGAGCACAACCTTGCTACCGTGAAGAATTCTATCGGTATCGTTACAGCCTTGAACCCATACATCGGCTACAAGAACAGCACAAAGATTGCCAAGGAAGCACTCGAAACAGGTGGTTCTGTCTACGATCTCGTTCTTGAGAAGGGTATTCTCACAAAAGAAAAGCTCGACGCTATCCTCGCTCCAGAGCACATGTTGAGCTTTGAAGAGAAAGTGAAGTAAGATTTTCTGCGTGATTCATCTTCACGTTGAAGATTGAAATATAAGCGACATTGCGCTTGCTCGTTGGGCAGCGTGGTGTCGCTTTTTTCGTTTCTGCCGTATAGTTTGCTGCTCATACACCACTCTTTTTCCACAACTTAGGGAGCAAAATGATGCAATGTGAAAAATCTTGTATTGTATTTTGTAAGTGTTTGAAAATCAATATTTTAATAATCAGTTTGCAAACGTGCGAAAAACGCATTCCATTCTTCGCAAAAACGCATTGCAATCTTGCGAAGAATGGAGTGCGTTCTTCGGTTAATTGCAAATCATATCTTTATCATTGCCGAAACGAGAGAAGTTTTACTGGTTCGCCAACAGCTCTTGAACCATTGCAGAAAGGCACAGAAAAGTGAAACGCATAGGCAAAATTAATCCAATCAACGAGGTATAATAGCGATTAAATGATAGGAAAGGAAAAAGATATGATGCAAAAGATGGGGAAACTGACAAAATAATATTACTTTTGCAAGAAAATAAAAGCAATGAATCAACTCACGCAACACATCTTGCTCACAATGTCGTCGATTCGTCTTATACCACATATTATATTGTATAAGACGAAGCATCGTGATGTGAACGAGGATTTGTTGCAAGTTCAGGACAGGAAAGCTACGGTGGGAAACTTCATCAAGGCAATGACAAGGGAACGCACTTTCCGCAACCTGTTTTATTATCGGATGGGAGAGTATCGCTCGGTTTTCGTGAAATGGCTGTGCCCACCCGAACGGACGTTGAATATATGGTGTTCGAGAATAGGTGGAGGGGCTCATTTTGAACATAACTATGCCACCTACCTGAATGCCGAAAGCATCGGGAAGAACTTCTATTGCCTGCAACTCGTTACTTTAGGAACAGGCCATCATCAAGGACGCGACGGGCGACCGACCATCGGCGACAACGTGAAGATAATGACTGGCGCAACGATCTTCGGACCGATAAGGATTGGAAACAACGTAACCATCGGTGCGGGAGCTGTGGTCTTCCGTGATGTGCCCGATGGTGCGACGGTGGTTGGCAATCCGGCACACATCATCCGTCAGGAGAATTAAAGACTTTATCAAAAGCATCAAGCAATGAAATACCCTAAAATATCCGTTATTACACCTTCCTATAATCAGGGAGAGTTCATAGAAGCAACGATTCTTTCGGTGCTGAACCAGCAATATCCCAATTTGGAGTACATCGTTTGCGATGGTGAATCTACCGATGAAACCGTGGATATTCTGAAAAAATACGATGCTTCCATCACGTGGTGGTGCAGCGAGAAGGACAAGGGACAGAGCGATGCCATCAATAAAGGTATGCACAGAGCTACGGGCGACATAGTTTGCTGGATAAACAGCGACGATGTGCTCTTGCCGGGAACGCTGAAAACCGTTGCGGCATTTTATGAAAAGTATCCCGATACCGACTTTGCCAATGGCTATACCGTCGAAATTGACAGGGAGGGGAAGATAATAAACTTCACGCACATCGTGATGAATCATTTCTTCTTCAGGCACGGATGCTACAATATTTCGCAGCCGGGAATGTTCTGGAAGCGCAAAATATTCGATGAAATCGGATATATCAATCCAGATTTTCACGCAAAAATGGATGTGGAATGGCTGATTCGGGTTTACGAGGGAGGCTTGAAAGTGCGCCGAATCAACCGCAATCTATCGGCAATCCGTATCTATGGCGAAACGAAGACGGCGATGGGAGGCAACATCTGGAGCAGAGATACGGCGGCGATAGCGAAGAGATACAACGGACAATACACCCCTGCGAATCGTGGAATGTATTATCCTTTGTTCAGACTGTATAAATTCATCGACGGATGCAACTTCCGTAACGCCATAAGAAAATGGCAATACGTGGGAAAACCTGCCGAAGCGTACAAAGAAAATTTGTAGAAAAGACCGATTTCATCGCATAATATTATGGATTCATTGAAAGATAAAACTGTTAAGGGCTTATTCTGGGGAGCTGTCAATAGCGGCAGTATGCAGCTATTGAACATCATTATCGGAATATGTCTCGGACGACTTTTGATGCCGGAAGACTATGCTTTGATTGGAATGATTACCATTTTCACGGCAATAGCAGGCAACTTGCAGGATTGCGGTTTCTCTACTGCGCTCATTAACCTGAAAGACATCAAGCCCAACGACTATAATTCGGTCTTCTGGTTCAATGTTTTGATGGGCGCGGGACTGTATATTATTCTGTTTTTCTCGGCTCCGCTCATCGCAGCCTACTTCCATCAGCCGGCTCTTGTTCCGCTTTCGCGGTTCGTTTTCCTCAGTTTCGTCATTGCTTCCCTCGGTATTGCCCACGGAGCCTATATGGTTCGCAATCTGATGAACAAGGAAAAAGCCATCATCAGCTTTGTATCGCTCGTCTGTTCGGGCAGCACCGGCGTTGCGTTGGCATTTCTCGGATATGGCTACTGGAGCTTTGCGTGGCAGCAGATAACGTATATTTTCGTGCTCAATATCGGACGTTTCTATTACGTTGAATGGCGGCCTAACCTCCGAATAGACTTCAAACCCGTGAGGCAGATGTTCGGTTTCAGCAATAAAATCCTCATTACGGCCATCGTGAGCACGGTAAGCCAGAACATTCTTACGTTTATTTTCGGTAGAGTGTTCCCTATCAAGGCTGTGGGCAACTTTACACAAGCCTTCAAATGGAACACGATGGCGCATTCATTTGTATCGAACACAGTAATACAGGTGGCTCAATCGGTTTTTGCCCAACTGAACGAGGAAAGCGAACGGCAGTTGCGTGCATTCAGAAAGATGCTCCGTTTCACGTCGTTCATCGTTTTCCCGGCAATGTTCGGCTTTGCTTTCGTGGCTCCGGAATTTATCGTTATCACGATTTCCTCCAAATGGATAGAAAGCGTTCCGCTGTTGCAGATGCTCTGTTTGGGCGGTGCTTTCATACCGTTGCACATCCTTTATCAGAATCTGGTCATCAGCAAGGGCGAATCCGGCACCTATATGTGGTGCAATATAGCGCAGATTCTGGTTCAGATTGTACTGATTCTTACGGTTTATCGTTTTGGAATAGAAGTGATGGTGTTGGCATACAGCCTTTTAAATATTGTATGGTTCTTCGTTTGGCAATACTTTGCACATAGGCTTATCGGTATCACGTTCTTCGATGCCGTGAAGGATGTATTTCCGTTTGCCGTCATTACTTTCCTTACAATGTTTGTTTCCTATTGGATAGTAAAGCCGATAGAGCATATTGTATTGCTGCTTGGTGCAAAAATACTCTTGGCCGGAGTGATTTATTTTGCAGCAATGAAACTGAGCCACGCCAGAATTATGGAGGAATGTCTGCAATATCTGCTCAAGAAAAAACAAAAGTCAAACCATAAATAATATAGAAACTTATGAAAACAATTCTTTTTTCACTACTAATGCTCGGTGCATCGACGATAGCTGATGCGCAGACCGTAAAGGCAGAATTTAACAAAGGCGACACAACCGTTTATCAGACAGTTGCCAAAGGCACGATGGATATGCCGATGGGGGCAGGCAGAGAGCAGTTGAGTACCACGGTAGATACCCGTTATGTGGTGTTGGACAAGAGCAAGAACGGCTACCGTTTGGAAACCACCATTACAAGTCTGAAGTATGACGGCAAGGAAGAGGTGGTCAGTCAGATGGTAAGTCCGGAGGAAAAATACCTTGAAGGCGTGAAAATGGTCTTTCTGACAGATGCCAACGGCAAGATCACGAAGATTGAAAACTACGAGGAGGTGGTGGCAAAAGCCAGCGAAAATGCACTTGCCGAGATAGAAAAACTGTATAAGGAAAATCCGGCAGTAGAGCAAATTATGCCGAAAGGAAACGTGATTATGGCTATCAGCAAGCAACTGGAAGAGCCAAATATCATCGATTTCATCGAGTATTCCACCTTTATGGGGCTGTATGGCAAGAAGCTCAGCAATGGTTTCAAGGAGAATCTGAAAGTAGTGCAGGACGTGAAAACGACCGCTACCTATGAAACATCTGAATCTCAGGGCGCATTGAATGTGAAGAGAACCCAGAAGAGCAATATGACCGACGAGGATGTAAAAGCAATGATAATTTCAAATATGAAGAAGATGGGGCTTGGCGAAGAAGTTACGTCGCAGATAGAGAACAACTGGGGACAGATGAAGGCGATGGGAATGACCAATCTCACTTACGATTCCACCGAAACCTTCAATTTCTCACCAAAAGGTTGGGTTACAACCGCAACGCTGAATCGCAAAGTGGAAGTGATGGGAATGAGTATGAAACTCGACCAAAACACCACCATTACAAAGAAGAACTGGTAAGAGCGACTACGCTTATCTATATAACAATCTGCATCGGCTATGCCCCGATGCAGATTGTTTGTTTCCCTGCATTCAGAGAATGGTTCGGAACATAGAAAAACAGGGCAACAAGTGGCTCGGTTTGCAGATAAATGCTGTGATTCCGTGAAGTTTATGAGAAGCACTATTGTGAATAATATTGACAAAAGGGGCTTTATAATTCGTTTATTTTCGGCAAAGTTATTTTAAATTTTCAAATACGCGAATTATGAGCGTGCAATCATAAATGATTTACTGACAGAGATTTATATTCATCATTCGTGTTTTGTGCACAAAACAGAATATAAAAAGTTCCTGAATAGGACAGTAAATCGGAATAAATAACCTGATTTTATGCTTTGTTTTTCGTACTTTCGCCTTGCAATTTACCGAAGAACGGCGTGTATTCTTGCGAAGAATGCAATTCATTTGTCGATAGATTGAAAAATTATCTTCGCTTTTTCAACTTTCAACGTTCCCAATAACGCATTTTAATTTCTGTATTGAATTTTTTCAGAGTACGTTTTTTGGTAATAAAAACAAACAAAAAGTCTCGATTTCATTGCTGAAACCGAGACCTCACAATCTCTCAAATTCTACTTTATTCTTGTCAAATCAAGCTCCGAGCCTTTTATTCACATTAAACGCTTGGGCTACTGATGCAACTACTACTGCTACTACTAATAATACTGTTACCATAATCAATCTTTCTTTAGCAGGACCCTTTGTCCTGAATTATTTGTTATCCTTAATCTTTTTACGCTTGCAAAGTTAGTGGCTTTTGGCGAACTGGGGAATCAAATATGCCCAAAGACACAAAAAATCCTCGTTTTATTGCTATGTGTCAAGCCAATTGATATTTATCAACGGATGGTTTGGAGGTGTCTTTTTTTTTGCGTAATTTTGCTATCCGCTAAGAGAATACAAAGCAAATGGAGAAGAACAATGAACTGCGCAATGCGTGGGATTTCGTAGAGCATACGGGCATCAGCATCTTCCTGACCGGTAAGGCGGGCACGGGAAAGACAACGTTTCTGCGTGCCATCAGGGAAAACAGCAGCAAGAGGTCGATAGTTGTGGCACCGACAGGCGTTGCAGCCATCAATGCCGGCGGCGTCACGATTCATTCTTTCTTCCAACTGCCGCTCTCGCCCTTTGTTCCGGAAGCACAGATTCAGACACGCTTTTCATACAGCAAGGAGAAACGCAAGATTATGCGCACGCTCGACCTCCTTATCATCGATGAAATCAGTATGGTCCGCGTGGATGTGCTCGATGCTATCGACTCCGTGCTGCGCCGTTTCCGCGAACACGACAAGCCATTCGGAGGGGTTCAGTTGCTGATGATTGGCGATTTGCAGCAGCTTACGCCGGTGGTCCGTCCCGACGAGGAGGCACTCTTGCAGAAGTATTACGATACGCCCTATTTCTTCGGTTCGCACGCATTGAAGAGCATCAACTACGTAACGATAGAACTGTCGAAGGTTTATCGGCAGCAAGACCTCACTTTCATCAACATTCTGAACCATATCCGCGATGGAAAGGCAACAAATGAGGATTTGCAGACGCTGAACAAACGTTACAATCCGACGTTTCAGCCCGAGACAAACAGCAATTTCATCAGACTGACAACCCACAACCGTATGGCAGACAGCTTCAACAGTCAGCAGTTGAACAACATTCGGTCTGAAGTCTACACTTTTACAGCCAAAATAGAAGGTCAGTTTCAAGACTTCAACTATCCCGCCGACTACCAGTTGAGCCTGAAAAAGGGTGCACAAGTGATGTTTATCTGCAACGACAATGGCGGAAAGTATTACAACGGCAAGATAGGGCACATTACTTATATAGACGACCAGAAGATACAGGTGCTTTGTCCGGGCGAAAAAGAGGCGATAGACGTGGAGCCGCACAGTTGGGAAAATACCAAATACACGCTGAACGAGACGACAAAGCAGATTGAAGCCGAAGTTCAGGGCACTTTCGAGCAATATCCCCTTCGGTTGGCGTGGGCGATAACCATACACAAAAGTCAGGGATTAACCTTCGATCACGCTATCATTGATGCACAACAGGCATTCGCTTCCGGGCAGGTCTATGTGGCATTAAGCCGATGCCGAACATTGGAAGGTCTGGTTTTGGCATCGCCGGTCGGCGAAAATGCCATCATCAGCGACGAGAGAGTGAGCCAATACATCAATCAGCAATCTGAAATTGCCGAGAAGAGCGTAGCCTCGCTCCCACTTCTGAAAGAAACCTATTATCGTTATCTATTGACAGAAATGTTCGATTTCAACGAGATTTTCCGTTTTGAGAATGCCATGCTTCGTGTATTGTCGGAATATTATTACAAGTATTCCAAGCTGACGGCACTCCACAAGATGACTATTGAAGACTACGACAAGCGGATATTGTCGGTTGCCGAAAAGTGGATTTCGGTAATGAAAGGGCTTAAAGATGAAGAACTGCACGAGGAAGCATTCCTTGACCGCGTGAAAAAGAGTGCCCTCTACTTCCACAGTCAGCTGACGGAACTTTTCGTTCATCTGCTCGAAATGACCAAAGGCTTGGAAAGCAACAACAAGGCTGCCGTGAAAAGGTATCAGAATACATATACAGATTTGGAACAGACGGTGGGTGCAAAAAGGGCATTATTAGCCGAAATGATGAAAGAAGGCTTTACCACCAACGGATATCTTGCTGCCAAACAGGAGGCTATTCTCGAAGCAATGGGAGAAGATACGGCAACTGCATCGAGAAAAAGGAAAAAGAAAACGCAGGAGGCGAAAGTGCCAAAGGAAAAGACAAGTGTCGTTACTTACAGACTTTTCAAGGAAGGCAAGAACGTGGAAGAGATTGCCAAGGAAAGAGGATTGGTCGTCTCTACCATTCAAGGGCATCTTGAAAGCTACGTTTCCGCTGGGGAAATCAAGGCTGAGGAAATTGTAAACAAAGAAAAAGTAAACCGAATCAGAAGGATTATAAAGGCCGTAGGAACACAGGACGGTATTATGCCTATCAAGAATCTATGTGGCAATGATATTTCGTACAGCGATATCAAACTTGTACTTGCCGAAAAACAATGATACAGGTTTCAAATAGTCAGTAAATATTATTTACACACAGAGAATTATGTATCGTTTCACTCCGTGCCGAACACCGATTTCAAATCACAGCATAGCGTGCGAAAATACTGTAAATAATACAAAATATGGACGCACAGAACATAAAAAACATCTGTTTCGCAGCGTGAATAATTGTAAAAAGAACCATTATTTATCATTAATTTGAAAAATAAATGGGAAATACTTTGGTATACAACAGAAAAATTATACCTTTGTAAAATCAATTCAAGCTATTTGATTAAAAACAGACAAAATAGTTATTAGTAAGTTAATAGTCAAACAAATGTAGGTTGGAGAGTTCTCGTGAGAAAATAAACCAATCAGAATTGAGTCAAGTAATTTTTTGAGTTATTTAGTTAAGTGGCAAAGTGTATTCTTGCGTGATGCAAGAATACACTCTTTTTTATGCCTTATCCTGAATTATTTTCGCCTCACATTTTTCCAATCAAACCCATTCCACAAGTTCAGAAGAAGTCTAAATGCAGAAATGCAAGCCAATAACTGAAGACGTCTACAAATCTATCATTTCCATAATCTCTAATTACAACAGAACAAACAATGCTGTAATAAGAGGATGATTAACAAATCCTCCTCTCAATTTATCCAAGCGTCGATTGGTTTCTTTGTAAATCAGTTTTCTTGCTTTCTTATTAACTTATCTCTATCTAAGTATTATTTAATAATGTGGTAGCCTTATTCAAACCTACATTATGTAGCATTAATTCGGAAATTTGCATTAAAATAAATATTTTTAGGTTAAAAGTTTGACACATCGAAATTAATTTCTATCTTTGCAATAGAAAGAATTGAGAGACTTATTTCCAAGAATAAGCTTTTTAAAATAGCTTTTTGAGCATTAAGATTTATCTTATAAGCTCTTCGACCGAAGTAAAGACGGGAGAAAATCCTATTAATGTATAATTTAAAAACATTGATTATGAAAAAACATTTACTTTTAGTTTTAATGGCATTCTTCTCTGTAAGCACATTTGCTCAGACAGTTATTTATGATGATCCGGCAGGCGAACAGAAAGTTTACAAGCGCACTGGTATAGGTGCTGACGTAGTTCCAAACGGCAAGGGAGGCTATAAAGTAGCCATTGTTCAATTAGATACGCTCACTACAGAGTCTGCAAACCTGCAGGTAGTGTATGCAGCAGATGGAAAGACTGTGTACCTAAAGAATCCTATTGCTACCGCAAATCTCGGTTCTTGGGTAAGAGGTTCTATTTCTGGCAACACTATCACCGTTCCTGTTGATCAATATATTTATATGAGTGATAAAGGTTGGGGTATGCAGGTAGCTATGGCAAAGGAAAAAGCTACTGGCGGCTACGAAAAGAACACAGCGGTAACCAATATCACATACACCGTATCGAACAATACGATTACCCTGAATGGTACAGATAATAAAAACTTCCTGAGTACCTTCTATTCAGACGACAATTCTTGGGCAGGTTACAGTGAAATGCTTGCTGTTTACACCTTCGATCAGGATGCAACAAACGGCATTGAAACCGTAGAAGGCGAGAACGCAGGCAGCGTAGTTGCTGAAAAGTACTTCGATCTCTCCGGAAAGCAGCTTTCAGAACCGGCTAAGGGTGTTACCATCAAGCAGGTTAAATACAGCGACGGCACACAGAAAGCAATAAAGTTCATCGCTAAGTAATTATCAGACAAACTTTTCAAACAGATATGGGGATGCGTTTTACCGACGCATCCCCATTTTTTATTTCTATCCAATCCCGAAACAAGTGGACAAGACGGCAAGCGAACAAGCTGACAAGGAGACTTCTTTATCGACAAACAATTCCTGATTAAACCTCCCGACATTTCTCTCTACGCACAGAGGAAGTTCAGTTGTCCTATTTTGGCTTCTCAACTTGTTTCCTTTACTTTTTCCTTTACCTATCAAGCATTTTATTTCTTGCAGCCTGAACAACCAAAGAAGAGACCGTACCGAAGCCCTTGGGCTTTGATACGGTCTCTGTATATACTGAACTATTAAGATTCCCTCCGTATATCGCAGGCCTTTGCTGGCTGATTATTGCCGATTTGCTGCTTCAGCGTCAGGATAAATCAGCTTATTGGCACCACTTGTAAGGTTCAACGCCTCTGGATTCTCCTTTACATAGCTCTCGATATGGCGAATCCTTTTCTCCTCAAAGATTTCATCCACGGCTATCAGGATGCCCGTTTCCTCTACATCGCCGAATCCATAATTAATGGCTGTGCCGAAAAGCTTCATCGTTGGAGACAGATTCATATAGGCATTTACCAACGGCGGGATATTGAAACCCAAATCCCTGATGTGCTTATTGAGAATCTTGTAGTCTTCCTTGAACCCATTACCATTGAAGAGTTGTTCCAATTCAGACAGAGGAGTGTCAATTTTCAATGGTTTTATCGGGATAATCAGGTTGTCCTTGTCGCCGAAATACATCTTCAGGAAGTGGAGAATCATATCCCTTCCACGACGGATATACGACGGATACATCGTAACCTTTCCAAAGAAATACTTGCATTCGGGATTGATAACCGTCAAAGCACCCAAGCCGTCCCAAAGATTATCGAGTGCAAAGATGCTCTTTGAGCTCTTCCGGACGTTCTGATATTCCAAAGACACGAAAGAACGCCCCAACTCAACGGTGTAGGGAGCATACTCTTTCATAAATTTGTCGGAGAAATGGAACATGTGGCTGGTGGCAAGCATAGGTTGTCCGTTTTCATCGAGTTTCCAATCAGAACCGAATATATACCTGTATCCCCCGATAATCTCGTGTGCTTCGGGATTCCAAACGATGAGCTGCTTGCAACAGCCGGGCATCAAATCAAACTCATCAATATCTTTTGCCTTGCCCGTTCCTCCACCTGCATTCCTGAATGCTATCTCACGGAGACGCCCGATTTCATCCATTACGTTTGGTGCTTCATCAGCAGACACAACGTAAATCTCGTTGTGGCTCTTGTTCGTTACACGCAGAAGCCTTTCCGGTGTAAGTTCGCTTTTCAGAAGTTCCTTACTGACAGGTTGGATTATTTCTTCTTCCATATAAAGTATATGAGTAATATTGCTTATTCTTGTCCTATAATCATCCGAAGTCTAAAGTTCATAGACTTTCTCTTCCACGAATTTCGCCCATTCCATCGGCGTTTTACTCTTGTCGAAAGTCTGCCAAGGTATAGGTTTTCCGAATGCCACACGGAAGGTTTTCCCCACGTTTCTGTACATTTCATCGACAAGAAAGAGCATCGCAATGTTTATTTTCTTCACGTATTTATCGCTGAAATGTGCAATCTTATAGAAGCGTTCGGAGTTCTGCCCACTGAAAAAGATTGGCACCACATCGCGTTTGTACTCCACGCTCTTTGTGATGAAAGTCTTTGTCCAAGGCAAATCGTGAATCTTGCCGTCAATCTTTCTGCTGTTCAACCCGGCAGGGAACATCAGCATGTGATTGTCGCTGCTGAATCCGGCCTCGACCATTCTGGGGAAATCACGACTCTGTTTTCCTGTTTTATTAATCCCGATACTTACCGGTTTCAATCCGGGCAGATTCAAGAGAAGGTCGTTCACGAGATAACGGAACTTTCCGTCGTAATGCTGACCGATGATTGAGCCAAGGGCTACACCATCCTGTCCACCAAGTGGATGATTGGAAACGAAAGTATAAAGTTTTCCGTCGTTCTTATCGGGCAGATTTTCCAAACCGTCAATCTGCAAAGTCATATCAAGATACTTCACGCATTCGGTAAGCCACTCTGTTCCAGACAAAGCCCGGCTTTCCCAAAGAAACTTGTTCACCTCGTCTTCGTGTACAATCTTCTTGAGCCAATTAACTGCAAACCCCGGTACGAGTTTGGCTTTCGCACCCATCTTATTCGCAAGAATCTTGTCGATGTCAATGGTTTTCTCCATTACAATCTATGCTTTCTTCTCTATTACTGAATGCAAAAATAACGAATCCTTTTGAGAAAACTTTGATTTTAAGCAGAAAATATAAAAAAATTCATAAATTTGACACAAGAATGAACAAACAGACCGAACTCTTGGAATGATTTTAATTTATAAAATGCTGACAACGGAAAACGGCAAACACCCTCATCTGTCGGCAAACGACAGTGACACTATCCACCAATCAACATCCTATTCGTAAGTATTTGAAAATCAGAATACAAAAACTCTGTTTCCAAACGTGCGAAGAATGCGTTCCAATCTTCGCACGTTTGCAGTGCATTTTTGCGAAGATTGCTCTCCATTCTTCGGTCAGTTGCAAACGGACAAAAACAGAAGGGAAAAAGAGCATAGGAAAACAAGGGAACGAACGAGCAAGAAAAAGCCGGAAACGGACTGACAGATCCAACTCAACCAACGGACAGGCAGATAATAAAAACAGCTTTATCGCATTTGTTAAATTTCACAAAAATAAGCCATTTGCGCAAATATTGTGGTGCAGAGTGGTGGAATGTGGGGATTTTTGCTTAACTTTGAACCGAGTTTACATATTATAAGGAGAACGTATGAGATTTTTAGGCAGTAC
The DNA here is from genome assembly GCF_000688375.1 of Prevotella sp. HUN102. NCBI lineage: Bacteria > Pseudomonadati > Bacteroidota > Bacteroidia > Bacteroidales > Prevotellaceae > Prevotella > Prevotella sp. HUN102. The sequence continues at coordinate 909,467 of NZ_JIAF01000004.1, read as the reverse complement.
AGAAGCTAAGACAGATGCAAAGGGGCGCGCCTTTTTGCCTGCTGCTTTTCGCAAGGTGTTGAGCTCATCGGGCGAAGAATCTCTCATTATGCGCAAAGATGTCTATCAGCCTTGCCTCGTTTTATACCCCGAATCTGTATGGAACGGAATGCTGGACAACCTCCGCAGCCGCCTGAACAGATGGAACAAGCGCGACCAGACTGTTTACCGCCAATTCGTTTCAGACGTCGAAGCCATCACGCTGGACGGAAACGGCCGTTTCCTCATCCCGAAACGCTACTTGGAAATGGCGAACATCGACCAGCAGATAAAGTTCATCGGAATGGACGACTGCATTGAAATCTGGAACAACGATGCTCAGAATGCCTTTATGAGTCCGGAAGATTTCAGCAAAGCACTGGAAGAACTGATGGGCAACGACGATGCCGCCAACAACTCAAAAGAAGAAAGCACTCCCCTGCTATGATTAAAACGGCTGAAACATATCACGTTCCCGTCCTTTTGAAAGAAAGTATTGACGGTCTGAACATCAACCCCGAAGGAATTTACATCGATGTAACCTTCGGAGGTGGCGGTCATAGCCGTGAGATTCTTTCCCGTCTCAGCAACAAGGGACATCTTTTCAGCTTCGATCAGGATGCCGACGCGGAACAGAACATCAAGACCATCGGCAGCGGAGATGCGATGCCGGAGAACTTCACTTTCGTCCGTTCCAATTTCCGATACATCAAAAACTGGATGCGCTATCACGGCATTGAGCAGATAGACGGCATTCTCGGCGACCTCGGCGTGAGCAGCCATCACTTCGATGACGAAGAGCGGGGGTTTTCCTTCCGTTTCGATGCGCCACTGGATATGAGAATGAACAAGCGTGCAGGCAAAACGGCAGCCGACATTCTGCAGGAATACGATGAAGAAATGCTTGCCGACCTTTTCTACCTGTACGGAGAACTCAAAAATTCAAGGAAGATTGCATCTGCCATTGTCAATAGCAGAAAGCAGAAGAAAATAGAAACAACAAAAGATTTTCAAGCCGTCGTTGAGCCTTTCTTCAAGCGGGAAAGGGAGAAAAAAGAAATGGCAAAACTCTTTCAGGCACTCCGCATAGAGGTAAACCACGAGATGGATGCCCTGAAGGAAATGCTCCTCGGAGCCACAGAGCTGTTGAAACCGGAAGGAAGACTGTCTGTCATAACCTATCACTCGCTTGAAGACAGAATAGTCAAGAACATAATGAAGACCGGCAACATAGAGGGAAAACTGAAACAAGACTTTTTCGGACGGATTGAATCGCCATACAGATTGGTAAACAACAAGGTTATCGTCCCGAGTAAGGAAGAACAGGAGGAGAATCCAAGAAGCCGAAGTGCAAAACTAAGAATAGCAGAGCGAAAGACAGATGATTGACAAGAAACAGGACTATATCGACGAGGAGATTGCTGAAGCCAAACTTGCGGCTGATTCCGAGGTCGTTGTGGAAGCTGAGGTTATAGAAGAGCCTCGGCCATCTGTCGTTATCGCCGAGCCTGTGAGTATTGAGCTCACGGTAGACCGTCCCAAGAAAAAAGAAGAGAGCACTTCCGGTCCTGAACAAAGAGAAGACGAAGAAGACAGCAGCGTTCGGAAAAAGGAGGAAAAGCTGAGGGAAAAGGAAGAGAAAGAAAGGCTTGAAAGGGAAGAGAGAGAGGCTGAAGACAAAGCCATAAGGGATGCCATCGCAGCGCAAGCCATAGAAGACGAACAACCGATGTCGTCCACCTTCACGCTGAAGAAGATTCTTGCCGGCGACCTTCTTTCAACCAACCTCTTGAAAAATAACATTTGGCTGATTCTGCTCGCATCCTTTTTCATCATCGTCTACATTTCCAACAGATACGGAATACAAAAAAACCTCATTGAGATAGACAAGCTCAACAATGAACTGAAGGATGCTAAGTACAGAGCACTGTCGAGCAACAGTCAGCTCACGGAGAAATCCCGCGAAAGCCACGTGCTCGAACAACTGAAAACAAGGAAAGACAGCGTTTTGAAAATGTCCCCGCGTCCACCTTATATAATAAATGTCCCAGGAGAGTAAGAAATGAGAAAATTCAACAATCAGAAAAGTTTGCCTCGCTACAAGGGTATTGCGTTCATTATGACTTTCATTGCCATTGCAGTGATTGGCAAGGCCGCATACACTATGACGGCAAAGAAGGATTATTGGATGGACGTCGCTTCCCGACTCAAGAGGGACAGCGTGCCTATCACGCCTGCCCGTGGAAACATTCTAAGTGCCGACGGGCAACTGATGGCAAGTTCTCTGCCGGAGTTCAAAATCTATATGGACTTCCACGCATTGACCGAGGCAAAGAACGATACGGCTTTCAGAGACAGTATCGACTTGATATGCAAAGGGCTGAATGAGCTTTTCCCGGAAAAAAGTCCCAGTCAATTCAAATCAGAACTGCTTACGGGATTGAAGAACAAGAAGAGGCATCTCCCCATCGTCAATTCACGAATAGACTATAATACATTCATAGAAGTACAGAAACTTCCTGTATTGCATCTGTCGAAATACCAGAGTGGATTCCACTGGGATGAGTTCAATGCGCGCCGCCGTCCGTTCGGGTCGCTCGCACAGCGAACCGTGGGCGACCTCTATGGCGCAAAGGACGTGGCAAGATGCGGACTTGAACTGACGTTCGACAAGGAACTGCGTGGCATCAACGGTATGAAAAGACGCCAGAAGGTGCGCAATAAATTCCTCGACATAACCGAAGTGCCGCCCATCGACGGGGCAGATATCATCACAACAATCGACGTTGGCATTCAGGACTTGGCAGAACGCGCCCTGCTCGATGAATTGAAAGAAATCAACGGCAACGTAGGTGTAGCTATCGTGATGGAAGTTGCAACCGGAGATATCAAGGCAATCGTGAATCTCGACAAGTGTGCCGATGGAGAATATCGCGAAATCAAGAACCACGCAGTGAGCGATTTGCTCGAACCGGGGTCTGTTTTCAAGACTGCTTCCATTATGGTTGCACTCGACGACGGTGTGGTAGACACGATGAAAACGATAGAAACGGCAGGTGGCGTGTGGAATATGTATGGCCGTGATATGAAGGACCACAACTGGCGGCGTGGCGGGTATGGCACATTGACGCTTCCTTGGACCTTGAAGTACAGTTCCAACATCGGTGTCAGCCGTATCATTGATATGAACTATCACGACGAACCCGAGAAATTCGTGCAGGGAATTTACGATCTCGGTCTTGCAGACGACCTCAATATCCCTATTGTCGGCTATTCTCCGGCTAAAATCCGTATGCCAAAGAAGAATAAAAAGAACCAGTATATCAACTGGAGTGCCACGGCATTATCGTGGATGAGCATCGGGTATGAAACTCAGGTTCCGCCGATTTCAACGCTTACATTCTACAATGCAATCGCCAACGGCGGCAAGATGATGAAGCCGCGGTTCGTCAAGCAGATTATAAAGGACAACGAAGTATTGGCAGATTACGCACCGGTAGTGATGCGTCCGCAGATAGCAAAAGAAAGTACCATCGTACAGATGCAGCGAATCCTTACCGAAGTAGTGTCGGAAGGACTCGGAAAGAAAGCCGGTTCAGACAAGTTCTCGGTAGCCGGCAAGACGGGTACTGCGCAGATGTCAAAGGGCGCAGCAGGCTATACGTCCGGAGTAACCAACTATCTGTTGAGTTTTGCAGGTTTCTTCCCTGCCGACAAGCCACGTTACAGTTGCATCGTCTGCATTCAGAAGTCCGGACTGCCTGCTTCGGGAGGTGGAATGAGCGGTGTTGTCTTCCACAATATCGCAGAAGGAATTATGGCGCAAAGTCTGAAACTGAGCGTTAATGATGCAAAGGACGAAACTTCTCATTTCATTCCACAGGCAAAGACTGGTAATCTGCTCGCATCGGACTACGTTTTGAATTTCCTCGGCTTCAACGTTAAAAATGGATGGAACGGTGCCTATCCGTTCGGAAGCCCCGTATGGGGAACCGTTGCAGCAAACAATTCTTCCCTCATATTGCAGAAGAAACAGGAAGACAACGAAAAAGTAGTACCGGATGTTCACGGTATGGGTGCCCGAGACGCTGTCTATCTGATGGAAAGCAGAGGAATCAAAGTGAAGATGACCGGCCGCGGCAAAGTAATTCGACAATCCATCGGCGCAGGCGAAGCTATCAAAAGCAATATGATCTGCACGCTTACCTTCGGATAACAAGATAATAAAAAACAAGAAAACATTACAAGAAGATATTACAAGATATGAAAATAAGTGAATTGCTCAAGAATGTCAAGCCGCTTAACGTAGTAGGCAATGACAATGCAGATATTACCGGCATCAACATTGACAGCCGTAAGATCGAAAAGGGACATCTCTTTGTAGCCATCAAGGGGACACAAACCGATGGCCACCGCTTCATTCCCAAGGCTATTGAGCTTGGCGCAACAGCCATTCTTTTGGAAGATATGCCGGAAGAAACAGCAGAAAACATCACTTACATTCAGGTAAAATCTACTGAAGAAGAGGTAGGTAAAGTCGCAACGCTTTTCTATGGCAATCCTTCACACAAGTTAAAGCTCGTTGGTATCACGGGAACTAACGGCAAGACCACCATTGCAACATTGCTGTATAATATGTTCCGCAAGTTCGGACATAAGGTAGGTTTGCTTTCAACCGTCTGCAATTACATTGACGACAAAGCCGTACCTGCCTCCCATACTACGCCAGACCCTATCGAATTGAACCAACTTCTCAGCCGAATGGTCGAAGAAGGCTGCGAATATGCCTTTATGGAATGTTCCAGTCACGCTATTCAGCAACGCCGCATTGGCGGCTTGAAGTTCTCAGGTGGCGCATTTACCAATCTTACCCGCGACCATCTGGACTATCACAAGACGTTCGAGAATTACAGAAATGCGAAGAAGATGTTCTTCGATGAGTTGCCGAAGGATGCGTTTGCAATTACGAATGCCGACGACAAGAACGGTATGGTAATGGTACAGAACTGCAAAGCCGAAATAAAGACCTATTCAACGAAGCGTATGGCAGACTTCCGTGCCCGCATTCTGGAGTGCCATTTCGAGGGAATGTACCTTGAAGTAGACGGCAAGGAAGTCGGCGTACAGTTCATTGGCAAGTTCAACGTGAGCAACCTGCTCGCCGTTTACGGCACAGCGATGATGCTTGGCAAGCAATCGGAAGACATTCTGCTCGCACTCAGCACGCTGAAAAGCGTCAATGGCCGTTTAGAGCCCATCAATTCGCCCGAAGGCTATACGGCGGTTGTTGATTATGCACACACACCTGACGCATTGGAGAATGTGCTCATTGCCATCCACGACGTACTGGAAGGCAAGGAAGGCAAGGTAATCACGGTTTGCGGCGCAGGTGGAAACCGCGACAAGGGAAAGCGACCATTGATGGCACAGGAGGCAGTAAAGCAAAGCGACAAGGTTATCCTTACGAGCGACAACCCCCGAGATGAAGACCCACAGGCCATCATCGACGATATGATGGAAGGACTTGAAGCCCCTCAGAAGAAAAAAGTGCTTACCATCGTGGACCGAAAGGAGGCTATCCGCACTGCGTGTATGCTTGTGGAAAAAGGCGATGTAATCCTCGTTGCCGGTAAGGGACACGAAGATTATCAGGAAATCAAGGGTGTAAAGCACCATTTTGACGACCACGAAGTAATCAAAGAAATATTCGGTATTCAGTAAACCGGAGCAAGAAGACAAAGAGACTACTCATTAAAAAGAGAAAATTATGTTATACTACATTTTCCGTTGGTTGGAGGAATACGGCATCAGTGGCTCACACCTTTGGGGCTACATCAGTTTTCGCGGCATCGTTGCATTGATTCTTGCCCTCATCATCTCTGCTTGGTTTGGCGAGAAGTTCATTAAATGTCTCAAGAGAAAGCAGATTACCGAAGTGCAGCGCGACGCAAGCATCGACCCATTCGGTGTGAAGAAAATCGGCGTACCGTCGATGGGCGGCATCATCATCATCGTTGCCCTGCTCATCCCCGTACTGCTTTTAGGCCGATTGCGCAACATTTACCTAATCCTGATGGTCGTTACAACAGTTTGGTTAGGTTTCCTCGGTGGAATGGACGATTTCATCAAAATCTTCAGACACAACAAGGAAGGACTGAAAGGTAAATACAAGATTGTCGGACAGGTAACGATTGGACTCATCGTAGGACTCGTGCTCTGGGCATCGCCCGACGTGAAAGCCAACCTCAACCTTGAAGTAACCAAGAACGACGGTACGGAAATGGTGGTGCAGCATAAGGACAAAGCCGAAAAAACGCTGAAGACCACCATCCCATTAGTGAAGAACCACAATCTCGACTACTCTGAAATAATGTCGTTCTGTGGCAAATACAAGACGGCGGCAGGGTGGATTCTGTTCGTGATAATGACCATCGTGGTAGTTACAGCCGTATCAAACGGTGCGAACCTCAACGATGGAATGGACGGAATGTGTGCCGGAAACTCAGCGATAATAGGAGTTGTGCTGGGCATTCTTGCCTATGTGAGCAGCCACCTTCGGTATGCCGCCTACCTCAATATAATGTATATACCCGGTTCTGAAGAACTCGTGGTGTTCTTTATGGCATTCATCGGAGCACTCATCGGTTTCCTGTGGTACAATGCCTACCCCGCCCAAGTGTTTATGGGCGACACCGGCAGCCTGACCATCGGCGGCATCATCGCCGTAGGTGCCATTATCATTCACAAGGAACTGCTGCTGCCCATCCTCTGCGGCATCTTCTTCATTGAGAGTCTGAGCGTAATCGTACAGGTTTACTACTATAAACTGGGGAAGCGTAAGGGCGTGAAGCAAAGAATATTCAAGCGCACGCCTATCCACGACAACTTCAGGACACAGGACAGTCAGTTGGATCCGGAGTGCAAGTACCTGATTAAGGTGCCGCACAATGCAGTTCACGAGAGCAAGATTACCATCCGTTTCTGGATTACCACCATCATCCTTGCCGCACTGGCTATCATCACGCTGAAAATCAGATAGTCCGTCCGATTGCCAACCGTCCGCAACACCATCGCAACAGTTGGACGAAAGAAGCCGAACGGCAAGCGAACAGGACATTAAAAACAGATAAAGAGAAATTAAAGACAAGTCTGGAGCCCTACAAACTACTCCAGCATAAGAAAGAAAAAATATTGATTATGAAGAAAATAGTAGTTTTAGGAGCAGGCGAAAGTGGTGCAGGAGCAGCGATTTTGGCAAAGGCTAAGGGTTTTGAGGTCTTTGTTTCGGATATGTCTGTCATAAAGGACAAATACAAGAAGCTGCTCGACGAGCACGGAATAGAATGGGAAGAAGGACGGCATACGGAAGAAAAGATTCTCGATGCCGACGAAGTGATTAAGAGTCCCGGCATTCCGAGAGAAGCCCCGATGGTAAAAAAGCTCATAGAAAAGGGCACGCACATCATCAGCGAAATAGAATTTGCCGGCAGATACACCAACTCCAAGATGATCTGCATCACAGGAAGCAACGGCAAGACAACGACAACGAGCCTCATCTACCACATCTTCAAGGATGCAGGCTACGACGTAGGTCTGGCAGGCAACATCGGAAACAGTCTCGCTCTTCAGATAGCAGAAGACCCACACGAATACTACATCATCGAACTGAGCAGTTTCCAGCTCGACGATATGTACGATTTCCGTGCGAACATAGCCATTCTGCTCAACATCACGCCCGACCATCTCGACCGTTACGACTTCAAATTCGAGAATTATGCCGACTCAAAAATGCGCATTATTCAGAACCAGACCAAAGAGGACAGCTTCATCTACTGGAACGACGACCCAGTAATCAAGAAGCAGCTCGAGAAGTTTGACGTCAAGGCCGTGCAGTATCCATTCTCCGAACTGAAGGAAAAGGGAAGCATCGGCTACATAGAGGAAGGCGAATACAAGATAGAACAGCCCACGCCCTTCAATATGGAACAGGAAGAGCTTTCGCTCACCGGCAAGCACAACATCTATAATTCGCTTGCTGCCGGAATAGCATCGAACATCAGCGGCATAAAGAAAGAAAGCATACGCAAGAGTCTCAGCGACTTCCCGGGCGTAGAACACCGTCTGGAAAAGGTCTGCAAGGTCAAGGGCGTTCAATACATCAACGACTCAAAGGCCACCAACGTAGATGCCTGTTGGTATGCGATCGAGAGTATGCGCACGCCCACCATCCTCATCATCGGCGGCAAGGATAAGGGCAACGACTACGAACCCATCAAGGAACTGGTAAAGGAGAAGTGTTCGGGCATCGTTTATCTCGGTGCCGACAATCAGAAACTCCACGATAATTTCGACAATCTCGGCATTCCCGTAAGAGACACCCACTCTATGAAGGAATGCGTGGACGCCTGCTACGAACTGGCAAAACCCGGCGACACGGTTCTGCTGAGTCCTTGCTGCGCCAGCTTCGACCTGTTTAAGAATATGGAAGACCGAGGCGAACAGTTCAAGACCCTCGTTCGTGCCTTGTAGTTTCGGCAGTAGCGAATAGGCGATTTGCAAGTAACCGAAGAATGGAAAACAATCTTACAAAGATTGCAGTGCATTTTTGCGAAGATTGCAACGCATTCTTCGCACGTTTGAAAACGATGATGTAGGCTATTGATTTTCAGAAACTTACAAAGCACCTAAAATCAGAACATAGCAGAATCTCAAATTACAAATTTTATAAACATAATTCAACCAACAGGCAAAATGAGGAATTGGTCCCTTAGCAATATATTCAAAGGCGACAAAGTGATATGGATGATATTTTTCATCCTTTGTATAATCAGTATCATTGAGGTTTATTCAGCCTCAAGTTCTCTGTCATACAAAGGTGGAAACTACTGGAATCCTATCATAAAGCACGTGGGAACCATCCTGCTTGGCGCATTCAGCCTCATCGTCGTGATGAACGTCAAGTGCAAATACTTCAAACTTATCTCCGTACCGATGCTCCTATTTGCAATTTTAACGCAGATGATGGTTTTGAGTATGGGCGAAGCCACCAACGATGCGAGCAGGTGGCTCGATATAATGGGAATAAAATTCCAACCTTCGGAAATCGGAAAGATGTCACTTGTACTCTGCACAGCGCAGATTCTGAGTGCTATGCAGACGGAAAACGGAGCACACAAGAGGGCTTTCTGGTATATTTTCATAATCTCATCTATCATTATCGGACTGACTGTATTTGAAAATCTATCAACGGCTGCACTTTTGGGGCTAACGATTACGCTTATGATGTTTATCGGCAGAGTTCCTATGAAGCAATTAGGCAAATTCATCGGCACACTGGCATTACTGGGTTCGTTAGGCTTAGGATTCATCCTTCTCTTCGGGCATAGTGAAAATGCAGCAAATGAGAAACAACAACTGACAGAGGTTGCAGCCAGAATACAGGAAGAACCTAAGGAAGAAGGAATGATTGACAAGATGTTCCACCGTATGGACACGTGGAAAGCCCGTATCCTGAAATTCACCGACGACGAATATATTGCGCCGGAGAACTACGACCTCGACAAGGACGGACAGGTGGCACACGCCAACATCGCCGTCGCATCGGCGAATTATGTGGGCAAAGGTCCGGGAAACTCCAACGAACGCGATTTCCTTTCGCAGGCTTTCTCCGACTTTATCTTCGCCATCATCATTGAGGAAATGGGACTTTTGGGAGCCGGACTGGTTGCCGCACTCTATATCTTTCTCCTGTTCAGAGTCGGAAGAATAGCCAACAGGTGCGAAAATTCCTTCCCGGCTTTTCTCGCAATGGGAATTGCGATTCTGCTGGTGTCTCAGGCATTGTTCAATATGGCGGTGGCAGTAGGGCTTGCTCCGGTTACCGGTCAGCCATTGCCCCTGATCAGCAAGGGAGGAACGTCTACGGTTATCAACTGTGTCTACATTGGCGTATTGCTGAGCATCAGTCGTTTTGCCAAAAAACGTCCCGAAACCGAGGAAGGAACTGCCAAGGGATAAGCAACGTTGCCCACACGCCAATGACGCCAAGTCAGTTCGCCTGACTGCCCCAAAATGCGAATTGCCTTAAAATAGACAAATAAATATCAGTAAGATAAAAAAAATGATTAACTTTGTAGGTTAATACTGCATAAAAGATGAACGACGAGTTAAGAATCATAATCAGCGGAGGCGGAACAGGAGGACACATTTTCCCAGCCGTGTCTATTGCCAATGCCATCAGGGAAAAGCATCCTGAAGCGAAAATCCTCTTTGTCGGTGCCGAAGGCAGAATGGAAATGCAACGTGTTCCGGCTGCTGGATATGAAATAAAAGGGCTGCCTATCAAGGGGTTCGACCGTGCCAACAAGCTGAAGAACTTCAGCGTGCTGTGCAAATTGTGGAAAAGTCTCAGACTGGCGCACAGAATCATCAAGGATTTCAAGCCACAGGTGGCAGTCGGTGTAGGCGGCTATGCAAGCGGGGCTACGCTCTACGAGTGCTCAAAGATGGGCATTCCCTGTCTCATTCAGGAGCAGAACTCGTATGCGGGCGTTACGAACAAGCTGTTGGCAAAGCGCGCAAAGAAAATCTGCGTGGCTTACGAAGGGATGGAACGATTCTTCCCTGCCGACAAAATCATTATGACCGGGAATCCCGTTCGCCAGAATGTGTTGCACACAGCGGTGTCCGTTGAAGAAGCGCGCAGGAGTTTCAGTCTGAACCCTGCAAAGAAGACCATTCTTCTCGTTGGCGGCAGTCTCGGCGCACGCACCATCAACCGTTCGGTACTGGACCATCTCGACCTGATAGCCAATTCCGACGCACAGTTTATTTGGCAGACAGGCAAATTCTATCATCAGAGCATTCTCGATGAAATGAAGGGTAGGGAACTGCCTAACCTCAAGATAATGGACTTCATCGGCGATATGGGTGCTGCCTACAAGTCGGCCGACTTGGTTATCAGCCGTGCCGGCGCAAGTTCCATCAGCGAATTTCAGTTGATTGGCAAACCGGTCATCCTCGTTCCCAGTCCGAATGTAGCCGAAGACCATCAGACAAAGAATGCAATGGCACTCGTAAACAAGGATGCCGCACTCTTCGTGAAAGATGCAGAAGCACCGGAAAAGTTGCTTTCTCTGGCACTCCAAACAGTTTCCGATGACAGGAAACTCGCCAGTCTGAGCGAAAACGTAAAGAAAATGGGACTTCACGATTCTGCAAACATCATTGCAGACGAAGTGATGAAGCTGATTCAGGCAGCAAAGAATAATTAAAGCCCGGAGCCTCAACAGCGACTCAGGGCAACACATAAGCATAAGATAAAATGGAACTCAAGGATATCAAGGCAGTATATTTCGTAGGTGCAGGCGGCATAGGGATGAGTGCTGTCGCCCGTTACTTCCGCCAAAAGGGACTTGTCGTGGGTGGTTACGACAAGACTCCTTCCGAACTTACCGCCCAACTTCAGAAAGAGGGAATACAGATTCATTACGAAGAAGACGTAAATCTCATCCCGTCTGAATGCAAGGATGCCGCCACAACGTTAGTTGTCTACACGCCTGCAATTCCGGAAACCCACAAGGAGCTTGCGTTCTTTCGCAAAAACAACTTCGAGATTCAGAAACGTGCACAGGTATTAGGCACATTGACCAAAACACATAAAGGTCTCTGCTTCGCAGGAACACACGGCAAAACAAGCACATCTACAATGTGTGCGCATCTTATGCACCAAAGCCATTTGGACTGCAATGCTTTCCTTGGCGGCATTTCAAAGAACTACGGCACGAATTATATCTTGTCGGACAAGAGCGACTATGTTGTAATTGAAGCAGATGAATTCGACCGTTCTTTCCACTGGCTGCGTCCTTGGATGAGCGTTATCACGTCTACCGACCCGGACCACTTGGATATTTACGGAACCAAGGAGGCATATCTGGAGAGTTTCCGGCACTATACGGAATTGATTCAGCCCGACGGCGTGCTTGTCATTCACAAGAATCTGGAAATGAAACAGAATGTTCAGGAGGGTGTGAAGGTCTATGAGTACAGTCGCATCGAGGGCGATTTCCACGCAGAAAATATCCGTATTGAAAATGGAACTATCGTGTTCGATTTCATTTCGCCTGTCGAGAACGTGCAAGACATCGAACTCGGACAGCCCGTACCTATTAATATAGAGAACGGCATTGCGGCAATGGCATTGGCACAGCTCAACGGCTGCACTGCCGAAGAGTTGCGAAACGGAATGAAAACATACGCAGGTGTAGACCGTCGTTTCGATTTCAAAATCAAAAACGACAAGCACGTCTTCCTTTCAGACTATGCCCACCATCCAAAGGAAATCCTTCAGAGTGCCAAGAGCTTGAAGGAGATTTACCCAAACCGCAAGGTTACGGTTATCTTCCAGCCTCATCTCTACACCCGTACAAGAGATTTCTATCGGGAATTTGCCGATGCGCTCAGCCATTTCGACGAAGTCATACTGACGGAAATCTATCCTGCACGCGAAGAACCCATTGAGGGCGTCAGCACTTCATTGATATTCGACAATCTGAAAGAAGGCATTGCGAAGCAGATGATTGAAAAAGACAGCGTGCTGGAACTTACCAAGGAGCGCGATTTCGATGTTCTTGTGGTTCTCGGAGCCGGCAACTTGGACAATTACGTGCCTGCAATGGCTGAAATATTAAAAAGTAAAGAGTAAACAAAAGCAAAGAATAAGAAATGCACATTAGTTGGAAAAAAGCTACAATATGCACTTTGGATATCCTTCTGGCATTCTATCTTGTTATGGCCATCACTTCGTGGAACGAGCCTGACAAGCAGCATATCGTATGCAATAAGGTAAACATCGACATTTCCGACTCCAACAATGCGGGATTTCTCAGTGCTGACGAGATAAAAAGCATTCTTCAGAAAGCCGAACTCTACCCTTTGAACAAACAGGTGGATTCCATTGAGCCAAGAAAGATAGAGGAAGCTCTGAAGGTTGGACCATTCGTCAATACCGCTCAATGCTATGTTGCAGAGAATGGCGATGTAAACATTTCCATCTCGCAGCGAATGCCGATTATCCGTATCAAGAGCGATAACGGCAACGACTACTACCTTGACGACCAAGGCGGCATATTGCCCAACTCAAAATATACAAGCGATCTGATTATTGCTTCGGGCAATATCAATCATTGGTTCGCCAACAACGGCATCACGCCGCTTGCAAAGGCCATCAGCAAGTCGGAGTTCTGGCTCAATCAGATTGAACAGATACACGTGCTGAGCGACAGAGGCATTGAACTCATCCCACGAATCGGCGACCATATCATCTTTATCGGCTATCTTCCTATAAAGAAAAACAAGGCAGAAACCGAAAAGGCGATAGCGGCATACGTGGAAAAGAAACTTACCAGACTGGAGAAATTCTATCGTTACGGTCTCTCACAGGCCGGCTGGAACAAGTATTCCTACATCAACGTAGAGTTCGACAATCAGATTATCTGCAAGAAATACGGTGCAGAATTCCCAGAAAGCCAACCTGCTGAAGAAAAGAAAGAGGTTGAAACAAGCGAGGCAAAGAAACAGGACACACCTGCCGAGCCTCAGGAAAGTTCATTAGAAGCGACAGAATAAAATAAAAATAAATATTACGTGTATGGCAGAATTCATTGTAGCCATTGAACTGGGCTCATCAAAGATTACAGGAATCGCTGGCAAGAAGAACCTTGACGGCAGCATCACTGTGCAGGCTGTTGTTACAGAGGGAGCCTCACAGTGCATCCGCAAAGGCGTTGTCTACAACATCGACAAGACCGGGCAGTGCTTAATCAGCATCATCGGCAAGCTGAAAAAACAGCTCAAACACGAGATTTCACACGTCTACGTGGGTGTGGGCGGACAGTCTATCCGAAGCGTAAAGAACGTTATCGTGAAGGAACTCCCTTCCGAAACGCTCATTACAAGCGATATGATCAACGAGCTGATGGACAACAACCGCACTATGAGCTATCAGGATCAGGAGATTCTCGACGCTGCAACACAGGAATACAAGGTAGACAACCAGTATGTTGTCGATCCTGTGGGCATAAAGGCCAGTCATCTTGAAGGAAACTTCCTCAATATCCTCTGGCGCAAATCATTCTACCATAATCTGAACAACTGTTTTGAAAAGGCAGGCATCTCAATCGCAGAGATGTATCTCGCTCCTTTGGCACTGGCAGACAGCGTACTTTCCGAAGCAGAAAAGCGTGGCGGCTGCGTACTGGTAGACTTTGGAGCAGACACCACAACAGTTTCCGTCTACTATAAGAACATCCTCCGCCATCTTGCAGTCCTCCCATTGGGAAGCGGCAACATTACAAAGGACATCGCTACTCTTCAGATGGAGGAGAAGGATGCAGAAGCTATGAAGCTGAAATATGGCAGTGCATTTACCGACAACAACGATATAGACAACGGCCTGTCCTACTCTATCGACCCGGAACGATCCGTAGAGAGCCGCAAGTTCATTGAGATTGTAGAGGCACGCGTGCTCGAAATCATCGAAAACGTAGTGCATCAGGTGCCCACGGCATACCTCGACAAACTCCTCGGAGGCTTCATTCTTACCGGTGGCGGCTCGAATATGAAGAATATTGAACGTGCATTCCGCAATCATCAAAACGTAGACAAGATCCGTACTGCGAAGTTCGTAAACCAGACCATCAACGGCAATGCTCCCGAAATCAATGCCAAGAACGGCACGATGAATACAATTCTCGGCCTTCTTGCAAAGGGCGACATCAACTGTGCAGGCCCTGCCATCAGTTCTGACCAAAATCTCTTTGTAGACACAAACCCAACAAAGAGCAACACCAGCGAACTCCACGAGACACCTCGCAAGCCTACCGAAGTAAAAGAAGGAGTAGTGCTCACGGCTGCTGAAAAGGAAAAGGCAGAACAGGAACGTCGACGTTTAGAAGAAGAACAACGTAAGCGCGAGGAGGAAGAAGAAGAGAGACGCCGACAGGAAGAAGAAAAGAGAAAGAACAGCGTTTGGAGCAGATTTACCCGAAAACTCAAGGAATTTGGCGGCAAGATGCTCGAAGAAGAAGAATAAGCAGAGACTTGATGATAATTAGAAAACATTTAAAAGGAAATTACTGTTATGGCAGACGAAAATAAGACATTGGACATTCTGGACTTTGGCGAAGAAGAACAGAACAGCATCATCAAGGTAATAGGCGTTGGTGGTGGAGGTGGCAACGCCGTAAACCATATGTATAAGGAAGGTATCCACGACGTAACCTTCGTGTTGTGCAATACCGACGCACAGTCGCTCAACGACTCTCCCGTGCCTGTTCACCTGCAATTGGGCAAGGAAGGACTTGGTGCCGGCAACAAACCTGCAAAGGCAAGAGAGGCTGCTGAGGAAACCATCGACGACATCCGTAATATGCTCAACGATGGAACGAAGATGGCCTTCATCACAGCAGGTATGGGCGGTGGTACCGGTACCGGCGCAGCACCGGTTATTGCCCGCGTATCTAAGGAACTCGACATCCTCACGGTTGGTATCGTTACCATACCGTTCCGTTTCGAGGGCGACAAGAAAATCGATCAGGCACTCGACGGTGTTGAGGAAATGTCAAAGCAGGTAGACGCACTCTTGGTTATCAACAACGAACGTCTCCGCGAGATTTATCCCGAAATGAGCGTCCTCAACGCATTCGGAAAGGCCGACGACACCCTGAGCATCGCCGCAAAGAGCATTGCAGAGATTATTACCGTTCACGGCTTGATCAATCTCGACTTCAACGATGTGAAGACTGTGCTCAAGGATGGCGGCGTTGCCATAATGAGTACAGGCTACGGAGAAGGCGAAGGCCGTGTGAAACAGGCCATCGAAGATGCCCTCAACTCGCCGTTGCTCAACGACAACGACATCTACAATTCAAAGAAGATTCTCCTTTCCATCAACTTCAGCAGCGACAATAAGGACAACCCCGGCCTGACAATGGAGGAAATGGGCGACGTAAACGAGTTTATGGGACGCTTCAGCGACGACTTTGAACTCAAATGGGGTATCGCCCTCGACCCTGAACTCGACAAGAAAGTGAAGGTTACTATCCTTGCAACCGGCTTCGGTATCGAAGACGTGGATGGTATGGGAAGCCGCATACGCAAGCATTCTCAGGAAGAGGCTGCACGCATTGCCGAAGAGGAAGAAAAGAACGCAGAGCGTCGTGAACGCCGCGACCGTTACTACAAAAACGAAAACAACTCGCAATACAAGCGTCGCCCGCACATCTATCTTTTCTCACAAGACGACTTGGACAACGAGGATGTTATTCTCCAGATTGAGAATACTCCGACATACAAGCGTACAAAGCAGTTGATCAAGGATCTGAAAACAACCAACAAGGAAGAACAGGAAAACGAGAATAACGACTCCGAAGCTGTTCAAGGCTTGATTAATTTTGTGTAAACCTATTTATCATATATGACGTAAATCCCTTTAGCGTGCTGCTGAAGGGATTTTTATTTTTGCCCATCCGACATCTTCGTGGCAAAACGATTATCCATAATTCTCTCATATCTGCGAGAGGCAAGACCTTCAAGGATTTCACTGAACGTTGATGAAAACGATGTGCCAAAATTCTATCCGTCAGAGACAAAATTAAAGACAGATAAATAAATCAACACATCGGCAAATTCGCCGTCTTGTATTTACAAGTTCCACCCTTATCCTCTGCTCTGGCATTTTCATCAGAAAATTATTCAAAATAAAGCAACATAGTCGGCAAACGTTCTCTTTGTAAACGTCTGAAAATCAAACGACAAATGAGAGCTTTCAAACGTGCGAAAATTGTATTCCATTCTTCGCAAGATTGCAAAGCGTTTTTGCGAAGAATGGAATGCAATCTTCGGTCATTCGCAAATCGTATGATTATCCTCTTGCAAGGATTGATGTTCCTATCGAATTTAAACGAGCAATATCTTTACGGAAAAAGACGGAAAGCATACCCCAAAGCATACAAAACCTAAACTCAAAAAACACAAGATGGAGAGCAGAAACGCATTGCATTTATTAATGAACAATGCGAACCGTATTGACAAGTGTATTTTCAATTAAAGCGAAATTTACCCGTTTCTCTTTGTGCTTTAAGAATTTATGATTACTTTTGCAGCATCCTTACGCCGATGATGCGTTTCCGTCAGGAAACAGCATCGGGGAAAACGGCAAACCGTTCTTAGCGAACAACCTGCCTGTGTGGGGAATCATATATGGAAAGGCGTTTACACGCGCTTTGTTCTTGACACTCTGAAACTTCGCAAACTTCCAGACATAGTCACGAACTTGGCAACGGTAGATGCTCACGGGTGTGAATCAATGCATTCAGCCCTATCATCTCGTTATGCTTCATACTGCTCAATGCAAGTATGGATATATGAGGTGTATAGGTGTATTATGCTTTTTTCATATCGGCGTGGGGTCTCGTTGCTCGTTCAACTGTGTCGGGTAATGCGAAGACCTCAGAGTGTGGGACGGGTGGCAGTAGGTCTCCCACGCTTTTTTTATTCTATCTAACTAATGTTTATTTACTGTCAAGGGAGAGGCGGTGCTTTTAAAATTTTAATATCAATATGAAAAAAGTATTGTTACTGCTGATTGTTTTAGTTGCCTCGCTCAATTCGTGGGCAGAAAACTACATCACATTTACCATCAAGGGAGAGCCGGGAGACATCATAAGGGTGTATTGGCATTGCGGCACCGGGGTTAAAATTGACGGACTGGAGAAAGTAGAACAGGCTCGCTACAAAGTCCTGAAAAAGGAAGTAACCCTGACAGGAAATATCAGTATGTTCACTATCAACAAAACTCCTTTGGAGAAACTGGACATTACACATTGTCCATCGCTCCTTCAGTTGGATTTTGAAAACTGCGAACTGAGTTCGATAGATCTCAGCGGAACTCCTAAGTTGAGTAGTTTCTGTTGCAGAAAAAATAAATTCAAGGGAGAATTGAATTTGGAGATGTGTCCGGAAATTGACAATGTCAATTGCAGCCACAATGAAATCACTTCCATCAAATTCGGTCCAAAGCTCAGAAGAATCTCAGCTGATTTTAATCAACTGACAATGCTTGATTTCAGCCATTGCGAGAAGATTGGAGACATTAATGTTTATCATAACAACATTACCGGAGCCAATATGACGGCAATGATGAACAGCCTACCAACACCTGCAAGGAGAGGAACTATTTATCTTCTTTATAAAAAAGGAGAGGAAAGGGGAAAGAACAGTTGTGTAGGCAGCGATATAAAGATTGCCAACGACAAAAACTGGAAAGTCTATCAAACTGACGGTTCAACAAATTCTGTCCTTCTGACTCCCGAATCCGTATCAACAGGCATAGAGGCAGTTAAGTCTGAAAGCAAGGAAAGCGCAGTCTACACCATCGACGGGAAACGCATTCCGAACGGAACCGAACTTCAGCACGGAATCTACATCATAGACGGAAAGAAGATTATAAAATAATCGGATTTAGAGGATAAAATGACAAGGGAGCGAGGCTTGCAAACAGGTTCACTTGTTCCCTTGTCAGCCTATTCAGAATCAGAATGTTCCCATTCTATACCTTAATTCGAGATAAATCCGAATCAAGAAACATAAGATTGCGATGAAAAATATTGAGGCTTCTTTGGGCGTAACCTCTCACAGAGTTCACGGAAGCACAGATATTATTTTCAGCAGAGAGAAGGCGAAGCTTTCAAGGAACTCACAGATTTCTTTGTGTGAACGCTTAATGCAGACTAAATGCACAATCGTTTCTCATCAAGCATCTGCGCCCTCCTTGAAGGCTTTGCCTTCTCTGTGTCCGGAAATGAGAAGAAAATCTTTGAATCTGTGCTCTCCGTGAGAGTTTTCCCTGTCAGCCTATCCCGAACCGAGGTATTCCTTTCCCTCACGCTCCGAATATTTCCTTCAGAATTTCAAAGCTCTGCAATTCGCCCATATTAGGAACGTGCAGCCGATAATAATACAATGCAATGTCGGTAAAGCGGTTCCGTTCCTGCCTCGACAATCTGAACAGGCGCATATTCTCATAATCCATTCGCATCAACTTGCATATCCGCCCGGCGTCCACAGGCTGCAGCACATCATTATGCAAAGGCGCAAGTGTGGAAAAACAGCCGTTACGCAGGTCGAAATAGCTTCCCGAAACATAATCCTCCAAATTTGGATAGAAACCTATGAATCGGCTCAAGCGCATCATAAAAACCAAATGGAAGTTGGCAAAGTCGCACTCCGCGGCATCGTACCACTGAAGACTTGACACCACGTAATTGAATAAAGCGCGATTATGCTGCTCGTCCTTCGTAACATTATAAAGGAACTCGGCGATAAAGAGGAGTACGCTCGACTTTACAGGCTCGAAAGGTATATTATAATAAGGTATGGCAATGCGCGCATCCTTGATATGCTGCAACGACGAACGCTGCCGGTAATCAAACTCAAGGTCGAGAATCGTCATCGGTTGAAAGAACTGCTTCTTCACTCTTGCCTTTGAAGTCTTCGGAATCCGTGCCATAAACGACACCCGTCCTAACTCTTCGGTCAGGACATCCACAATCAGCGAAGCGTCGCCATACTTCAGGCTGTGCAGGACTATTGCCTTGGTTTTGGTTGTCGTACCCATAAAATCAATACAAAATTACAAAAAAGCTATTTTATACGAAAAAATATTGAAGAATATTTGCACGATTAAAATAATTGGACTACCTTTGCACCCGCTAAACAAAAGCACGGTCCCTTCGTCTATCGGTTAGGACACAAGATTTTCATTCTTGCAAGAGCGGTTCGATTCCGCTAGGGACTACGATAAAAATAAAAAGAAAACAATAAGATGGCAAATCACAAATCATCACTTAAGAGAATCCGCCAGACAAAGACAAGGACTCTGCATAACAAGTACTATGCAAAGACTATGCGTAATGCGGTTCGTAAGCTGCGCGGTATTGCAGACAAGGAAGAAGCTTTGAAGCTTTACCCTACAGTGCAGAAGATGCTTGACAAACTTGCTAAGACCAATATCATTCACAAGAATAAGGCTGCTAACTTGAAGTCTGGTCTCTGTAAGCACATTGCTGCATTAGGCTAATCAGCACACAAGTCATAGCGAATAAAGAATAATTAAGGTCGGAATCCATTTGGATTCCGACCTTATTCTTTTAATGCTTTTTTGCACCTAATTCTTTCATATAATGAGGTATTTTTTGTATCTTTGCAAAAGATAGGCACGTGCTGCAAAGTGGCATAGAACCAACACAGAATCAGCAGCTTAATCCTATCGGGAAGCCTTGCAGACAACGGCCTGTCCGACTGACAGGCTCGACGCTGCGCAAGGCAGGCTCAAAAGAAAAGAACAATCTTAAAAAAATGGCAGATATTCAAGAAAACGAGAGCAATTACTCCGCCAGTAACATTCAGGTTCTTGAAGGACTTGAGGCAGTGCGCAAGCGTCCTGCAATGTATATTGGCGATATCAGCGAAAAAGGTCTCCACCACCTCATCAACGAAACCGTAGACAACTCTATCGACGAGGCTATGGCGGGCTATTGCACCCACATCGAGGTAACGATCAATGAAGACAATTCCGTGACCGTTGAGGATGACGGACGTGGAATTCCTGTGGATATGCACGAGAAACTGCACAAGAGTGCGCTCGAAGTCGTGATGACGGTGCTCCACGCCGGTGGTAAGTTCGACAAAGGTTCTTACAAGGTCAGTGGTGGTCTTCACGGTGTAGGTGTGAGTTGTGTCAATGCGTTGTCATACCACATGAAGTCTCAGGTTTTCCGCGATGGCAAAATCTACCAGCAGGAATATGAACAGGGCAAGCCTCTCTATGCCGTAAAGGTTGTGGGCGAAACGGATAAGACCGGTACGCGTCAGCAGTTCTGGCCAGACCCAACGATATTCACGACAACGGTTTACCAGTGGGACATCGTTTCCCGCCGTATGCGCGAACTGGCATTCCTCAATGCCGGCATCAAGATAACGCTGCGCGACCTGCGTCCAGACGCTGAAGGCAAGACACGCGAAGAAGTTTTCCACGCAAAGGATGGTCTGAAGGAATTTGTCAGATACGTAGACCGTCATCGCGCACATCTTTTCGACGACGTAATTTATCTGAAAACAGAGAAGCAGGGCATTCCAATCGAAGTCGCTATTATGTACAATACCGACTACAACGAGAATATCCATTCGTATGTAAACAATATCAACACCATAGAAGGTGGTACGCATCTTGCCGGTTTCCGTGCTGCATTGACCCGCACATTGAAGTCATACGCAGACAGCGAAAGCCAGATCGCCAAGCAAATAGAAAAGGCTAAGATTGAAATTACCGGCGAAGACTTCCGCGAAGGTCTTACTGCTGTAATCTCCATCAAGGTGGCAGAACCACAGTTTGAGGGGCAGACGAAGACCAAGTTGGGCAACAGCGAAGTGTCGGGTGCCGTACAACAGGCGGTGGGCGAAGCACTTTCAGACTATCTGGAAGAGCATCCAACCGAAGCAAAACTTATTTGCGACAAGGTAATTCTCGCTGCCACGGCTCGTATTGCAGCCCGTAAGGCGCGCGAAAACGTACAACGCAAGAACGTTATGACCGGTGGTGGTCTTCCGGGTAAGCTCGCAGACTGCTCAAACAAGGATCCAAAGGCTTGCGAAATCTTCCTTGTCGAGGGTGATTCTGCCGGTGGCTCAGCAAAACAGGGACGCGACCGATACACCCAGGCTATCCTTCCGCTGCGTGGTAAGATTCTGAATGTAGAGAAAGTTCAGCGTCATCGCGTGTTCGAAGCAGAGTCGGTAATGAATATCATTCAGTCTATCGGTGTGCGATTCGGCGTAGATGGCGAATCAGACTTCGAGGCAAATACCGACAAACTCCGATACGACAAAATCATTATTATGACCGATGCCGACGTCGATGGCTCTCACATCGACACACTTATAATGACACTCTTCTACCGTTATATGCCAAGAGTAATCGAAGAAGGGCATCTCTACATTGCCACTCCTCCACTCTACAAGTGTTCTTACAAGAAAGTGAGCGAATACTGCTACACAGAACAGCAGCGTTTGCAGTTCATTGAGAAATACGCAGGCGGAAATGAGGACGACAAGATGATACACACGCAGCGTTACAAAGGTCTCGGCGAAATGAACCCGGAGCAGCTTTGGGAAACAACGATGGATCCGAAGTCTCGCCTTTTGAAGCAGGTAACAATCGAAAATGCTACAACTGCCGATGAAATGTTCTCTATGCTCATGGGCGACGACGTAGAACCACGCCGTGAGTTCATAGAACAGAATGCTACCTACGCAAACATCGACGCATAAATCTCAACGTTGGTGCTGCAAAGAACTGAGAAATAAAATAAAAGAAAACGAAAATAAAAGAGGACGAGCTGACTGTTTTGCAAGTCAGCTCGTCCTTTTATCATTTTATCAACTTTCCTTTTCTGGTTATAAAAAGAACAAAAAACAGCTTGTTTTTTGTTCTTTTTTTCCGATTCAACGCCATTTTTAGGAAAATAATATGTAATTTTGCTTTCAGAAAAGGTTAAATTAACCAATAAAAGATTATGAAAGAAATTAATGTTGAATTTGTAAATGCAAACTACCCGACAGGGTACAAAGTAGAGAAGGAGTTTCTGTTGTACGACGAAACCACAAAACTCCCCTACCTTTCAGAAAGCTCAAGGCTTAAATGTCTGATTTTAGCCTTTTGTACAAAAGGAGAAATAACCTACACCGTAGACACCGTTGAGCACACAGCAGGTCCCGGAGATGTTTTGATTATAAGTGAAGGACAGGTTATGGGCAACTACAAGGCGTCTGAAGATTGCAACGGTACTTGTCTCGTGCTGTCTTACGAGTTCTTCCAAGAGATTGTAACCGGCATCCGTGAACTGTCGGCACTCTTCCTCTTTGCACGCCGCCATCCGGTTTTCCACGTCGATGAAAAGCTGATTGGTCAGTTGCAGGCATATATGCGCACCATCAAGGAGAAGATAAGCGACACCAACCATCGATTCAGAAGAGAGATGGTAAGCTCCCTTCTCAAGGTACTCATCTACGATATGTGCAACATCATTTACCGGGTGCAGCAGGTAGGAACCGAGAATTGCACGCGGGCAGAGGCCATTTTTGCCGATTTCATCAAGCTGGTGGAAAAGGAATTCCGCCACGAACGCCGAGTGGGATGGTATGCCAACGAGCTGAATATCACGCCAAAATACCTTTCCGAAACCATCAAAGCCATCAGTCAGCGCACACCCAGCGACTGGATAGAATACTATGTTATGTTGGAAATCCGTGTTCTGCTGAAGAACAGCCGTATGAGTATTAAGGAAATTGCAGAAGTGATGCACTTCCCCAACCAGAGTTTCCTCGGAAAATACTTCAAGGAAAACTACGGAATGAGCCCTTCGCAATACAGAAGAAGCTAAAAAATGGGAGAAGGGAAATGGGAAATGGAAAATGGGAAATGTGCATTTCATATCAATGGGAGAAGGAAAATGGGAGATGGGAAATGTGTATTTCATATTAATGGGAAACGGAGGATGGAAAATAGATAACGGGTGTTGAACACTAATGCTCAATAGTGTTTAACACCTACACACAATGGTGTTAAACACTTTCTATGAAGAGTTTTAAGCCTAAATACTTATTGCTAATATCCCAATTGCTCCGCCACTTCCTTCAATTCTTTATACCATTCCTCGCCAAAACGACGGATTAACGGACCTTCCAAGAACTTGTAAACAGGCAGATTCAGCTCCCTACCCTTCCTCACAGCGTCCTTGCAAATATCCCATTTGTGATAGTTCAGACCGACAAGATTGTTGCCAAACTCCTTTACACGAATCGGATAAAGCGCACAGGAAATCGGCTTTACAAACTTTGTCTTACCAGAACGGTACGAACGCTCGAGCGCACAAAGACAGCAACCGTTCTCATAACACGTAAAAACGCAATCCTTGCCATTGACAATGCTCGTTACCAAATCGCCCTCTCTGTCCGTATATGCCACTCCCTGCTTGTCGATAACAGCCTGTGCCGATGCCGTAAGGTCGGTCCATACATCGTCTACCACGTTTTCAATTTCTGCGATTTCATCGAGAGAAACTGGTGCTCCGGCATCGCCTTCCACACAACAGATACCCTTACAGGCATCCAAATCGCAACAGAATTTCTCCGTTATGATATCGGGCGAAACCAGTACATCGCCCACCTGAAGAATAGGCATCATCTTTTCGCTGTTCATAATGTTTTCTAATTAAATGGCTCAACACCTCCTGTCAGGTGTCTTGCCTGCCAATCCGTTTTTATCCTTCCTACCAAATTATTTCTTTCTCCCCCTGTTCAGCCAGATAGGTATTGCATCGGGAGAACTGTTTCTGCCCAAACCAACCACCACGATTGGCAGACAACGGCGAAGGATGCACAGATTCGAGGATAAAATGGCGTTTGGCATCTATCAGATACTTCTTCGACCGGGCGAAACCTCCCCACAGCATAAACACGATATGGTCGCGATGGTCGCTCAAAGCCTTGATGGCAGCATCGGTAAAATTCGCCCAACCCAGTTTCTGATGGCTGTTCGCCTGATGCGCACGCACCGTAAGCGTGGCATTGAGGAGCAACACTCCCTGTTCAGCCCACCGAGTCAAGTTGCCCGAACGCTGCACAGGTGTACCCAAGTCCTGCTCTATTTCCTTGTAAATATTCTGCAAGGAAGGCGGCAAAGCAATGCCATCGGGCACGGAAAAGCTCAACCCCATCGCCTGCCCCGGCTCGTGATAAGGATCCTGTCCAAGGATTACCACCTTCACTTTGTCGAAAGGACAAAGGTCGAAAGCGTTGAAAATCAGTTTTCCGGGTGGATAGCACGTGCTCTGTTTATATTCCCGACGCACATATTCCGACAACTGACGGAAGTAAGGCTTCTCAAATTCAGCTTCCAGATGAGCTTTCCAAGATTCTTCGATTCTTACCATTCTTCGTTTTCCATTGCGCTCTTGAATTTACGAGGTAATTTCCTTGCAAACTCGTTCACTTATAACCTTGTATCTCTGGGTTGAGATTTAAGGATTTAGGTAAATAATGGAGTTAAAACAAAACCACATATTTGTCTTAACTCCATTACATAATATCACTATTGAAACAAATTATTTATCTTCAATCAGGCATTCGCCGGTCATTTCCTCAGGCTTTTCCAAGCCCATAATATGGAGGATAGACGGTGCAACGTCCGCCAATCTGCCCGGCTTTACCTTGGCAGAATTATTATCAGTTACATAGATGAACGGAACAGGATTCAATGAGTGAGCCGTATTTGGCGAACCATCCTCGTTCAGTGCATTGTCGGCATTGCCGTGATCGGCAATGATGATAGCCTCGTAATCGTTTGCCTTGGCAGCTTCGATAACGTCCTTCACGCAGTTGTCAATCACTACTACCGTCTTTGCAATGGCGTTCATCACACCGGTATGACCAATCATATCGCCGTTGGCAAAGTTTACCACGATGAAATCGTACTTGTTTTCATTGATCGCAGCCACCAGCTTGTCCTTCACTTCGTATGCACTCATTTCAGGCTTGAGGTCGTAGGTGGGGACTTTCGGCGAAGCCACCAAGATACGGTCCTCGCCTTCGAATGGTTCTTCGCGACCACCATTGAAGAAGAACGTAACGTGTGCATACTTTTCTGTTTCAGCCGAGTGCAATTGCTTCAAACCGAGGCTGCTGATGTATTCGCCCAGCGTACCCGTTACGTTTTCCTTCGGGAACAGCACCTTCACGTTCTTGAAGTTAGGATCGTAAGGAGTCATCGTATAATACTGCAAATCCTTGATAGTCTTCATTCCCTGCTCCGGCATATCCACCTGCGAAAGCACCTGTGTCAGTTCCTTTGCCCGGTCGTTACGGAAGTTGATGAAGATAACAACGTCGCCTTCCTGAATTGTTCCGTTCACATTTGCATTCGTAATCGGCTTGATAAACTCGTCGGTTACACCCTCGGCATAGCTCTCTTCAATAGCCTTTACCATATCCTGAGCCTGCTTACCCTTAGCCTCCACGAGCAAATCGTAAGCCTCCTTCACGCGTTCCCAACGCTTGTCGCGGTCCATTGCATAGAAACGGCCGACAACCGAAGCAATGTTTGCGCCGTTAGCCTCGCAAACCTTCTGAATTTTCGACACGAAACCTGCACCACTCTTCGGGTCGGTATCGCGACCGTCCATAAAACAATGCACGTAAACATCCTTCAGTCCGTATTCCTTACCCACCTCTATGAGTTTGTAGAGATGCGTAAGTGAAGAATGCACGCCGCCGCTTGAAGCCAAGCCCATCAGGTGTAGCTTCTTATTGTTCTTCTGTGCATAGCTGTAAGCTTCTACAACCTGCTGGTTTTTCAGAATATCGCCGCTTTCACAAGCCTTGTTGATTTTAACCAAATCCTGATAAACAATGCGACCGGCACCGATGTTGAGGTGTCCCACCTCGGAATTGCCCATCTGCCCGTCAGGCAGTCCCACGTTCTCGCCGGAAGCCTCCAGATAAGAATGTGCCGATACTGCATTCAAATAATCCATATAAGGCGTTGGCGTGTTGTAGATTACATCACCCTTACCTTTATTTCCGATTCCCCATCCGTCGAGAATCATCAGAAGTGCTTTCTTTGCCATAATTTCTATATTCTTCTTTCTTTTATTAATACCTATTATTATATACTCCAGACGAAACCCAAACCCGGGCTGCATCATTAATTGTGCAAAGGTACTGAAAAAGAATCGAGTAGCAAAGAATTTACAAAAGAATAACCTCACAAAGCCATTTAATCCACGCGCAGTAAGATCATATAAAAAACTTATATTAGACCTTGCATCTGTGCGAAGAATACTTTCCATTTGTGCAAAGATTAAAATGCTATCTTCACAAAAAAGAAAATCAATAAATATGGAAATTCGGGATGAATCAACAGTTAATTCATCCCAAACTCTTAAAATCTATTAGATATCAACAAAAGATGAGATACAACCAGTGTGCTGTCAATGCCGCACAAAGACCTCCAATGGTGTGGGAAATGATGGCTTTGGAAGTCAGTTCGCGATAACCGATGGTGTCGAGCATTGCAGTATGGGTGCTGAGGAAGCCACTCCAACACATTCCTATACCTGTGAAAACGGCGATGGCATTGCCGTCAATCCATCCCTGAGTGGCAAAATTGGGCACAAGACTCAAAGCTGCGCCAACTGCACCGAGGGCAGTAATGGGGAATGCAATCTGATGTGGGTCGGTAAAACCAAAGAGTGGCTGCAAAAGCCAGTCAATCTTGTTTGCTAATTCGGGCAAAACTGCGATACCTTCATAGGCCTTACCCGTGAAAGAACCGTCGGCAGCAGGACCGAAAGTGAGTATCATTACCAACGTTGAGATAATCAACACACCGGGAATAATAGACATTCCCACTTCAACACCCGACTTACCTCCGTCGAGCAATGAGTTGAGCGTGCGCAGAAAGACGGATTTCTCCTCTTGACGCACTGATTGCTCTGCCTGTTGCTCGAACTGTTGGCTCTCCAAAGCGTTCTCTTCACGATAGTTAGGATAGGCTTTGAGCACGAAAATCTGCATCAGGCGCGTTGAAACCAAGCAACCGATACAAGCCCCGATGAATCCCAACAGAGGCTCAACAAAGTATCCATTGCCAAGCATAAACACGATTACGATAAGCCCCATACCGAAAGCCGTACCGAAATTGGTGAGCGAAATGTACTGGAACTTCTTGAAGTAACCGCTGAAGTGCTTGTCGTGTGCGAGCGTGATGATGGCAGGATTGTCTGAAAGGAAAGTCAGCACGGCACCGAGCGATGCTACTCCCGGCAATCGGAACAATGGGCGCATCATTGGACGGAAGAACTTCTCAATCAAATCAACCACTCCAAACTCCACAAACAGTTTACCGAGTGCTCCGGTAAGCACACAGATGGCCATCAGATAAAAACAGGTATTCAGCAGAAGGTCGTGTGCCGTGTGCATAATGGTGTTCAGCATCTGTGCAACTCCCATCTTCCACCCTATTCCTCCGAAAAGCGCAATGATGATAAAGATACATACACACCCTTTGGGCATTAATTGTTTTTTCTTGTTAGCAGTCTCATTCTGCTCATTCATTTTTTTCTCGTTTTGGTTTTCCATTATATAGGTCTTAAAATCGGGATAAAATTAATAAAAAAAAATAAACCGACAAAATAATGAGCGATTTAAATGTGAAATGGATGATGGAAGATGGGAAATGTGAGATGGAAGATGGGAGATGGAAGATGGGAGATGGAAAATGTTAGATGATTGTTACTAATAAATTTCCCGTTTCACATTTCCCATCTCCCATCTCACATTTCACAACTATTAGGTATTGCGCAGGTACTTGATTTACATTAACTTTGCAATCAAATTAACATCTATATCAAAATGAAAAGAATCCTATTAGTATTTACAATGGTGTTGGCATTTGCAGCAGCAAATGCCCAAACGGGAATGTTCACGTCTGATCAGGTATTGAAAGACGGCGCAACATTGATAGACAAGGAAATTCAAATAACTGGCACAGTTACGCACGTATGCCACAGTTCTGGAAAGAAAGTCTTTCTTGCAGGTGCCGACGAGGAAAAAACCATTCAGATTTTCGCCGGTGGAGATATTCAAAAGTTCGCCCCCGAACTGATTGGCAGCAAGATGAAAGCTACCGGAATCGTATGCGAACACCGCATAAGCAAGGAAACCATCGCAAAGCAGGAAGCGCAGATTGCTGCCGAGTTGGAAAAGGAAGACTGTATGAACATAGAGCGTTGCAACAACGTGATGAGCAATTATCAGAATATGAAGCAATGGATGGCTGACAACGGAAAGGACTACTACCCTGTTTATTATGTGAAAGCCACTAAATACGAAATCTTAAAATAAACAATCCGAGGGCACAAATCACTCTCTTTCGACACTATTACCAATAATAGTTGTGAAACCGATAAGTGCAGTTTAAACAGAATCACAGTTTTTAATCGTTTATATAGCTTAATTGAACTAAGACACTTGGCACAACGCCAAGTGTCTTTTTCATTTCGCCTCTCCCCTTCTCCCATTTCCCTTCTTCCATTTCACATTACCCCTCTCCCATTTCCCCTCTTCCATTTCCCATTATCCATCTCCCATTTCACATTTTCCATTTCCCATTATTTTCGTATCTTTGTATTCGCACAAAAACATAAAGAATATGAAGAAAATTTTAAGCACATTAGCATTGGTTCTGTTCTCACTAAGCACGACTGCACAGGAAACAATCGGACTTCAACTGACGACATCACCGGAAATCAACAAAGACGGCAGCATAACATTCCGATACTATGCTCCCAACGCCAAAGACGTTCAACTGTAAGGAAGTTTTCTGCCAAAACGAAAGATTCAGACTCTTTCGGGAAATTTTGAACAGACTGGTAAAGTGAATATGAAAAAGAAAAGCTGAAAGCTCAACTCAAAACTCCTACCCATTACTACTATATAGCCATCGGAAAAAATGATTTTCTCTATCAGGACAATGTGAATTTGCGCAAAAAGCTCGATGAAATCGGCACAAAATACGAGTATATAGAAACAGATGGAGGGCACGAATAGAAAAACTGGAGATTGTATCTCAATTATTTCGTAACAAAGATATTCAAAAACTGATTTCCAAACAAGCCTTACTCCTGACGCAAACAAGAGGATGAGCAAGCAAGCAAACAAATAGAATATCCTCATCCTCTTGTTCCTCGCCCCTCTTCCAACTTACCATTCCTCCTTATGTATTCTTATTCAAGAAGACGGAATACATACCACCATTTCCATTTGTGCGAAAAACGCTTTCCATTTGTACGAAGATTGCATTGCATTTGTGCGAAGATTGCAACGCATTCTTCGCACAAATGCAACGCAGTTATAAAACACTGAATACCAAGCATTTTAAAATCGAACACAAACGATGTATCACGGTAGTGCAAACCAAATCCGTGCATTTCTTGAATACAACAAGCAAACTCGTTTAGACACAAAAAAAGGCAGACTATCATATTAGTCGGCCCTCAACATCGGAGATTAAATAATGCAAGAAGAAAATATTATTTCATCGATAATGCTTGCAAGTATCGTATCTCAAAAATTACTTTAAAGAGAAAAATACGGGAATCTTGATTTCCGATTCTACAACTTTTCCTCCATCCATTGCAGGTTCAAAGTCAGGCAAAGTCCCAACTACTCTCAAGGCTTCAGCATTCAGGTATTTGTGTTCGGAACTGACAATGCTGAAATTACTCAGCTTTCCCTTCTTATCTACTTGTGCTGCTACAATCACTCTTCCTTCCAAATTAATTGATTTAGCAACTTCCGGATATTTTATATTCTGTTCAATATACTTCAGCATCGCATCATACCCACCTTTAAACATAGGTACTTTGTCTACATTAAACAGAGAATCAGCTTTAAGACTGGCTTTATCTATATTCAGCACCTGCCCTTGCTGCTTGCTTTCCTTGCAAGCAACAAGCAATAAAGCAGATAAGAAATATAGATAAAGTCGTCTTTTAGTCATAATCGTTTTTACTTCACGATTTTCTTACCATTTACAATGTAGATACCGTGAGGCAACTTGCTTGCGTCGGTACCCATATAGATACCATCAACAGAATAGATGTCAGAATTTGAAATCGTTTCAGTCTGTTCGATATTCTCGATTCCGGTAGGATCAGTACCACCCATAAACTTGAAGCTGATAGTACCGTCTGCATTCTGAGTGATTTCCGTAATTGGCTTACCCATCTTACCCTTTGTTCCCTGATAAAGGATAGCAGCAGGAGAAGAAGCATCGGTCAGCTCTGTATTGCCATTTGCAGGATAAAGGTCGGTAGCTTTAGCTTCATCAGACTTAGAATTGTTGGCACGGAAGATAGTACCACGCTGATGGTCGTTCTTCAAACTACCAGAAGTAATAGTTGAATTCAGTACATTGTATTTCCAATAAAGAGGATCGAAATCATTGTGCTGAATCATCAAGCCACTACCTGGCAATTTTGAATCCCAGACATTACTATGTGCTACCTGTCGATTCTCGAGAATATAATATTCATTACGATTTTCATCATTATAAATAATATAAGATTCACAGTTTGAATCGCCGTTTACAAATCCATTAGGCTTCATATTGGTAATAGTTGCAGGCTTAGTCAATTCAATTGGTTGATGCCATCCAATGTACCATTTTTCGTATGCAGAATAGTTGGGAGGATAATAACCATTTCCGTTATATGTACCGCTTGCCATCAAGTCCCAGTTACTCATACCGAAGTTACCAGTATAACGGGTATCGTAGAAGTCTGGCAAACCTAAACAGTGTGAAAATTCGTGGCAGATAGTTGCAATACCAGCAGTTGTTGTACCAGAACCTAATGCATTCTTCTGCAATTCGCTACTGCACGCATACGTGTTTACTACAACACCATCTGTACCAATAGCCTTAGAACCTAAACTGAATTTGTGTGGCCATACAGTATTGTCGCCGCCACCGGCAGCCTGTCCTTCACCTGCATAGACAATATAGACCATCTCAACTTCGCCATCCTTATCCCAGTCATAGACAGAGAAGTCAACACCATCAGCATCTGCTGCTCTAATAGCTTCAGCAATCATCTGAGAAACATTAATATCCTTGTTATTACCAATATCACCACCATAATAAGCCTGAGTCTGAGACAAAGTAAACGGCCCTTTAACATCAAAGTTCAAATCGAACTTACCATTACTCTGATCGCGGAAATACTGCTTTACAGTACCAGGATACAACCTCTGCTGAACCTTGCTTAGTGGACCATTTATCATCCCTTCCATCTTTGTAAGAGAAGTTGAAAATTTCAAATCCTGATAATCAACAAGAATTACCAAGCATCTTTGCGAACCAGTAAATGGGATGTGATCACCACCAATTACAACCTTACGCATTTTAGCTCTGCGAGTATCATTATCCTTGTCGCGCTGTGCACGCAATTTATCAGCACGCGCAAAAGAAGCCTCTAAATCAAAAGTGGCATACGTATCAGTATTTGCATCATACTGATATGCAACACCATCTTCAGAAAGCCAATAACTTAAAAATTCATCACCAACGAGTTCTGCCTCAATCTTTTCGCCGTTAGCTAAAGTCAGTAGACGCTTCTGCCCCTTCTTAGCAGGCACAGCGTTTGCCGCAATAGCGAAAGCAAACAAGACATTAAGGAGAAGTATTAATTTCTTCATAATTATTTATTTTTAAAAGATATAAAGATTCCAGGGAAATTATCCCTGAAATCTTTATTATCAAACATTACTTTCCAAGATTAAAATATGGAACATTCACAATATAGTGCTTCTTGAGCATTGAGTTCAGATCGAATGTTGGAGCCTTCTTCATAGATTTAACAATCTGCTTAGTCAAAGCCTCGTCCAACAAGAATGTTTCTGTTTCAGCACCGTAAACACCCTTTCCACTAGCATCAGTGTAAAGCATATTAAATTTAATCGTCTGATTTGCCTTGTCAAAGGTAGACTCAAAGCCCTTACCTGCCACAGCAGGATAGAGTGTTACAACATCAGAAACAAAGATTTGGCCATCTTTTGCCTTAATACCTGTATCAAGAAGTTTGACAATCACAAAACCGCCAGAGGTAACAGTAAATTCCAATGGGAAACCATCCTTGAGATATGGAGAAATACGATACTTGTTTGGATCAGCTGTGCTCTGAGACAGAGTTGCTTCAAACTCCAACTTATCCTTGAACAACAAGCCCTTAACTCTACCTTCCAACAGCTTAGGACCCAAGTCGCCTGCTGGGTCAGCAATCGTGAGCAAGCCCTTGTAGATATCCTTGAACTGCTCGGTATTGTCTTTGCTTGACTTCAAAGTGAATTTCTCCACTACTGTGCCTTGAACATTACCGGCTGCATCGTAAAGCACGATTACAAAATAATATTCGCCACTATTTGTGAAAGGAACTTCAACATCGCCAGATGCAGTAATTTCCTTAGATTCGATAGAACCATCCTTAACACCAGCAACAGCCTGCTCTTCAGTCATAGACCCCGCAGGTACCAAAGCATACTTTGCAGTCTTCACATCAGCACCCAATGTAATCTGAACTTTTGCCAAATCATTATCAGTTGCAGCATCTGTGAAACGACCCATATAGGTTGCAGTAGCAGAGTAGTCAGAGAACTCATAGCCCGGCAATGCAATCGCCAACATACCGGCTGCATTCGTATTGTATGCAGTTCCGTTTATGCTATTAAATAACAAAGCAACAGAATTTGGTTCAGAGAAAGTAATGATACCATTCTTCAGCTTACCAAAGAACTGTGGAGCCTTAGCCTTAATATCTTCCATACTGTTTCCAGCCTTCAGGAATCTTTCTACCTGATGCAAGAAGTACAATTCTCCTTCCTTTGCATTGAGTGTCATACCACTACGGCCATAGAGGAAGTAAACGAAGTTTGGATCTTCAGCGTGAATTTCCATATAACCTTCAGTTGCAGGATCAACATTACCAGTGTACTGGAATTCTGATGTTGCAGCACCATAAGGCTTCAAACGATAAACCCCCTCGATAGTGGTATGCTTCTCGATCTTAACCTTATAAGTAGGGACTGGAAGACTATAAACAGGCAAAGCAATACCATCACGGTAATAACCAAATCCAGCCATTTCCTTAAACGGAGTGATACCTGCCTTGAAAGTGTAAGTAGAAGAACCATACACAGACTTGTAGCCGTCTTCAGCAATAGCAATAGTACCACCTACATAGTTACCATACTTAAATCCAGCAGCATCATAAGTAACTGTAATATTAGCTTCTTTCTGTCCTGCCTCAAATGTTACAGATGTAGGAACATTGTAGATATTTCCCTCACCCGGAGTAAATGTCAATGGAACAGTAACGGCTTCTGCTGCATCTATGCGATTTACAGGAATCGTGAAACTATTCTGTCCATCTACCAACTCAATCTGTGATTCCAACTCATTGCTGAAATACACTTCCATACCTTCAGCGACTGCGCCGTGGTATTCATATTCATCCGTACAGGATGCCAGGCCGAGACCCAGCAATCCCATAAGGAGGACGTATGTGCTTTTAAAGAACTTATTCATATTCAATTTATTTAAAATTAAGTAGCTTCTTATTAGTTAGTCCAAATCTGATATGCCTTTGTAGGGTCAGGGTTGTTCCAGTTCTTCACAGCCGGATTACCGTTCTCTTCAAAATTAATGAAGCAGAAGTTCATCCAAGCCGGGCGACCGTTGGTGTTGAAACGCCACTGATCGAAGAAGTTAGTACCAACATAACCACGAGTTACAGACATATTCAAACGCTTGATATCGAAGAATGAAAGACCTTCTCCCCAAAGCTCAATACGCTTCTGGAAGATGATTTCATCGATAGCATCCGTACCAGTGTAAGAATAAGAAGGGTCACGGTAAGTCGTCATAAAGCTCTTCAAGAGTTCAATACCTGTACCTGCTGCAAGATGTTCAGCAGCTTCAGCCTCAATGAAGTACATTTCCTCAACACGCATCAATGGGAACGCACTTACAACGGCTACTGAAGATTCCGCAAAGTTACCCTTGTTTGGGCGGAACTTCAAAGCACCATACTCAGGAAGTCTTTCCTTGAACTGTGGATCAACATACTTGTTCTGTGCTGCCAAAGGACTTCCTGCCGGAGCCTTCCACATCTTCTTGCGCCAGTCAGTATTGCTGATGCGCTCGTAGAACTTCTTGCCAATCATATTCATCGGACCATTGCCTGCATAACCGAACAACGTTTCGTTGGAAGCAAAAGAAGTAAAGTTGATAATACCAGTCTTCACAGCACCATCTTCAGTAGTGTACTGACCACCCCACATCCACTTAGAGATGTCGTTGAAACCAGTCGTAGTGTTTGTAGCATCTTCTTCTGACATAGGAGCCTTGCCATAAGTATCAATAGCCTTGCGGGCATACTCCTTAGCCTTTGCGTAATCTTCATTCCACATATAGAGACGAGCCTTCAAACCGTAAACAACGGCCAAGTCAGGCAGTGTGTTGCCACTGTTGCTTGGGCTATTCACAATGTACTTCTCGGCATTGTTCAAGTCTTCCTCGATGAACTTCGCCATCTGCTCGTGCGTAGCACGTGGATTGTTGCGAGCTTCTGCCTCGGTCGTCTTATCAGTTACAATAGGACAGGTCAAGCCTGTAACCACATTCCCCTCGTTGTTCTTTCCATCAGGGAATTTATCGTTCGGTAAGAACTCATACATACGGGCAATATCAAGATAGATACTTGCACGGTAAGCATAGGCAACCCCGAGATAACCCAACTGTGTCTTCGTAGCCGTTTCAGCATTGACACCACCGATTGCCAAGTTGGCAGTAAGGATATAGCTATAACTGTATTCACCGACGAACTGACCATACAGATAGCTAGGCCCCAAAGCTGTTGTTGAAGCCCATCTGCTGAACTGGTTGTAGTCGTGGTCAACGACAACATAGTCATCAGCCATCACGTCACGAATACGCATCAAAGCCGGTGTAC
This sequence comes from Prevotella sp. HUN102, assembly GCF_000688375.1. Taxonomy (NCBI): domain Bacteria; kingdom Pseudomonadati; phylum Bacteroidota; class Bacteroidia; order Bacteroidales; family Prevotellaceae; genus Prevotella; species Prevotella sp. HUN102. Next base: position 873,765 of record NZ_JIAF01000004.1, on the reverse strand, counting down.
CATAACTCCAATGAGCATCAGAGGCACGCCATACGTTCTTTGTATAAGCCGGCAAAGCATTAACCAATGCTTCCGTAGCAGAAGGAGACCGCTCAATCTGTCCGTTCGTAGCAATACCATTTCTTGGCTCTGACTCATCAATACAGCCTGTGAGTGCAGGTACTGTAAGCCCTGCAATCAAGACTCCTAAAATTGATTTATTTATTTTTTTCATATAATATTCCTGTTTAGTTTAGAATGTTACTGTAATACCACCAGAGATTGTTCTAACCGCAGCATAACCAACGTTTGACTGACCACCAGAGAGAGACTGACGTGGGTCGAGACCCTGACGCTTAGACCATACCCAAAGGTTGTCGCCTACTGCGTAGATACGAACCTTAGCGAGACCCAAGCTGCGTACCCACTTAGTTGGGAGTGTGTAACCCAAGTTGATGTTCTGAAGGCTCAGGTAAGAAGCATTGACCAACCAACGGTCAGATGATGAAGCTGTATAGAGGTCTTGGCTCTGTATACGTGGGATGTTTGAACCCTTATTGTCTGCTGTCCAAGCGTTCAGCAAATCTACGTGCATAGCACCACCACGGCTGAGGTCCATTGAGCTGGCATAGTTGCCATCGTAAACCTGACCACCAATCTGATAACCGAAATCAACAGAGAAGTCGAAACCCTTCCACTCAATGCTTGTACCGAAACCACCGTAAGCGTCTGGCAATGTTGTTCCAGCCAAATGATACTGAGCCTCTTCAGGATTCTTAACCTTTTCAGTGCGTTCAACCACATTCTGTCCGTTTGCATCAAGAACATAGTTTCCGGCCTCGTCTCTCTTGTAAATATCCTTGTAGTAGAGTGCCTCACCCGTTTCAGGATCAACACCAGCGTATCTCTTCAGACGCATTGTGTACATAGAAATGCCTTCACCGAGGAAATAGCTGCCATCATTATAACCAGCTACACCATCCTGATACAGAGTCTTGTTAGCATCGGCGATGCGTGTAATCTTGTTCTTGTAAGAAGTGAAGTTGAGGTTGGCAGACCATCTGAAGTCCTTCTTGCGGATGATGTCGCCGAACAATTCGATTTCAATACCACGGTTGCTCATATCACCCACGTTGTCCCAGTAACCTGTCCAACCGAATGAGAGCGGCAATGAGAAGAATGACAACATATCCTTGGTAGAACGGTCGAAGTAGACAATGCTACCGCTCAAACGCTGACGGAAGAGAGAGAAATCGAAACCAACGTTGAACATACCCTGCTTTTCCCAAGAAATTTCCTTATTACCTCTTGTACGCTTCAGCAAAGAGATTTCTGTTCCAGATGGAGTAATCGTGTATGTGTTTGTATAGAGGAATGAAGAAATACCATCATTACCCTGTGCACCATAAGACGCCTTGAACTTCAATTCATCAACCCAAGGAGCGTTGAACCAATCTTCCTTAGAGATGAGCCAAGCACCACCAAGAGACCAGAAGCTACCCCAACGGTTGTCTGGATGGAACTTAGATGTAGCATCGCGACGGAAAGACATTTCACCGAAATACTTGTTGGCATAGCTATAATTAGCACGGCCGAACCAACCTTCGGTATTGTACAACGAACTTCCTGAAGATGTACTCTTTGTTACAGAAGCACCGGAGAGTTCAGGATAGTCGAGTGAGAACATATTGGTCTTGCTTCCACTCAAGCTTCTGCCTTCCAAACGATAGTATTCGTGACCTGCCATCAAGTCGAGTTCGTGCAAGTCGAAGTTGTGTCTCCAAGTCAATACCTGCTGCAAGTTGTAAGACCAAGTACGACCGTGGTCAACACTTACATGACCATTGTCTGTCTTATACAAACCGAACCAAGGGTTGGTTGTGCTCTGACCACGGTATTCGTCCAAGTAAACGCTGTTTACAGAACGGAAAGTGAAGTCCTTCAAGAAACGGATATCAACAGTACCTACTGCATTCAAAGTGTTGCCTTCGTTGAAAGCCATATTCAAACGGTTGTCTGAAAGGGCGTTGCTCTTGCCTAAGTATGGACGAGCCAAACCAAGGCCTTCTGCATCATCACCATAGTCGTAAGATGCGATCTTCGCCTCGTTGTGATACATAATGTTACCATTAGCATCGCGCAGATAGAGAGGATAGATAGGAGCAATGCGAGACATAGCAAACATATTACCAGAGTCAGTAGATGTTCCTTTACCCGTAGCAGCAGAGTTAGAAGTGTAGTGAGCATAGTTCATGTTACCACCAATCTTCAACCAGTCGTTGATCTGATAGTCTGCCTTCAAACGACCTGTGAAACGCTTGTAATCTGAATTGACAGTGATACCCTCGTCGTCCAAGTAGTTTACAGAAGCATAGAATGTAGATCTGTCGGTATTGCCTACTGCTGTTACAGAGTATTCCTGACGGAGTGCGTTGCCATAGATAGCATCCACCCAATTATCCGGCTGCAGCCAATACTGTTTGCCATCCTTACCTGTAACCAAACGGCCAAGCGTTGCATTCGGATTCAAGCGGCCATTCATACCGATGAGGTTCTGTCCCTGTGGCAAAGTATAAACATTGTAACCCAAACCGAAGCTGTTGTTAGCTGTCAGGTTTGCATTAGCCCAAGCATTTGCTGCTTCAGGAGAGAGACCACGACCACCATTATCCTTTGTGTTGGCAGCGTAGTTGTACAAGCCCTTGTAGTAGAGTTCGTAGTAACCAGCAGGATCGGTGATGTACTCATAATCAGGGATAGCGCGAGACTTAACACCCCATTTAGCATCAACGGTAATCGTACCACGGTCTGCACGACCAGCCTTTGTGGTAATCATAATCACACCATTAGCACCACGAGCACCATAAAGAGCAGCAGACGCAGCATCCTTGAGGACCGTCATACTCTCGATATCCTGTGGGTTGATAGTTGTGAGGTCGCCATCAAATGGAGAACCGTCCACAACATACAAAGGAGCACCACTGGCATTGATAGAACCAATACCACGAATCTTGATGCTTGGAGACGAAGCACCCGGAGCACCGGAAGCCTGTGTCATCTGCACACCAGACACCTTGTTTTTCAAAGCATCAACAGCATTTGTAACCTGTACCTTTGAAATGTCGTCTGACTTAACCACCGCAGCAGAACCAGTAAATGCTGATTTCTTCTGTGTACCATAAGCGACAACCAAAACCTCTTCCATCACTTTCTTTTCCGGATCAAGTATGATCTTCATATTGGCAGAACCGGTAAGTGTCTTAGTTACCATACCAATGTAAGATACAGTAATTTTAGAACCGGGCTTAGCCGATAACGTGAAGTTACCATCCAAATCGGTAGCAGCACCTTCTTTCGTTTCCACGACAACGACAGATGCACCAATAATGGGTTCCCCGTCCTCGGAAGAAATTACAGTACCACTAATCTGTGTTTGTGCCATAGCAATTCCTAAGCTTAGGAAAAGGCAGGCGAGAAACATTGTTAGTCTTTTTTCCATAGAATTTCTCTCTTTTAAAATTAAATATAATAATATTGTAATATTGTTTCTGGTATATGCATTATTTTCGTTCCATAGCAAAAGATTGAAAGTTCGTTTCATCTTTTAACATAATTGCAAAGATAGCGCATCTATATTAACGAAACAAATAAAATTAATAAAATAGTTATTCTTTTCACATTAATTAACAAAAGGTATTAATGAAATCGCAAGGAGACGAGAGAACGAGGGACAAGAGGACGAGTAAATCACCTCTGCCTATTTAAGTAGATAACGGGAAAGCAAGACGGAAATTGCCTGATGATGGGGATATACTGTTTTTAGCACAGAGAATGCAGAAGCATTCAGGGATGGCGCGGTTTTTCTTGTTGAAAGGTGCATTGCAGGCTAAAAGTATAATCGTTCTGACCAAGCAGGAATAGGGTTGAAAAATCATTACACGGTGGATTTGGGGAAGTGTCTGACAAAGGTTTTGTAAACGCCTGAATGACTATCGTTTACAAACGCGGCTTAATTGCAATGCAATCTTCGCAAAAATGCGGTGCATTCTTCGCACGTTTGAAAGCTGCTTTTGCGAAGATTGCGGCGCAAATGTGCGTGGATTGTTTTCTGATGATATTCTTGTTTGAAAATGTTTTACACTTGAGGCTTTTAATACATTAGTTAAACGAAGCAGCTCGCACGGTTGCAGCAAGAATGGTTCTCACAAAATACGAAAGAGATATACACCTTGATTTATATATAGCTCTCACAGAGAACACAGATACACAGATTCTATAACTTAGGCAAAAACACAGAGAAGGCAAAGCCTTCAAGGATAGCACGGATTGTGAGCAGAAAGGAAAAGGAAAATTCGAGGTTGATAGCGCAAGGAGAGATAAGGGAAAAGCTGTGTTTCTGTGCTATCTGTGAGAATGAATCAATCTAAAGCTGCCAGCCGCATCTTGGCTATCTGTCCGCTGATGTACTGCCTGAATCCATCGCCGGAAAGGATTTCGATGTCCGAGAACAGACCGAGGACAAAACGGCCGAGTCCTCTGTAATCGCAGACCTCGATATTGAGCATCCAATGATTATCGCCGTCGGGAGTGAGGCAACCGACGCCCTGTGGATATTCCTCGACGAAAAGATTACGGGAAAGCTGACCGAGCCGTAAGGTTACGCTGTGGTGGTCTTCGCCACTGAACATAAAGATGTCGGTAAAGACCTGCCGGTGCTTGTCTTCGTGAATCCAAGGCGTGTCGAGTTCCTCAATATCTTCCATTCGATTGATTCGGAAGGTTTTGTTCATTCCTGAAGTCAGTTCGTGGCAGCGTACATCCTGATTATTGTTCATCATATAGAAAGGCTCCACGATTCTGTCCTTGACGGAATGGCTGTGAGGACTGGAGTAGCCGATGATTCTTACCATCCGCTTGTTCTGTATGGCTCGAGTGAGGATATTCACATTGGTGGCAAGCTGCTTTTGTCCGGAGCTGTTGAGAAAGACGGAGAAGTTGTAGGCACTGTCTATCTTATGCCGGAGCTGATTCAGCATTTCATTGCCGTTGCCTGCCATCAGGAGCAGATTGTAGATGGTGCGCATCTCTGTATCGGTGAATTGGATGGTTTTCAGCAGACGGCCGAAGAAGGGAGAGCGGCGGTCGATGTGGTACTTGTCGGATTGCTTGAAGAGTACGAAACCTGCTCCTTTCAGGAAGTCTATGAGATAGTACAGGTTCCGCCGCGACACTTCCATCTTGTCGCAAAGTTCCTGAACGGTGTAGCCTCGTGCATCGGAGAGCAAGAGGATGAGTTCGAGTTGTTTTTTCAGTTTGTCGAAACGCATAGTTGAATAGGGGGGAAAGTTGGTTAGTGAACAAGGGGACGAGGGAACGAGAGGACAAGTTTACGAGGGGACAAGGAGATTAGGGTTGAGGAGAATATTTTCTACACGGAGGTGTTAGCAAATCAAAAATCAAGCGACAGCTCTTCCGGAGGAAGGAGTGTGAAGGATTTACGATGATAGGGTGTTACGCCGTGAAGTTTGATGGCAGCACGATGCTTCTTTGTGGGATACCCTTTGTTTGACCGCCAATCGTATTGGGGATACTCTTCGGCAAGGTCATCCATATAGTCGTCGCGGAAGGTTTTTGCCAAAATCGAGGCGGCTGCTATGGAAAGGTATTTGCCGTCGCCCTTTACAATTGTGGCAAAGGGGAGATCACGATAGGGTTTGAAACGATTGCCGTCTACTATCACGGCTTCGGGGCGAACTTTCAGGGCATCCAAAGCACGGTGCATAGCCAGAATACTTGCATTGAGGATATTTATCTTGTCGATTTCCTCGGGAGTAACGATGCCGACTGCCCACGCAACGGCGTCTCTGAGAATCATATCCCGGAGGGCATAGCGTTTCTTGGCAGATAATTGCTTGGAATCGTTGAGCAAGTCGTTTCGGTAGTCGGGGGGCAGAATGACGGCAGCGGCATATACGCTGCCTGCCAGACAGCCGCGTCCGGCTTCGTCGCAGCCGGCTTCTGTCAGTCCGTCGTAATAATGGTTTTGCAACATTGAAATATCGTGATTTTATGATTCGTAGGCAAAGGTATATATAATATAAGGTGTAACGGCGTTGATTAAGATTATATAACTTAGTTTTTCATAGAAATGAACATATAGTGCATACAAGGTGTGTAATTTTGCATTGTAAACAAGAAACAGACAACTAAAAATAAAGAGAAATGAAAAAGAATATAATGCTATCAGCCGTGAACAATCGTGAAATGCCATTGATTGAGAATATCGGTCAATACGCTCAGGAGTTCAAAAAGTGGATAATGACTCCGTTGGAATGGCTAAGGAGATATTACAGTGCCGTGCTTGAGAAAGACATTTCCAATCGTCAGGCTGTTTTGATTACACAGGCGCAACTGGCGTTCATATTGGCGGTTTTTCCTGTTGTCAGTTCGATACTTCTGCACATCGTATTTATGGTGTGGTTTGCGTGGAGCGTGTATCGGTGTAAGGAGGAGGAGGGAGGCAGTTTACGAGGAGACGAGAGGACAAGTGGAGAAGGAAGTTAGTTTTTAAAGAGGCAAGGAGACTTGCTCTCTCGTCTCCCTGCTTACTGATTTGCTTGTCTACTCGTTCCCTTGTATTCTTGTACCCTTATTAATTCTAAAACATCTTTACAACACGTTGAATGCCTGCAACGAGGGCGTCGATTTCTTCTTTGGTGTTGTAAAGTGCAAAGGAAGCACGCACTGTGCCGAGGATATTGAAACGTTCCATTAATGGTTGGGCGCAGTGATGGCCTGTGCGCACAGCAATACCGAGTTGGTCGAGCAGCGTGCCGAGATCCATTGGATGGATATCGCCAATGAGGAAACTCACGACGGCATCGTGAGGGGCGACGTTTCCGGCTATTTCGGATTCGGAAATGCCAAAGAAACGGATGTCCGGGATTTCGCGCATCTGCTCGATGGCGTAGCGCGTGAGTTCCTGTTCGTGCTGCTGGATATTGTCCATACCGAGATTGGTAACATAGTCAATGGCTGTTGCCAATCCGTGGGTAGCCACATAGTCGGGAGTTCCGGCCTCGAACTTCAACGGGGGGCGTTCGAAGGTGGTACCGCTGAAACTGACGGTTTCAATCATTTCGCCACCTCCCTGATACGGTGGCAGCTTGTCGAGCCACTCTTTCTTTCCATAGAGAACGCCAATACCGGTGGGACCGTAGATTTTATGACCACTGAAGGCGAGAAACTCGCAGTCGAGTTCCTGCACATCAACCTTGAAATGAGGTACGCTCTGTGCGCCGTCGAGCATTACGGGAAGTCCGTGCTCGTGGGCAATACGGATAATCTCTCGGACGGGGTTGATTGTTCCCATCACATTGCTCACGTGGCTGACGCTCACCAGTTTTGTCCTGTCGGTAATGAGCTGTTCGAAAGCAGGCAGATCCAGCACTCCCTCATCGTTCATCGGAATGACCTTGAGGACGATTCCCCTGCGCTTCTCAAGGATTTGCCAAGGAACAATGTTGGAATGGTGCTCGACAGCCGACACGATAACCTCGTCGCCTTCCTTCATAAATCCTTCAACGAAACTTGACGCAACAAGGTTGATGCCCTCCGTTGTGCCACGCGTGAAGACAACTTCTGCCGTGGAACGGGCATTGATAAACCTGCGCACAGTTTCGCGTGCAGCCTCGTGAAGGTCGGTTGCCTGCTGCGACATCCAATGAACGCCGCGATGAACATTGGCATTTACATTGAGATATTCGTCACGCATTGCATCGAGCACGCAGAGAGGTTTCTGCGTGGTTGCGGCATTGTCGAGATAGACGAGAGGTTTGCCGTAGACGGTGCGGGAAAGAATCGGGAAGTCTTTGCGAATGGAGGAAATGTTGTACATATTTGAATGGGAGATGTTAAAGGGGAAACGGGAGATGGGAGATGGGAGATGTTAAAGGGGAGATGGGAGACCTATCTGCACAATTTGCAACACTCGCATTTGGAAAGCTCGCCACGGAACCGCTTTTCCACCAGATGATGGAGGTGTTCCCTGAGAGGGGCTATTTCCATCTTGTCGATTACCTCGCCGATGAAAGCAAACTGAAGAAGGAGTTTTGCTTCCTTCTTGCTGATACCACGCTGCTGCATATAGAAGAGTGCGGCATCGTTGAGCTGCCCTACCGTGGAACCGTGGTTGCACTGCACATCGTCTGCATAGATTTCGAGCATTGGCTGGGTGTACATACGTGCTGTTTTGGAAGCACAGAGGTTTTGGTTTACTTCGTGCGAAAGCGTCTTCTGCGCATCCTTCGCCACGTATATAAGTCCGGCAAAAGCTCCGACGGCATTATCGTCGAGCACGTATTTGTAGAGCTGATTGCTGACGCAATGTCCCACGGCGTGTTCAATAACGGTATTGTTGTCTACGTGCTGGCTGTTGTCGGCTATGACGCAACCGTTGCAGAAGCATTCGCTGCCTTCGCCACGGAAAACAAGGTCGAGTTTGTTGCGCGTAATGCCATTGTGCAGGGTAATAACATTATGGTTCACACGACTGTTGCGCTGCTGTTCGATATAGACGTTGGAGACGCGGACGTTCTTCTTGTGGGTTTCTTCCAGACAATTAAGTTCGAGGCTCGCATTGTCAGCAACGTAGGCTTCGATAACCTGCGTGGTCAGGAAGTTTCGATCGTCTGCCGTGTCGTCGCAGAAAAGCATAGTGGCTTCGGCACCTTCCTCCAATATGATGAGAACACGACGGTTTACCATCAGGTCCACATCCGAACGAAGAATATTCACTACCTGAATGGTTCTCTCGGCCTTTACATTTCTTGGAACATAGATGAATACGCCATCCTGTGCCAGCATCGTGTTGAATGCCGTGATACCATCCTTGCCAGTATCGGCAATCCTTGAATAATACTTAGCCACGAGTTCGGGCTTTTCAGATGCTGCATTGCGAAGGCTGTCCACGATGATTCCGTCGTTGAGTTCCTCCTTCGGGAGCCTTTTTGAACAGAACTGATCATTGACGACCATATAGAGAGAAGTGCTCAGATTGGGCACATCGCACTTGAAGGCATCGTATCGAGCCACGGGAATGTCGAGTCGCTGAAGGTTCAGCCCATAGTTGGGTGCAAAGAGTTGCCGAACATCGGTGTACTTGTAGCGTTCCAACTTCTTCGTTGGAAAGCCTGACTGCCTGAAGTCTTTGAAAGCCTTTTCACGCACCGCATTCAAAGCATCGGCAGAATGCTCGTTAATCATCTGTCGGGCTTCGTTATATAGGTCGATATATTGTTTTTCGATTTCCATTTTCGTTTTGTTTATGAATGTATTGAGGAGATAAGGGGGGGAGTTCACAAGGAACAAGGGGACGAGAGGACAAGTTTACGAGAGATAAGGAGGAGTTCACGAGGAACGAGGAGACGAGAGAACGAGGAAGTTGGCAAGGGTTAGGGAACAAGGAACGAGGAAACGAGCGAATCGCTCCACTTTCCTGTGATTCCGGTCTTACTTTTCCATCATCTGTCTGAACGTCAGAGGTTATCTGCTTGTCAGCCGGTGGGCTTGCTGTCTTCATTCGCCCCGCTCGGGCTTATCTCTAAATCAGGAGATTGATTTCATTCCCTGTAAAATATTTTCGCACTTTTTCAGTACCCGAAAGCTGTTTTCATAACTCATTGATAATCAATGATTATCAGAGAGACAAAATTCTCTTATAAGAATATTTAAATTCTCTTATAAGACAATTTTAAGACTCTTATAAGAGTTTTTCAACTCTCTGCGCACTCTGTTTGAAGAGGCTTCCATTTTGTAAAATATTTTACCATAGGGAAAGAAAGGCAACTGCGCATCAGTCTTCCTGTTTGTCTATCTCTTCCTTTATCCAGTCGTAACCACGCTTTTCTATTTCTCTGGCAAGTTCAGGACCGGCTGTCTTCACGATCCTGCCTTTATAGAGCACGTGAACCACATCGGGCTTGATCATATCCAGAAGACGGTCGTAGTGGGTAATGACGATGGTTGATGTTTCGGGCGTGTGCATCTTGTTCACGCCGTCGGCCACGATGCGCATAGCATCCACGTCGAGCCCTGAGTCTGTCTCATCGAGAATGCTCAACTTCGGTTCAAGCATCGCCATTTGGAAAATCTCATTACGCTTCTTCTCGCCACCGGAGAAACCTTCGTTTACACTACGGTGCGCAAGTTTGGAATCGAGACCTACCAAGTCGCGTTTCTCACGCATCAACTTCAAAAAATCGGCAGCTTTCAAGGGTTCCAGACCTTCGTACTCGCGTTTTGCATTGATGGCGGCCTTCATAAAGTTGGTCATACTTACGCCGGGGATTTCCACCGGATATTGGAATGAAAGGAAGATGCCTTCGCGGGCACGGTCTTCAGGACTCATATCCAACAAATCCTTACCGTTGAACACAGCCGAGCCACTCGTAACTTCGTACAGTGGATTACCGGTAAGAACGGCACTTAATGTAGATTTTCCAGAACCGTTCGGTCCCATTATGGCGTGAATTTCACCATCTTTTATGGTCAAATCAATGCCTCTCAATATTTCTTTGTCTGCAATGGTAGCGTGCAGATTTTTTACTTCTAACATATAATATATTGTTTATATCATTTAAATAATATCGTGCTGAGAATATCGCAGAACATATCTGTAACGAAATCCGAAGTGTGATAGTCGCCAGCCGCAATCTTTCTGCTACGTTCTTCTTCCCTCATCTGGTCGAGCATTGAGGGAGAGCTGCTGTCGTTTGAGAAAAGTCCGGGCTTCTTCTTCAACGGTGCCACGATCGAAGACTCGTCAATGATGGTTGCACTCGTGGTGCATCGGAAGAGTTTCTTCTCAAAAGGTTCGGTACTCAGTACATTCTGCACTATTATCGACCTCGGTGCAGAAATGGGGGCTGCCTGAATCTTCAGGTCCGTAACGTATTGCTGCCACGGTTTTGGCTGCCACTTCTGCGCATAAGTAACGGAAGACAGCAGTACAAATATGAATATCAGAATCTTTTTCATCGTCTTCTTGTTCTCTAATCTTTTTAAAATTGCAGAGCGTGCCTACGCTTTGCCTATCCCACAGTTCCTTCTAAAGTTACCGAAAGGAGTTTCTGCGCCTCAACGGCAAATTCCATCGGCAACTTGTTGAGCACGTCCTTGGCATATCCGTTTACAATCAAGCCGATTGCATCTTCGGTAGGAATACCACGCTGATTGCAGTAGAAGAGCTGATCCTCGCTGATTTTCGAGGTCGTAGCTTCGTGCTCAATGATAGCCGTATCATTGTGAATGTCCATATATGGGAAAGTGTGGGCACCGCATTCCGAACCCATCAGCAGCGAGTCGCACGAACTGTAATTGCGTGCATTGTCGGCATTCGCCGTTACGCGCACCAGTCCGCGATAGGAATTCTGACTCTTGCCTGCCGAAATACCCTTAGAGATTATCGTACTCTTGGTGTTCTTGCCCATGTGAATCATCTTCGTACCGGTATCGGCTTCCTGAAAGTTGTTGGTTACGGCCACGGAATAGAACTCGGCCTGCGAATTATCGCCACGGAGAATACAGGAAGGATATTTCCACGTGATGGCAGAACCGGTTTCCACCTGCGTCCACGAGAGCTTCGAGTTCACGCCCCGCAAATCTCCGCGTTTGGTAACGAGGTTCAGCACGCCGCCTTTTCCGTTCTCGTCGCCGGGATACCAGTTCTGAACGGTAGAGTATTTCACTTCGGCATTGTTCATCACAATAATCTCGACAATAGCAGCGTGCAACTGATTCTCATCACGCATCGGAGCCGTACAGCCCTCGAGATAGCTGACATACGAATCGTCGTCGGCAATAATCAGCGTGCGCTCGAACTGGCCGGTGTTCATTGCATTGATACGGAAATAAGAACTCAATTCCATCGGACAGCGAACGCCTTTCGGAATATAAACGAACGAACCGTCGCTGAACACGGCAGAGTTCAACGCTGCCGTGAAGTTGTCCTTATAAGGCACCACCGTACCGAGATATTGTTTTACCAATTCCGGATGTTCCTTCACGGCCTCGCCGATGGAACAGAAGATTACGCCTTTCTCAGCCAACTGCTTCTTGAAGGTTGTTTTTACCGAAACGGAGTCCATAATGGCATCCACGGCTACGCCACTCAATGCCAGACGCTCTTCCAACGGAATACCCAACTTATCGAAAGTCTTTTCCAACTCGGGATCTATCTCCCTGTTCTTAGGCTTCTTTGCCAACGGGTCGGCATAATAGGAAATAGCCTGATAGTCTATCTCCGGCAAATTCAGATGCGCCCACGTGGGCATCTTCATCGTCTGCCAATGGCGGAATGCCTTTAAACGAAAATCGAGAAGCCATTCCGGCTCCCCTTTCTTCTCCGAGATGAGTCTGACCACGTCTTCGTTCAACCCTTTCGGTATGATATCAGTATGCACATCCGTAGTAAATCCGAACTCGTATTTCTGCTCGGCTACCTTCTTTACATACTCATTGCTATTTTTTTCTGACATTACTTTTTAGTTTTTGCGTCTATCATATAAGGTAAAGGGAAACGACGGACGCTCATTCTCCATTCGGAAAGCTGAAGGACAACGGCAAACGCCGAAGCTCACATCGAGTTCATAATCGGCAACCTTCGCCTTCACACACTTCAGTCTGTCCCCTTTTAGCCTTATTATAGCTCTTCTTATACATATAAGACCAAAAACAAATAGTATGCCAACGAGCACAATGGTAACATCAGTTGCCATCAAGCACAAATCGCCTCATCTTTCCCTGTGGAAAAGAGAGGCGACTGGCATATTACAGTTTCTGTTCTACTTCAATTTCGGTGAATGTCTCAATGATATCACCTGTCTGTATATCGTTGTAGTTCACAAGTGAAATACCACATTCCAAACCTGTAACCACTTCCTTAACATCGTCCTTGTATCGCTTCAGTGCGCTGATAGGTGCCGTATGGATAACGATACCATCGCGAATCAAGCGACCCTTGTCCTTGCTGTGTACCTTGCCTTCGGTAACGATACATCCGGCAACCGTACCCACCTTGGAAATCTTGAACACCTGCTGCACCTCTACCTGACCGGTTACGATTTCCTTCTTTACCTTGTCGAGCATACCGACCATCGTTGAGGTTACGTCGTCGATAGCGTCGTAGATAACAGAATAGGTGTTGATTTCCACGCCATCACGGTCGGCCAGCTTGCGTGCTTCTGATGAAGGACGCACTTGGAAACCTACGATGACTGCATCTGAAGCTGCGGCAAGCATCACGTCGTTTTCTGAAATCTGACCTACGGCCTTGTTGATGACATTTACCTTTACCTTCTCGGTAGAAAGCTTGATGAATGAATCGGACAAAGCCTCGATAGAACCATCGGTATCTCCCTTGACAATGATATTCATTTCGTGGAACTCGCCACGGGCAATACGGTGTGAAATATCGGAAAGCGTAAGACGGGTCTGTGTGCGCAAGCCCTGCTCACGCTGCAACTGTTCGCGCTTATTTGCAATATCGCGGGCTTCCTGTTCGGTTTCCATCACGTGGAAGGTGTCGCCGGCAGTAGGAGCACCGTTCAAACCGAGGATGATGGCAGGTTCAGATGGTCCTGCTGACTCGATACGCTGGTTGCGCTCGTTGAACATAGCCTTGATGCGTCCCCAAGATGTGCCTGCGATAACGTTGTCGCCAACCTTCAGCGTACCATTGGAAACAAGAACCGTACTTACATATCCACGTCCCTTGTCCAACGAAGATTCTATAACCGTACCGGTAGACTTTCGGTTGGGATTGGCCTTCAGGTCGAGCATATCGGCTTCGAGCAGCACCTTGTCGAGCAGGTCTGCCACGCCGAGTCCTTTCTTTGCACTGATTTCCTGACACTGATACTTACCACCCCACTCTTCTACAAGCAGATTCATCTGACTAAGGTCCTCACGAATCTTATCCGGATTGGCTCCCGGCTTGTCAATCTTGTTGATTGCAAACACCATCGGAACTCCGGCAGCCTGAGCGTGAGCGATAGCCTCCTTGGTGGTAGGCATCACTGAGTCGTCGGCAGCGATGATGATAATGGCGATATCGGTAACCTGAGTACCACGGGCACGCATAGCCGTAAACGCTTCGTGGCCCGGAGTGTCGAGGAACGTAACCTTACGGCCGCTCTTCAGCGTAACACCGTAGGCACCGATGTGCTGTGTGATACCACCGGCCTCGCCGGCAATCACGTTGGTGTTGCGAATATGGTCGAGCAGAGAGGTCTTACCGTGATCTACGTGTCCCATCACGGTTACGATGGGAGCGCGGGTAACGAGGTCGTTCTCGTCGTCGATTTCCTCGCTGACGGCTTCCTGAACTTCGGCACTCACGTATTCCGTGCTGTATCCAAATTCGTCTGCCACCATATTGATGGTTTCGGCATCGAGACGCTGATTGATAGACACCATAATGCCGACCGACATCAAGGTGGAGATCACGTTGGTTACAGGCACGTTCATCATCGTTGCCAATTCCGATACCGTAACAAACTCTGTCAGTTTCAGCACCTTGCTCTCCTTGCGCTCTGCCTTTGCCTCGGCATTCAGACGTTCCTGAACGGCTTCGCGCTTCTCCTTACGATACTTCGCACCCTTCTTGTTCTGGTTCTTGCTCGTAAGGCGTGCGAGCGTCTCCTTTACCTGACGTGCTACGGCTTCATCATCAACCTCCAGAGGCTTCTGATTGCGGTTGTTGTTGCGATTGTTCTTGCCTTTGCCGCCACCGTTATTATTATTATTGTTGTTGTTTTTCTTTGAACCGGACTTACCTCCGCCCTGCTGATTGGCAGCAGCGTTGATATCCACGCGTTCATTGCCTATGCGAACACGCTTCTTCTTGTTCTGCCCATTCTGTCCAGCCTTGTCTTCGCGCTCCTTACGGCGTTCTTCCTTGCTTTTCTTCTTCGGGCGTGTGCTCTGGTTGAGCGTACTAAGGTCTATCTTGCCAAGGACATTTACCTTCGGCTGATTCAGCATCTTCTTCTCATTGGAAGTCTGGTAGATGCCTTCTTTTGCGGACTCCATTTTCTTATCGTTTTCCTTTACTGTTGGTTTTTCTTCTACCGGAGCCTCAACCTTGGTTTCCTGTTTTGGCGTTTCAGTCTTTGCCGGTTCAGCTTCAGGAGTTTTCGCTTTTGGAGCGTCTTCCTTCTTTGCTGCCGTGGGCTTTTGTGTTTCAGCCTTTTCCACTTTTGCAGAAGCCTCAACGGCTTTCTCAACCTTGGGTTCTGCCGTCTTTTCGGCTTTAACTTCTGGCTTAACCTCTTCCTTCGGGCTTGCGACAGTAGCCTTTTCTCCAGGTGCAGAAGGTGTTTCAGCCGGAGCAACAGTCTGTTTAGCGGCCGGCTTGTTGAGCTGGTCGAGATCTATCTTTCCGACCTGCTTGAATTGTGGCCGTTGCTTCAAAATCTTTTCAGCCCTGTGCTCGGCTGCCGACTTGCGCGAGCTTTCTTTCTTCTCCTGCTTCTTCTGAAGGATTTTCGCAGCGTCGTTCTTTACAGCCTGATCGCTCTTGAACTCCTTTACCAGAGCCTGATATTGTTCGTCGCTCAATTTGAAGTTAAGGTCGCCCTTGACTTCGCCCAAGTCTTGTTTTTTCTCCAAGAACTCCACTGCCGTCTGGAGTCCTATGTTCAGTTCTCGAATTGCTTTATTTAATCTGATGCTCATTAATCTTATTTTTCGGTGTAGGGTGTTGGTTTGTCTGGTTGTTGAAAAATACTTTGGCTTGGCGTTCCGAACATGGAAGTTGCTGAATAGTCCACCCGTTAGCTATCAGACAACAACCATCACCTACCAACTATCACCTAATTTTCAAATTCTGCTCTTAAAATACTCAATACGTTATCAACGGTTTCTTCCTCAAGGTCAGCCTTTTCAATCAGCATTTCGCGCGGAGCATTGAGCACCTTGCGAGCCGTATCGAAGCCGATACCCTTGATGGCATCAATAACCCAACTGTCGATTTCGTCAGAGAATTCATCCAAGTAGATATCTTCCTCGTCTGCATTCTGTCCGTCAAGCTCACGGAACACGTCGATAGTGTAACCCGTCAGCATACTTGCCAACTTGATGTTCATACCTCCACGACCGATTGCCAGACTCACTTCTTCGGGCTGCAGGAAAACTTCTGCCTTCTTGTTTTCCTCGTCAATGGTAAGGCTGCTTACCTTGGCCGGAGAAAGCGCACGCTGGATATACAACTTGGTGTTTGCAGTCCAGTTGATAACATCGATATTCTCGTTGCAAAGCTCACGCACGATACCGTGGACACGGCCGCCGCGCACACCGACACAAGCACCTACCGGGTCGATACGGTCGTCGAAACTCTCAACGGCAATCTTTGCACGCTCGCCAGGCATACGCGCGATGCCCTTGATGGCAATAAGTCCGTCATTGATTTCAGGAACTTCAGCCTCGAGCAAACGCTCCAAGAATGAAGGCGCAGTACGCGAAAGGATAATCTTAGGATTGTTGTTTTCATTGTCCACACGCAAGATGACGGCACGAACCGTCTCGCCCTTACGATACTGGTCTCGGGGAATCTGCTCGCCCTTCGGAAGAATCAGTTCATTGTTCTCATCATCAACGAGCAACACCTCGCGCTTCCAAGTCTGATAAACCTCGCCGGAGATAATCTGACCGACACGGTCCTTATACTTGTTGTAAAGAGAATCGTGCTCCAGTTCCAAAACCTTTGACGCCAAAGTCTGGCGAAGGTTGAGAATGGCGCGCCGGCCGAACTTAGCAAAGTTCACTGGCTCGGAAACATCCTCGCCCACCTCATAGTCAGATTCTATCTTCTGTGCATCAGTCAAGCTGATTTCCTTATTCTCATCCTGCACCTCGCCGTCTGCAACAACGACACGGTTGCGGTAGATTTCAAAGTCGCCCTTGTCTGGATTGACGATAACGTCAAAGTTCTCATCCGAACCATAAATCTTGGCAATCACGTTGCGGAAGCTCTCTTCCAAAACGCTTACCAGTGTCGTGCGATCGATACTCTTGGTGTCCTTAAACTCCTTGAAGGTCTCGATCATATTCGGACGCTCTTCTTCTTTTCTTGCTGCCATAGCTTTACTTGAAACTTATTATATATTTTGTATATTTTACTTCATCCATATTGTACGTGTGGTCCACGTCCATTTTCACGGGACGCTTCTTTCCTTCCACCTGTACCTTCTCATTGACAGACACCACAAAGTCCTTGCCATCAACGCTTTTCAAAACGCCCTTCACTTTCTTTCCGTCCTTCGAGAGCACCTCGACTTCCTTGCCAATGAAGTTGATGTACTGCTGAGGAACCTTGAACGGCTGCCCCAGACCAGCCGAACCCACTTCGAGTTCGTAGTCCTCCTCATCGCGCGAGAGACGCTCCTCAATGAACCTGCTCAACTCCACGCAATCCTCAATCCACACACCATCAACGTGGTCGATTTCAACAACGATTCTGTTGTCCGGGCTTAACTGAATATCGACGAGGAAATACTCCTTGTCCTCCAGCCACTCATCAACAAATTTCTTTACTACGTTTTTATCTATCATACAGTTTTTAATATGAAAAATGAGGGACTTCCGAAAAGCCCCTCATTCCACTGAACGATGCAAAGTTACGAATAAAATCGCTAATATCCAAACCTTTCCCGCGATTTCTGCAAATATTCACGATAATGCAATATTATTCATTCATTCTTTCATCAGACTGAAAATCTGACTCGTATAATGTACCGAACACCCCAATCCTCGTAAACCACTGATAATCAGCGACTACTACTTTGCTTTCCAAACGTGCGAAGAATGCGTTTCAATCTTCGCAAAAACGGAAAGCGAATGTGCAAAGAATGCACGACGTTCTTCGCACATTTGAAAAACACATTTTTATCAGCCTGCAATTATTTCCAGCACCCCTTGTCGGAGTCAGCCTCAACAGAGCGGAAAAATCACAGGCGAATCAAGCAAAAAACAAGCATCTTTTTGCACCCAAAATCCTATACCCGGAAATGGCAAGCCGATAAAAAACCTCATAAGTTGGGTTATTATAATTTTTATAACTATATTTGCAAACAGACTCTAAACGCACCCGTGAAATGAACGCTCAAAGCATTGGCACACGTTTCGCCCAGACTCACAACGTGAGAATACTTGTTTTATAATTCAACAGAACCGAGCAATAAGAATGATTGAGTTTTACAATCTCGGCGTCTGCTGTAATTCCGGAAGTGCAAATTAGGGCATAATTGACAGATAGTAACGATAAAAAGAAAGGAAAATAAAAATGGCAGCTAATATTATGTTATTATCAGTTTTGGGAATGTTTATTGCGTGGATTATATATTTTCGCATCCAAGACAAAAAAGAAGAAAGGGAAAGAGAAAAAGAAAAAGAAAAAGACAATCAGCATTAAAATTCTTTTTTATCAATGATTGTCCCGAGTTTGGAAGAATCTCAAATTCAGAGGCATAAAGTAACAGGTTTTATAAAAATATTACCTATTACCAGTTGTGATTTGCTTGAAGATTATTAGCTTTGCATTATCAAAAACAACAGGCAAAAAATAGGTGCCATTATTTTTTTATACGGATATGAAACAAGAAGTCATAAAAAAGTTGAATGTTTTCTTTCAGCAAAATCCCACTATGTCAGGAAAAGCAGCTACTAATGAACAAATCATAAATGCTGAAAAAGAACTTAATATTATAATGGATAAAGATTATAAAGAGTTTATCCAAAATTTTGGAGGTGCTTATGCAGGATTAGCGATTCATGCTTTTATAAATGGAACATCAATAGGAAATGAAACAATAATTGATTTAACAAATAACGCTCGCAACCTTTTTAATGAAGCCAATCTTTTCCCTGAAATTAATAAAAGTCTTGTAATTGCTGATGATGGTTCGGGCAATCCTATTGCTATTATGCCTAATGGCGAAATAGTGCTATTTGACTACGATACAGAAGAAAAGCAGGTGCTTTCAAATTCCTTTGAAGAATTTATTGAAGAGAATTTTGTGGAATAGTAATCTTTATCCAAGTCTTTAAAAGCATAAAATAGGAGGTGTGTCAAAATGTTGTGATCTGCTTGAAAATTATTATCTTTGCATTATCAAAAACAACGTATTCGTCTTTTTATGAGACTGGGCAACAGTTGTGATTTGCTTGAAAATTATTATCTTTGCATTATCAAAAACAACCGCATTTATTACCTCGCACAACTCCTTATGTTGTGATTTGCTTGAAAATTATTATCTTTGCATTATCAAAAACAACTGTTTGAACTTAAACTATCTCCTGATTGTGGTTGTGATTTGCTTGAAAATTATTATCTTTGCATTATCAAAAACAACGCTGGCAACGTGGTCGAATCCTGAATTCAAGTTGTGATTTGCTTGAAAATTATTATCTTTGCATTATCAAAAACAACCTAACGGGGTTAGTTCATAACCTAAAGCATGTTGTGATTTGCTTGAAAATTATTATCTTTGCATTATCAAAAACAACGGTTAAGCAAGCCATTCCTATAAGAATCAGGTTGTGATTTGCTTGAAAATTATTATCTTTGCATTATCAAAAACAACTGCATAGAGTTGCATAACAGGTTGGAGGGGTTGTGATTTGCTTGAAAATTATTATCTTTGCATTATCAAAAACAACACCAGCGAATGTGTTAACGGAGCTGCCGGAGTTGTGATTTGCTTGAAAATTATTATCTTTGCATTATCAAAAACAACAAGAGGTTGTAGAACCATCTCCTGAAATAGGTTGTGATTTGCTTGAAAATTATTATCTTTGCATTATCAAAAACAACAGAATAACACTTCTGTAATTCATAACTCAGTTGTGATTTGCTTGAAAATTATTATCTTTGCATTATCAAAAACAACGTCGTTAAGTTCTTTAATATCCATTATCTTGTTGTGATTTGCTTGAAAATTATTATCTTTGCATTATCAAAAACAACAAGTGCATTGTTGCGCCTCCTCGCATAGCCGTTGTGATTTGCTTGAAAATTATTATCTTTGCATTATCAAAAACAACTTTGCCAAACACCTGTTTTCTTGTACCTGTGTTGTGATTTGCTTGAAAATTATTATCTTTGCATTATCAAAAACAACTAAATTAATTATTAATTAAATTTGATAATGGTTGTGATTTGCTTGAAAATTATTATCTTTGCATTATCAAAAACAACTAATTGCTTTTTCTTATCTTCTTTAGTTTCGTTGTGATTTGCTTGAAAATTATTATCTTTGCATTATCAAAAACAACTACTTTTTACATAAATTAAGAGCTTTTTCGTTGTGATTTGCTTGAAAATTATTATCTTTGCATTATCAAAAACAACAATTAAGAATAATGCAAAAGATATTATTGGTTGTGATTTGCTTGAAAATTATTATCTTTGCATTATCAAAAACAACTTTTTGTTAATAATTAGATTTTTCAATAAGGTTGTGATTTGCTTGAAAATTATTATCTTTGCATTATCAAAAACAACCAATGATAAAGAAAAAAAATCCTTAAGAAGTTGTGATTTGCTTGAAAATTATTATCTTTGCATTATCAAAAACAACTCATTGCAACTAACGAATATGTCTTCTTTGTTGTGATTTGCTTGAAAATTATTATCTTTGCATTATCAAAAACAACATAATCATTTACTTGATAGCATTCTCTGTGTTGTGATTTGCTTGAAAATTATTATCTTTGCATTATCAAAAACAACCAATGATAAAGAAAAAAAATCTTTAAGGAGTTGTGATTTGCTTGAAAATTATTATCTTTGCATTATCAAAAACAACTTTTTTTTAATAAGAAAAATTCAAAGTTTGTTGTGATTTGCTTGAAAATTATTATCTTTGCATTATCAAAAACAACTTGATTGTCTGTTGCATATTGCACTATTCTGTTGTGATTTGCTTGAAAATTATTATCTTTGCATTATCAAAAACAACAGATTCAGTGATAATACTAAGGGTCTTTTGGTTGTGATTTGCTTGAAAATTATTATCTTTGCATTATCAAAAACAACTAGATTTTTCAAGTGAGAAAATTCGAGCTTGTTGTGATTTGCTTGAAAATTATTATCTTTGCATTATCAAAAACAACAAAAAAGCATATTACGTAGTTTTTTACGCAGTTGTGATTTGCTTGAAAATTATTATCTTTGCATTATCAAAAACAACGGAAAACCAACAGGCTCTCCACAAGCTGCAGTTGTGATTTGCTTGAAAATTATTATCTTTGCATTATCAAAAACAACTGATTGACTGTAACTATTTACAGAACAACGAGTTGCAAAGAAAGATAAAAAACAAAAAATGATAATGCAAACAAAAATCCCACTCGTATTGAGTGGGATTTTTCATTTCTAAAACAACTCCAGTTGTTGGTAAGGAGCATTGGGACTTTGTGGTTTTTCGCCATAAAAGAGCTGAATATTCGAAAATTGTTTATCGGTAATACACAAAATTCCCACTTTTCCAAACTTGGGCAAAAGATTTTTAACGCGCTTGATATGCACTTCTGCATTTTCCATACTGGCACAATGACGGACATAGATAGAGAATTGAAACATCGTGAAACCATCGCGCTGCAAGCCCTTCCGAAAGTCAATATAGGCTTTCTTGTCTTTCTTTGTTTCTGTAGGAAGGTCGAAGAAAACAAGTATCCACATAATTCTAAATTCACTAAGTCGGTCAAAAGTTGCCATCTTTACGTATTGTTTAAATTTCAGGATAGCTTATATTGCGTATTTCACCTGCGAAACATTTATACAATGACGCAGTAGTTTCTTGAGCAGCAATCATCAAAGGGCGTCGTTTACCTCCTAATTTAACGTCCATTGCAGGGATTCCCAACAGTTCCATCTTGATTTCTTTCGTCAGTTCACTACAATCATACACCCGGTCCATTATGCTTAATACCAACTGATCCACAAATGGGCGATACGGCTCCATTATATCATCGGCCAAACAATAGGCATTATATTTATTATGATGATGTATTCCCAATGTCGGCAACAGCCCACTGCCCACCAACGAACGAGCAACGACTGCCCTAAGTATGGCATATCCATAATTCAACAAATTATTGGGCGGCATTCCTTCCCTATCCCGCACAAAATCAGGAATATCCCTGAACAGGCTCTTCCAATAGTAAGCAGCAGCACGAGCCTCCAAATTTTCGCTATCGCCACTCCTTACATCCGTTGCCCATACTCGCATACAATTAGTTTCCTTATTGGTGGTAAGGCGCAGTACAGCCTCCTGATTGAGAATTTTCTGCCTGACAGTCTGCTGCCACAGTTGTTTTTTCAAAGGAAGCGAAGCATTTATCTGCTGTCTGAACCGTTCACTCTGCGTACTGTTTCCATCTAAAGGCAGCATCATCCCTACCGGCATACTCTTGGAATCGCACGTGATTACAGCACAATTATTATCCAGCAAGGCTTCCAACACACCAGTAGTAATCGTTATCCGTTTATGGTCGAGCACCACCACTCCGATATCTTCTATCGGAATGGTGCGCTCGGCTTCTTTCTTCAATTTTTCCGGATAGCCATCACTTGTTTCCACTTCGGGCAAACGCAAAACCAATTGTGCATTGCGCAAACTCAAATAGACGGGGGTCGTAAAACAAAGCGTTTTCTTTATCATAAGCCATACTATTTAATGATTTTACGAATATTGCCCAAACGATCAATTTCCAGTTTCCAACAGACAGTCTTAATCATTTCACCCGACAAGGCTCTACCTAATTTATTTTTAGCTTCAAATTCCACCTTTTCGAAAATAGGTTTGCTTATTCTATTAGGTAAGAAGAAGCAATCTTTTCCAGTTCCACTTACCACCTTATATATCCTACTCTTATCCATCCTACATTCATTCAAAGCTACCTCTTCCTCTGATGGCACATAAACCAAATCGTTAGGAGACAGATAGAATTTCAAAGGCACACCTTGATCATCAACCTCAGGAACAGGAGAAAGTCCCTGTTTCAAACGTTCTGCAACTTCGTTGAGTGGAACAGTATTATAGCTTCTTTCGCCTTTATCATTTTCATAAATAGCAAAATAAAGATTAGTACCCTTTTGAGCCTCAACGTACTTTTCTTTTTTATTACCTGTTTGACCTATTGGGAACTTGGCTCCCAATGGTTCAGACAGTCTCACTTTCATTATCGGCTGATGATACTTTCCATTATTATACAGCGAAATATTCTTATTCATCTCGGCAATCCCTTCGGGAGTAAAGGCCATTGCTGGATCATCGCCTTTTGATGCAAGATAATTGAGCAGAATCTTCTGAATACCCGTATCAGTGATAGATTCTATACGTTTCTTGTCAAAAGAAATATCAAGAGGCTTACGCGTAGCCACCATCGGCTCTTTTTCATCGCTATTCACCCATACGTCAATCTTTGAAACATATTGTCTATTCCAACGATAATTCAAGCTCTTAAAATGTGCCAACAATTGTTTCTTATTAAAGTTTTTTGCTATCAAACCATTAATGTACTTCCGTAACTCCTTATTACAAATAGAAGATATATTATCCAAAGCCTTTGAAAGAACGACAGTTTCTTTACGACGCAAATTCACACGTCCGAAAACGGTATCCTTATGCATAGGCTTTCTGATAGCCCACATATCCTCTCCCTTTTGCTTGCAAATTATCTTCTTTCCACTTTCATCATACTTTTCATAATAATTTGTCGCCTTGTTTATTACGCGCACATAATTCTTAAAACTAACGACTACGTCTTCCAGAGCTTTACGCACATCCTGCGTGAAAGTTTCCCAAGGCTTACGGATAATCCTGTTCTTATCGCAAAGCTTACGACGCAAATCTTCTCTTTTCTCTGGACTGTTTGCAGATTCATTATTCAGATAATTAATGATATTGCGCGACGCACACGCTATCACAAGCGCATCCATAGCGTGATGCCGATGGTCGATTCGCTTTTTATTGAATCCACGCTGCAATTCCAATGGCACAGAGGTCTGGAACACCCGCTTGCCATCTTTGTTTTCCCAGTGTCCGAACGCTTCCGTATCCGTAATCTGATTGAGTCTTTCAAAACGCTTATAGACTATGCTGTTCCAAACATCATTCAATCCCCAATCCTTCTTCAATCGGTCAGTGATTCCTCCCGTGCAAGAAATGACGAATTTAGACGTAGATTCCATTTCATCTTCTGTGCGAACTATATTTGAGAGCAGAGTTCTGACCACCTTGCTGATATATCTACTGTCGTTCATCTGACGATTCAAAAACTCATCAGGTATGTCTTCCAATAACAGATTCTTCTTTTTCCGTTTTGCCTCTTGAGCTGAATAATGCTCGGTTACGAACGCCTTATACTCATCTTCGTTGAAGACTTTCACATCGCCCAGCATCGTACAATGCACTATTTCTCCACCGTGGTTCTTTATAAACTCATATCCAAGCATATTGGATTTCAGTAAATTAACCTCAGACTCGCAAATAACCTTGTTGGAGAACGAATCATCGAAATATCTGCTCTGGGGAATAATATGCTCTATCTGATATGCCGAGGTAAACAACTTCGCCAACGAAATCTGCTTTCCCGTATATGGAGAACGATACTTCTGTTCCAACCACAGCTTATACTTTGTCAGCTCATTAGCCGTCGGCTGCGCCATTTGAGAAATCTTACTTATTTCATCAAACTGCTTATCCTCCTTGGTAAGTTCCAGCAACGCACCTTCTTCATAAATGCGCAATATTTCTTGCTGCATTGGAGAGAATGGACGAACATTTTCAATGCCGGCATCGTTCTTTAGCTCCATCAGCAAACTCTTGATGCGTAAATTGGTATTCTCATTCTTCAATATAGCTTGGGTGCGACTTGCACGCTGAGCCGATGTGCTTTTCATTTCTCGCCCCAATTCAATGTGAACTTCATCAATATGCCCCACTTCTTTCCAAATATCGTGAACCGTGCGCAAACTCTCAAGTATGCATTGCTCAACTATCGGATTGTGGAGAGAATGCTGCTTGAATCCGAACCTTACGTAATTCAGCAATTCTTCAGGAGTTTCCCAACGCTGAATCTCCGTAGCTTCAGAATGTCTTCCATAAACCACATAACAAGCCAGCCATTCCGGCAACCCCTGAAAATCAGATACACTTTCAAAGGAACGCATACCCTGCCCCATTCTGCTTCTGATCTTTTCATCTATATCGCCGTTTATGATGTCTTCTATCCGCTTTCTCGTGTCCACGCAGATATTGTCTTCATTCCAGTCATTGCCCATACGCATCACAGCCAACAGCTTCTTGATAGCTTTTTCAGAGTAAGCACCATATTCCTTTTTAAAAGGCTTAACTTTCAGGAATGAGTTTACAAAAGCCTCATCGTCTTTCAATTTCTGAAGTGCCGTTTCAGCCTCACTCTTCGCTTCTACGGAATAAAGCAAATGCCAAAGCCGATACTCCAGTCTCTTGTCGGCCAACCACTCTTTGTCTATACCTGCCCTCTGCAATGCCACCAACAATTCGTGGCGAGTCTCGTTGCAAGGATATTTCTTGGACGTGTCTTCAATGTAGTTCCAACGAATCGGATACACTTTATCATTGCCCATCTTCTCTTTCTTCAGCTTAAAGAAGTCTTTCAGCAATGTTTCCTGATTGATATCATTGCGGTCGTTCAAATATGCAAACAAGCGAGCATAGGCTTCCTTCGATGGCAAATACTCTTCCGTAACTTCCTTATCATCCGTCCGGTCGAATAAACGCAAGTTAATAATGAATTGCCACAAACGGAATTCCTGAAAATATGGATTGGATTTGGCAATACACTTGATAGTCTGGCGCTTTATTTCTCCACTTTCCTTATCAACGTACTCATAATATTCATAAGGGCAATCAGCAATCAAAGATTTCTTGCTTTTCAACGGACGTTGGTAGAACAACAAATCATCAAGAAGAAGGTACGACATATCTTTCTTCAACAAACTTTGCTGATGGGGCAAATTTCCCTTATAGAGTTCTTCCGCACAAGCAGCCAGCATTGTGCCGTCTCTTAATTCTTCGTGATACTTACTTTGAGCCGTAAGAATAGCACGCAGTTCGTCCTTGTAATAGCGGCGTTCAATAGTTCTCACAAACTTACCTCTGATTTTATCAGAAGGATTATCAAGAATATGGTCGTAGATAAAAGCACCAACTGTCTTTCCCGACTTTTCCAATTGCCCTTCCGTTTGTTTCTTCAGCAATCCCCAGTCATCTTCCTTGGGTGCTCTAAACGAACGTTTCACATTTCCCTCTTTATCGGTTTTCAAGGTTATACCATCCTTCTCGTATTCAGTAGTAACAATGAATTGTTTGGTTTTACCTACCCAATTATCAAGCGAGATCTTACTGCTGCGACGATATATCCATCCATTTTCCAGATGTACATTGTACCACGTGTCCTTACCTTTATTATTCTCATCAGCCTCTACACTGACAACTTTAAGTTCGTAATATTCTTCTTTCTTCGTTGGATTTTCTTCATCTTCTTCTCCACGTAATTGATAGTAACCACGCTTCTGATTAAAATTAAGCAATATCCAAGCTAATTCTTCCTTTGTTATAGCTTGTGTAAGTGCTTTTTTTCGCAAATAATAGATAGTCCAGTCTAATGGCACCCTCCTTCCATTGGCAATAAGATGAGGTTGGCATCGTGCAAAGTCCGCCATCATTTCACAGAACGAATCCATAAACAGGAAACGCATACTTCCGTCCTCCTGTTGCTCCCACGCCAACTTGGGTTCAGCGTGGTCAAGAAACTTACCATAGGTTGTCGGCCTGTTCCTGTCCCATCCTATTGCCGAATCATAATGCTTTGGCAGAAACCCTAAAGTGTGCAACACTCTGTGCAGGCGTTCGCGCCGTTGAAGATTACGCTCACGAATTCTTCTCACTCCACGGAATCCCGTACGAACAGCAGTCTGTGATTCAGTAACTCCACTATCAAACTTACCCAACACATCCTGACTCATAGGAATAATTCTGCTTCCCAATTTAATTTTCTGCACGAATTTCCCTTCATCATCAACAAAGACTACGGCCCAACCAATACTATTGGTTCCCAAGTCTAATCCTAAGATTGTTTTCATTTTTTCATCTTTTTCTTCGTTTTTATTTGGAAGTAGATTATTAAATTGTTATATTTGCAACATATTTTCAAGCAAATCACAATAAGGATCATTCCGTTGTGAAAACATTCAAGGTGGGGCAACTCACCTTTTTTGTTTTTATATGGTCTGCTTTTCCAAAATGTTACTTATCAATTTAAATTTTTAGTCGAAAGCAAATATACGCAAACTTTTCTGTATTGTCAAGCCGAAGACGAAAAAAGAGTGGAGAAAGATTATCATAAGGTGAGAAAGACTTAAAAGAGGAAAATCAATCAAACGCGTCCCCAATTCAATTTTGTAAAATCTGATTACCAAAAAACGTGCATATTTTTTCAGCAATTTAGAGAATTGTCAGGAGTGTTTTCACTATTGAGAAGCTGTTTTCAAAGTATCAGGATGCAAAAGTCCGAAGATTGCTACACGTTTTTGCGAAGATTGGTGCGCATTTCTGCGAAGATTGCATTACGGTCTTCGCAGGAAAGCAAAGCAAAAATGCGATGAAAAGGAAGAAAATAAGGCTGTTAAGTTAGAATTATTGCTCTTTTTAAGAACTAATCCGAAGGACTTATTATGCACAAAAAGAGAACAGAGAAGACGATTCTCTGATATTCAAAACATTATGAATGCACACGCAAAACTCGCATATTTGAAAAATAAAAATATTTATTTCAAAATACACGAATTATACAAGCCGTTTTGTAAATTTTATTCGCAATGCAAAGAATATTATAATTCTCATCAACACTGAGAAATGACTTTATTTACAGTATTTTTTCATTTCTATGGTACTTAAAAACATAGATTAATTAAATGTATTATTCGGCTATATAGTTTGTAGAAGTAAAGTATATAAAACAAAAAAGAGACAACCATAAGTTGTCTCTTTGTGCGCTCCAGGATGGGCTTGAACCAACGACCCCCTGATTAACAGTCAGGTGCTCTAACCAACTGAGCTACTGAAGCAGGTTTTGCTTATTTCTTTTAAGCGAGTGCAAAGGTATAGCGTTTTTTTGAAACCACCAAATTTTTTACAAAAAAAATGAACTGAAAGATGTAAAAAAGTTCTTTGCAAGGAAGATGAAGGGAAAAGAGAAAGGATTATGATATGGCTGTCTATGGTTTCTGATACAAAGACAGGTGTTCGAGAACAAATAGTATAAGCTATTATTATTCAGAGCAAAAGAAATTAAAGAGGCAACCTGAAGCAGGGGTTTTGAACATTAAAATACAGAAAAGGGGGTATTGTATCAGAAAAAATGATTACTTTTGGGGCAATAATCGAAAAATCTAATGATGATGGAAATAATCAGGCAAGAGAACTACAAGGTTACGGAATGGAAAGGGGGCGTCACACGCGAGATACTGATACAACCACAAGGCAGCAGTTTAGTCGAACGCAATTTCGACCTACGCATTTCCTCGGCAGTAATTGAGTCTCCGGAAAGCACTTTCAGCGATTTCACCGGTTACAGGCGTTGTCTGCTTCCAGTAGATGGAGACATCACGCTCTTCCGAGACAGCGAACGCATCAGCCTGAAATGGAATGAACCTTTCTTCTTTGACGGCAGCGATAAAATACGTTCGACAAATACTCAGGGGGCTATCGACTTCAATGTGATTTACCGTGAAGGCACGAATGTGAAAGTATCTGTTGTTTCTGGCGAAATAGTAATCAATACGCGTTCGCTGATATTTGCATTGGAAGCTTTGCAAATGGGCAAGGCGACGCTCCAACCCTACGACAGCGTGCTGATTGATTCCCAAACAAACTGCTTTGGACGAGCCATCGTCGTGTCGTTCGCATAGCTGTGTTTTGATAGATTCAATAGATTCGGACGCTGCTTTTTTAGCTTACTTTCAGACTAAGCTACCTTAGTCTGTTTGCTTCTGTTGTTCTAATTTTTTGTAAATTTACCGACATTCTCCGTCTTATTCCATTATATTAATGTACTTTTGCATTATTCTGGCTTCGTAAGCAATGCGCTTTCGGAAGTCGTGATACGCAAACATATACTATATAATAAAGAATTATGATGAAGAAGATACTCCTCTTTGTTGGTTTGCTGATGGCTGCCGTTGGCGCAAATGCACAGACGGAAGCCAAGACTGATAAGGATCATAACTACAAGGTGGCAAAGAATCTCGAGACGTTCACGGCTATCTACAAATATCTTGATATGATGTATGTAGACACACTCGATGCCGATGAGGTGGTGGGATACGGAATCAATGCAATGCTGCATTCGCTTGATCCCTATACGGTGTATTATCCTGAAGAGAAGGTAAAAGACCTTAATATGATGATTTCGGGAAAATATGCAGGTATCGGTGCGCTCATCCGCTACAATCTTGTACTCGACAACGTGGTAATCGACGAACCCTACGAGAATATGCCGGCTGCCGAAGCGGGCTTGAAGAAGGGCGACGTGATTCTGTCCATCGACGATTCCACGATGATAAAGAAATCCGTGAGCTATGTCAGCGAGCATCTTCGGGGCGACGCGGGCACTACTTTCATTCTGAAAGTCAAGCGTCCGATGACGGGCAAGACGATGAAGTTCAAGATTACACGCAAAGCCATTCAGCTTCCGGCTGTACCTTATTATGGTTTACAGGCGAACGGCATCGGCTATCTTAATCTGAACTCCTTCACTACCGACTGTTCCAAGGATGTGCGCCGTGCTTTCCTCGAAATGAAGAAGCAGGGAATGGCGGCGCTCGTGCTGGACTTGCGCAACAATGTCGGCGGCAGTCTTCAGGAAGCCATCAACATCGTGAATATGTTTGTGCCCAAAGGACTCACGTTGGTAAAGACAATCGGTAAGCTCGAACGTGCCAACCGCGAATATAAGACTACCGTCGAACCCATCGACACCGTGATGCCGATTGTGGTGCTCGTGAATGGCGAAACAGCAAGCGCGAGCGAAATTACCGGCGGCAGCTTGCAGGATCTCGACCGTGCCGTGGTTCTTGGCACACGTACCTATGGAAAAGGACTGGTTCAGGCTCCGATGGATCTCCCCTACAACGGCAATCTCAAGCTGACTACAAGCAAATACTACATTCCGAGCGGCCGTTGCATTCAGGCCATCAACTATAAGCACAAAAACGGCGGCTATATGGAGCACGTGCCGGACTCTCTGACGAAGGTTTTCCACACAGCCAACGGGCGTGAGGTACGCGACGGTGGTGGCATAAAGCCCGACATAGAGGTGCTGCCCGACTCCTTGCCAAACATTGCATTCTATCTCGCTTCCACCGGTCGCGACTCTACGGAAGTGATGCTTAATTGGGAACTGGAATACTTGAAGAATCATCCTACGATTGTCCCTGCAAAGGACTTTATGATTTCGGACGCCGACTTTGAGAGCTTCAAGCAGGCAGTGCTCAAGAGTGGTTTCAAATACGACCGTGAGAGCAGAAAATATATGGAAAATCTCGTAAAACTGGCTAAATTTGAAGGCTATTACGACGATGCAAAGGCTGAATTTGATGCGTTGAACGCAAAACTAAACCACAATTTGGCGCACGACCTCGATTATAATAAGGAAATGCTCAAGCAAGTGATTACTGCCGACCTCGTTTCGGCCTATTATTTTCAGCGGGGCACCATCGAAAACAGCCTCCAGTTCGACAAGCAGTACAAGGAGGCCGTCAGATTATTGGGCAATCAAAGCGAATACAGAAAACTCCTGACACCTGTGAGCAAGGAGAAATAATTAAAACCGAATATAGAAAAAAGAAGGTATGGTAAACATTTGGTTTATCATACCTTTTTTCTTGCTAACAATAGAAGTTATGGGTTCTCGCAGATGGCGCAAATCACGCTGATGAATCGTTGGCGGATAATGGATAATTGAGTTTGAAAAAGAGTTTTGAAAAGTATTGAGAGTGCGAATAAAATTTACAAAATGGCTTGTATAACTCGCGTATTTTGAAATAAATATTTTTATTTTTCAAATATGCGAGTTTTGCGTGTGCATTCCTAATGTTTTGAGTATCAGAAATTCGGCTCTTTTATTCTCTTTTTGTGCATAGAAAACCTTTCGGAAGACTTCCGAAAAAGAGCAATAAATCTTACTTAACAGCCTTATTTTATCCCTTTTCATCGCATTTTTGCTTTGCTTTTCTGCGAAGAACGTAATGCAATCTTCGCAGAAATGCGCACTAATCTTCGCAAAAACGTGTAGCAGTCTTCGGACTTTTGAAATCTAATGCTCTGAAAATCGGTTTTCAATGGTGGAAATATCGCTGAGAAATCTCTATTTTGCAGAAAAAATATGTGCGTTTTTTGGTAATCAAACTTTACAAATATGAAATGGAGAGACGTTTGATAACGTATCAGAGTGTGGGAAAAGAGAACGAGAAAAGCAATCTGTAAGAAACCAGTTGCTGTTTCCAGTAACTCACTTCTCGACTACTCGCGATTCAGAATCTTGGAGACAATTTGCTTTCCTTCGCTCGTCAGATAAGGGAATATCGTTTCGTACGGAACAACGAAATTGGGCATTCCGATTGCATAAGCTCCGATTTCGTACTGTCCGTAAAGAAATGTCAGTCCTCCCTTCGTGAAATAAGGCTTACAAAACGGCAAAGGAATAATACCATCCTCTACAAACAGCGACTCTATAATCTCTTCTTCGGTCATTTCCACTTCGGATTCTTGGAAGTATTCCACAATTCCTTTGCGTAGAATGGGCTGCAATTCCGTCAGTTTCAGATTATCCACAACGTAGCCAACCAACTTTCCGCTCGGCTTCAGAAAGGTAACACCATCCATACCTGTAATGCCGTGCGCGCCTCCGAGATACTCATAATAACGGTTGGTATAAGTAACGAAGTCCTCCGTTTCGCAGACTTTCCTCAGCATCACATCCGTTTCGTACATCATTGACTTCACGTAGTCTTCATTGGGATCGTCCACGGATGCTGCAAACTCCTTATACATATCGTCGAGAGATGCGTGAATACGTTTTGCACGGAGCCCGACTGCCTCCCTACTTACGGGCAGAGGCTTCAAAACAACACTTTCATCCCATCCTCTGGATAATTCATTTAGAATATATTTCTCGATGGAATCGCGCAAAATCGCCGGTCCACTTACAGGATAATCCACGTAGACAACGGCGTGAGCATTGTCTGTCATTACAATTTTCTCTACTGAATCCACACGGATTGTATCGTCTGCTACCGTCTGCCGTGCAGCTATGCAGCTATCGGTTGCCATTGTTGAAAACATCAGAAACAATGCACAGAAAAGAAACTTCATATTCATACGCAATAATATTGTTTTTCGCAAAAGTAATCGTTTCTTTCATTCCCCACAACTATTTAACTTTATTTGTTTCAGAAAGCTCTGAAGGAACAGCCTCAACCATTGGAAAGCAAATCAAGCCAACGCCATAAACAAGAAAATCCGGCACGTGTGCATCAAACAGGTCGTTCCTGTCAGACGCACACGTGCCGGATTCATTTCGCTTGAACCGAAAAGCAAAAGCCGTTTCCTATTTCATTGACTCCCCTACAAACTGCAAGGGGAGCAAATCCTTGATAGTATTCACCACATAAACTCCGTCGGTGCCATAGAGAAGCACGCGAACCGGCCGTTTGTACCTGTCCTCAATCTCCAATACTACCTGCCTGCAAGAACCACAGGGAACGATTGGCTCGCGCATCAATCCCCCACCGTTACGGGCAGCAATCGCCAAAGTGGTAATCGGCTGTTCGGGTTGCGTGGACTGGGCTGCGAAAATAGCAGAGCGTTCGGCGCATAATCCCGATGGATACGCCGCATTTTCCTGATTCGCTCCCATTACAACGTCGCCATTTTCGAGCAGCAACGCCGCCCCAACTGCGAAGTGGCTGTAAGGAGAGTAGCTGTTCTTCGTAGCCTGAATGGCCACTTCAACTAATTTCCGTTCCTCTTCTGAAAGTTCTTCTATCTGACAGAAACCAATTTTTATACTTAAATCTATCGTCTTCATAGTGTTCTATAATTTGTCGAGGTTTGTTTATTCAAAATAGAGAGTTTGTTTATTCAAAAAATTCGTAGCAGCCAATATCGGGCGTATTCGTCCTTGCTTTTCCGTCTCTGTCCGTAGCACTGGTGCCATTGCCCAATACATATCCGGCATCGCGCGCCTTCGACTTGTCCCGTAGATGGAAGTCGTAGGATTGCTTTTCGGCATCTATCCTTACGAAATGCTTTTCGCCGAATTGCACGGTGTCTTTAACGTCTTCCCAAATCACGTCTTTATAGATGTTGGCATCGATTTCCTTGGGTGCGCCTGTACGGAGAATGCTGTGATCGAACTTGTAATTTTTCACGGTTTCATCGGAGAATGAACCCATAATCACGTTATCGGAATAGCCCGTAATGAGCGTGTTCAAGACATCAAACTGATGTAATGGATAGACATTATCCCCTTTCTTGTCGCCAAATCTAAGGGCTGCGCCACGATTGCCGTCGAAAGGATAGAACTGGGCGAGCGTGCAATGGCTCAAAATGGTGTATCCACCGAAGAATGCAGCACAGTCGTTCAGGGTATTGGTAAGCTGCGAATTGCTCACGTCCACCCTGCTGTTGGTCGCCAACAAGCCGTAGCCCTGACAGTTATGCACGATGCTGTGCTTCAGCGTTAGCGTGGTTCGGCTCACATCCGATGAATCGCACACAATGCCGTTATACGCCGAATGAATATCAGCAAAGGCTATTTCGTTCTCATAGCTCGTTTCGTGGAAACGAATGCCTCGCCATTGCCCGCTCACACGGTCGTAAGGCAGATAGTCGAACATCCAATCAAGGCGGTCGCCTCTGAAAACAACGTTTTCATCGGGCGTACCATCCACTTTCAATCGTCCGTGCACATCAACTCCGGCTGAATTGGAAAAGTAGATAACTGTGCCTGCGCCGATGGTCAGAGTAGCTCCTTCCTTCACCGTAATCCCTCCTTGAATCACGATGGGCTTCGTGCTTTGTATGGTGGAATCGCTGGAAACAACCACCTCTTTCAGCAGTTCCGCATCCCAACTATACGCATTCAGGTTTACCTTTTGCTGAACGCCACTTTCCAACGTAAATATCAAATTATCCTCGATCAGCGTCGGATCCACATTACCATTCGCGGGAGAGGTCAGCTCCACAAACACACGAATGCTGTCCTTGTCGCGCACTTCGAGTCCGTTTACCTGATAGCCGCTCGCCTGACCGAGATAAATGCCATCTACATTTACCCTGAATCCAGTCTGATTGCCCTGTTCCAGACGCACATTTGAGAGCCGAATGCCATCGCCCGAACGGTTGTAGACCCAGAAAGTCTTCGTAGGTGTAGGCACTTTAGAGAAAGTAGTGTCGAGCCGTAACGTGTCGGTGGAAAACGTAAGCACGCTCGACGTGGACGTAGTGAAACTATCATCGTCTGAACAGGCTGCCACAAACACGGCTGCCATTGCGAACAAGAATATTGCAAATCTATTAAATACATTCATACTATGAAATAACGAAGCGGCATTTAATTTATTGTCTTTCCCTGTTTTCATATTCATCACAATTCGGCATAAGCTGTTTTAACCCCGAATACGATTCCAATTCAGAGGGAGTGTGTGGCAAGAGAATGAACTTACGAATACATTTCAAGAGGGGAAACAAATCTCTTGAAAGGTTAAAATTTGACAAAAACACTTCGCACTTGGTATAAAAATCATACGAAAAACATAAATTTGTAAAACTTAAATCGAACAACAATCATAAAAAACAAATCAAGACAAGATGAAACATTTATCAGTTACAATACTTTTCTTACTGATGTGCAATTTTCTGTTTGCACAATCACAAACAGAAAAAGGAGTTAAATTAACCTATCTCCGTACTCTGTTAGCTGATTATGCAGCGCAAGACCGTCCAGAGTGGGAAGACGACAAGATGGTTTACGACACTTACTACAAAGACGGCGTTGTGGTAACAGTGGAAAACACGGAAAAATCAGAGCCAACTATAAAAATAGAAGGCTTAGAGTTGTACAGAAAGATAGATTTCATCAACAATACTACCACCTATCAGCCCATACATCTTAACACTCTATATTTGATAAAGGACGATTTGCCTCCGATAGAATGGGAGATAACAGACGAGAGCAAGCAGATAGGAGGATGGAACTGCACAAGAGCCATCAGGAAAGACAACAAGAGAATAGAGGCTTGGTTTACCACCGATTTGCCTTTTACCTGCGGACCATACGACTGCTATGGGCTGCCGGGACTTGTAGTAAGCTACAAACGCTATATATTTCTTTTCACTTTACAGGAAATAAACACTATGAACGAAGAACTTCCGGAAGAGCCCAAGACTGGAAAAATTGTGTCCAGAGCCAAATATGAAAAGATAGAAAAGCATTAGACTTCTGCACTCATTATCCAAAATCAAGTACCATACTATGGCAATTCATTCAATTTAACAAACCTAAAGTTTACAAAATTCCTCTCCAAAAAGGTTAAACATTGCAAAAAAAATAATTAAAATGATAGTAATTAAATATGAAATTATAAATTTGCAACACCTACAAATTAAATTATAACAACTTAAAAAACTTAAACAAAATGAAAAAATTAGTTGTCCTTTTTGCAGCATTAGCCTTGCAGTTTGGTTATGCTACACAAGTTCAAGCAGAAACACGTACTCTCACTTTTATAGAGGAAGTTAGAAATGATGATGGTTCCGTTACCAAAACAACGACAGTCGTTACTTATGAAAACGGCAAGAAAGTTTCAGAAAAAACGACAACAACAACAACGGTAACATTGAAGGTTTTCACAGAACCAGAGTTAGCATCAAGAGGAAATTAAATTGACTATGCCGTCGTTTCAATTGCTTTTATTATATTTTTCAAAAAAGCAATGAAATGACGGCATTTTCATTACTCTAAAAGAAAACTTAATGCCATTAACGATGAAACATTTATCATTCACAATACTTTTTCTTCTGATGTGCAACTGCCTGTTGGCACAATCACAAACAGAAAAAGGAGTTAAACTAACCTATTTCCGCACTCCGTTAGGATTAACAGAGTTTGAACAGCAAAACCATCCTGAGGCGATAAATGACAAGGTGGTTTACGACACTTACTATAAAGATGGTGTGGTGGTAATGGTAGAAAACACGGCAAAGTCTCAGCATATTATGAAAACAAACGGCTTTGAGGTGTACAGAAAGATAGATTTCATCAATAATACTACCACTTATCAGCCCGTGTATAATGACACTTTATACCTGATAAAGGATGACCTGCCTGCAATGGAATGGGAGATAACAGACGAGAGCAAGGTAATAGGAGGATGGAACTGCACAAAAGCCATCAGAAAAGACAACAAAGGAATGGAAGCCTGGTTTACCACCGATTTGCCTTTCACCTGTGGACCGTACGACTGCTATGGACTGCCGGGGCTTGTGGTAAGCTACAAACGTTATTTTTTCCTCTTTACCTTGCAGGAAATAAACGCTATGGACGACAAGCTCCCCGAAGAGCTCAAGGGCGGAACGGCTGTGTCGAGAGCTGAATACAAAGAAATCAGAAAGCATTAGGCATCTTGCCCTACACGCCAATAGAGACAGCGTATGACAGGAAATCGCAAAACGCATCCTCAACATACGTTCTCTCCATTGGCGAGCTTCCTTTTGCCTATTTGGCTCTTCTGCCCGAGATTTTCGCTCATTGGTTCAACGGAATTTGCATCATACAAACTCATCAGAACGAGAGATGATTACGAACAGACAAGACACGATTTGCAAATGACCGAAAAACGCAGCGCAATCTTCGCACGTTTGCAGCGCGTTTTTGCGAAGAATGGAATGCAATCTTCGCACGTTTGAAAACAGATGTTTTATCCATTGATTTCCAATAACTTACAAACCACTTGCATTCAGATGCAGAACGGAACGAACGAAACCTGAAAAAGATATGAAAAACAAGATTCTGAATATATTGACCACGGTGCTGCTGCTCTTCTTCAGTACTGAAATGGCTGCCCAACACACGATAAAAGGACAAGTAAGGTCGCTCGTGGGCAAAGAAATAACGGCGGCAACCATCAATGCCTTCAGCGACAGCACGTGCAAGAAGCTGACAAGCTACGCCATATCTAAACAGAAAGGACTCTTTGAACTGAAAGTAAAGCAGTTTCCCGTATGGGTTTCGGCAAGCAGCATCGGCTACAAGAAAGAAGTTCTAAGGGTGGATTCCGTTCCGGAAATGCTCCAAATAGTCTTGGAAGACGAGACGCACACACTGAGCGAAGTAATCGTGAAGCAACGGTACACGGGCGTGAAAGTCGTGGGCGACACCGTGAAGTTCAACACCAACTTCTTCAAGAACGGCACGGAAATGACGGTGGCGGACGTGCTGAGGAAACTCCCGGGTGTAAACGTGGACGGAAACGGAGCCGTGGCATACGAGGGGAAAAGAGTGGATTATCTGCTCGTGGACGGAAAAGACCTCTTCTCGAAAGAAAATTCGGGCATTGCCGTTAAGAATATGAATGCGGCACTGATGACGGGGGCTGAAATATGGAAGAACTACCAATCGGACAAGCTCAGCGACGAACTGAAAAACATAAAGACGGTGGCCATCAACATAAAGACGGCACAGAAGATAAAGATAACCGGCAACCTTTCTGCCGGCGGCGGCATCAAGAACAAGGCAGACGGAAAGGCTTCGCTCATTTCGCTCTACGACAAACTCTCGGGCACGGCATTGCTCTCGGGCAACAATCTCGGGCACGAGGTAATCTCCTATATGGACTATCTCAACTACATTACTACTGCCATGAACGTGGGCAACGGCGTAATGATGAGAGAACTCAACGAAACGGAATCGATGATGCAGAGCATTCCCGACGGCGCAGTGAAGAACAAGGCGGGCATCGTGGCAGTAAGCACGAAACACGTGCCCAACAAGAAGTTCACTCTGGAGAGCAGCGTACTCTACACGGCAAAGAGCGTGAGCGACAGAAGTTCGTCCATAGAGTCGTATCTGGACAGCAACAACACCGTGAACAAAGCCTTTGAGAACAACAAGCGCAGCAGATTCCTGAACATAAAGCTATCGGAAACTTGGCGGCCGAACAGGAAACTGGAAATCGTGAACATATCGAAATTCAGCCTTCTGGACGGCGACAACGTGCAGAAGCTGTCGAGCGACGAGGTAAAGGATTACAACCAGTCTACCTCTGAAGCCTACAAGAACTTCCGACTGAGCAACTTCCTTATGGCAACAAAGAAATTAGGGAAAGGCTTCCTCAACGGAAAGGTAAATCTGGAACTGGTGCGCGGCAACAATGATATGGATCTGAACACCAACGAAGCCCTGCTTCCGAGAACCTATCTGCCCGGAACGGACGACCTCTACGGCTACCGACTGATGACGAACACCAAGGACCTGAACCTGAAAATCAATTCGGAAATAGCCTATAAGCTCAATATCAGCAGAATGTTTACCTTCAACACACGAGTGGGCTACAACTACCTGAAGTATGAATACAAATACGGCGAGCCACGCATTGAGCAGAAGGAATACGTTGATTTCAATGAAATTCAGAGTCAGGTGTCGCTCACGAGCCATATAAGGAAACTGGACATATCGCTCGAATCGGCGTTCAACCTGCACAACTGGCAGACGAATACGGCACTGGGAGGCAACCACAAGTTCTATATTCTGCCCTCGCTGAGCCTCAAGTACAAATTTACCCAGATGCACGATATTGAGTTTAAGGTATCGAAAGCAGTCAGAAGAGTGCCTTTCTCGCAGATTACCTCCCTCCCGATTATCTCCCGATACAATATTCTGTCGGGCAATACGGAGATTAAAAATCCTTATACCGAGGACATTGCCTACGATTTCAGCTACCATCTCTTCAATCCCCAAACTTCGTTGGGCATCTATGCGGGGTATAACAGAACGTCGGAATCGCCGGCTATATTCAGCATCAGAAAGGATAACTACTACATCAGCAGCTATAAAGCAGGAGGGCCGTCGGACTCTTTCCACGGAGGTGCCTACCTGCAACAGCAGTTGCCGTTCGCTCCCATCGACTTCAGTGCGAACCTGTCGGCTCATAAGTTCACTTCGCAGATGTTCATAGACGACATTCTCAAGGAAAGCAAGAACACTTATTTCTCTGTGGGGGGCGGCCTGTCGTCGAGATTCAAGAGAAGATGGAACTTCGAGCTGGAATATGGCTACAAAACCAACCACCACAAGGTGGAGAACAGCCACATCGACTTCTCTTCCAACACGTGGAGCATCAGGGAAAAGATTCTCTACGCCCACAAGCAGCTCACCGGAAACGTGAGACTGGGCTACTGGAAGACGAGTTCGCAGATTTTCAAGAACGACCTGTGGGACTTGGGATTCGATATCCGTTATAAAATCAAGAAGATTCAACTGTTCGTTTCCGGCGAGAATCTCCTGAAGCTGAACGGCTACGATATGACCAACGTTAGTTTTTCGTCCTTCTATTCATCGCAGACCATCTACCGGAAAATGCCCGGACACCTTCTGCTCGGCCTTTCCTATCAGTTCTAAACTCTCTCCTTTCTCATCCTATTGCTGCTATCCGACCACGCAAACATCACTTGAATGCAAAGCGTGTGTCGGATAGTTCGGTTCGGGAATAAGTCCAAATCAAGGGATATAAGACTTCTCTGAAAAGCAGTTGGCTTTTCAGAGGGCTTTATCTCTCACTGATTTCACAAACTCACAGATATCTTTTTTACCACAGAGAATGCAGAAGCATTCAAGGAACGCACAGATTTCTCTGCACAAACGTCTATTGCAGACTAATTGTCCTATCATTCCCCATCAGGCATCTGTGTCATCCTTGAAGGCTTTGCCTTCTCTGTGGTCGGGAATGAGAAGGGAATCTGTGGCTCCGTGAAATCTGTGAGAACTCTCTTTATCGGCTTATCCTGAACAGACGTATCGGATAGCAGAGCTATGAATCAGCGTGCATAAATTCTTCCTTTCTTTACTTTAGGAAATTACCAAGGCGTGGTAATCTGTTTACCATCGGGTGGTAATTCATTTACCATCGGTTGGTAATTCGTTTACCATCGGCTGGTAATTTGTTTACCATCGGTTGGTAATTTGTTTACCATCGGTTGGTAATTTGTTTACCATCAGTTGGTAATTCGTTTACCATCGGGTGGTAATTTCTTTACCATCGGTTGGTAATTGCAGAAAATCAACGAAAAGCAAGGCTGAAATGGCGAGATTTATAAACAAACTTACTTGTCAGCCCATCCACCCGTTCACTTGTCCACCCCCATAAACTTGTCTGCTTGTCCACTCGTAAACTTGTCAGCTCGTCCACTCGTAAACTTATTCACTTTCCAACGCACAAAAAGCCTCTCTCGAACTCACGTCCAAGAGAGGCTTAACCGTTATGATGAATTATTAATTGACTGATTTTAGTCGAGCCACTTCACGTAAGCGAAGTCCTGACGGTGTGGCAAGAGGTCGTTCTTTGGATACATACGCACTGCACATCTGTAAGCACCTGCCTCTGCCGGCTCGAAGTCGAGTTGGAATGTGTGGAGGTTGCCCTCCGTCTTCACGAGCTTGAACGGAAGAACCTCGTGCACGTTGATGTCCTCCACCGGGGCGTTGTTGAGCACTACCAGTTCCAAGCCTACCGCATCCTGCAAGCCCTGCTCGTCGATAACGTATGTGAGCGTGGTGTTCTTGCCCGTAACAACGTCGTTCAAAGATTCAACGTTTGAGCTTACAACACTGATGCTGTCCCAACGCTCGGCCACGGTTTCCTTCCAGAGCGCAATCTCCTTGGCGAGTTTGTTGCTGTCGGCGTGGAGTTTCGCAGAACGCACGGCCTGCTTCTCGTAGAACTTGGTGTAGTAGTCGTCCAACTGACGCTTCATCGTGTAGTGAGGCGCGATGGTTGCGATTGAATTCTTGACAATCTTAACCCAGTCTTCCGAGTAACTCTTGCCCTCTGTCTTGTTGAAGTAGAGCGGCGTGATGTCGTTTTCGAGCAGACTGTAGATAGTGGCAGCGTCGAGCTGGTCCTGATGCGCCTGATTCTGATACGTGCGCTTCTCTGGAAGAGCCCATCCCGCGCCTTCACGATAGCCTTCAACCCACCATCCGTCGAGAACGGAAAGGTTTACCACACCGTTCATTTCGGCCTTTTCGCCAGACGTGCCACTTGCTTCGAGCGGACGTGTCGGCGTATTCATCCATATATCCACACCCGATACAAGTCGGCGTGCAAGTTCCATATCGTAGTCCTCGAGGAAGATAATCTTACCGAGGAACTGCGGCATACGGGAGATGTCGAAAATACGCTTGATCAGGCCTTGTCCGGCACCGTCGGCAGGGTGTGCCTTTCCCGAGAAGAAGAAGAGCACGGGGCGTTCCGGGTTGTTCACGATTTTCTCCAGACGCTCAAGGTCTGTAAAGAGCAGGTGGGCACGCTTGTAAGTAGCGAAACGGCGGCAGAAACCAATCATCAAGGCATTGGGATTTATCTTCTCGAGGATGGATACAACCTTTGCAGGGTCGCCCTGATTGCGGAGCCACTGCTGCGTGAACTTGTCGCGGATGTACTTGATGAGCTTGTTCTTCAACGCCATACGGGTGCTCCAGATTTCCTCGTCTGAAACATTGTAGATTGCGTGCCAGATGTCTTCGTTGCTCTGGTCGGACATAAACTTCTTGTCGAAGTACTTATCGTAGACGCGACGCCATTCGGTAGCCGTCCACGTTGGGAAGTGAACGCCGTTTGTTACGTAGCCCACGCTGTTCTCTTCCGGGAAATAGCCCTTCCACAACGGCGCGAACATCTTCTGGCTCACCCAGCCGTGAAGTCTGGACACGCCGTTGATTTCCTGCGATGTGTTGCAGGCGAAGGTACTCATACAGAAACGTTCGCCGTGGTCGTCGGGATTTGAGCGTCCCATACCGATGAACTCGTCCCACGAAATGCCCAGCTTGGCAGGATAAGCACCCATATACTTGCCGAAGAGTTCCTCGTCGAAGTAGTCGTGTCCTGCCGGAACAGGCGTGTGGACGGTGTAGATGGAAGACGCACGCACGAGTTCCATAGCCTGATTGAACGTCAGTCCCTCGTCGATGTAGTCGCAAAGACGCTGGAGATTGCAGAAAGCTGCGTGGCCTTCGTTCATATGATAGATGTCCTTCTTGATGCCGAGCTTCTGCAAGGCAAGCATACCACCGATACCGAGGAGAATCTCCTGCTTGAGACGGTTCTCCCAGTCGCCGCCATAGAGAGCGTGCGTGATGGGACGGTCGAACTCAGAGTTCATCTCGTTGTCCGTGTCGAGCAGGTAGAGCTTGATACGGCCGACGTTCGCCACCCAAAGCAGCGCGTGCACCTGATAGTTGTTGTAAGGCACATCCACCACTACCTGATTGCCGTTCTCGTCGAGAACACGCTCGATAGGCAGGGAGTTGAAGTTCTGTGCATCGTATTTGGCAATCTGCTGACCATCCATTGAAAGGCTCTGACGGAAATAACCGAAACGGTAAAGGAAACCCACGGCGCAGAGATCCACGTT
Source organism: Prevotella sp. HUN102 (assembly GCF_000688375.1). Lineage (NCBI taxonomy): Bacteria > Pseudomonadati > Bacteroidota > Bacteroidia > Bacteroidales > Prevotellaceae > Prevotella > Prevotella sp. HUN102. The sequence continues at coordinate 830,989 of NZ_JIAF01000004.1, read as the reverse complement.
AGAGTCGGACGCTTCTTTCAAGTAGTCGCCGGCGAGCATACCGAGACCGCCTGAATAAATCTTCAGCGTCTGGTTCAGACCGAACTCCATACAGAAGTATGCCACCGACGGACGCTTTGCATCGGGCTTCACATTCATATATTCTGTGAACATCTTGTAGACGTCGTTCACCTGCTTCATCAATGCCTTGTCCTTAACGATAGCCTCTTTACGGTCATAGCTCAAACGCTCGAGCAGCATCACCGGGTTATGATTCACTTCATCATAGAGGTTTTCGTCAAGACCCTTGAAGAGTTCGCGTGCTTCGTGTGTCCAGCCAAACCACATATTGTGTGCGATTTCGTCGAGACAAGCAAGCTCCTTTGGAAGACTTGACTTAATATTAACCTCTTTCCAGCGAGGCTCGTTGGAATAATCAGATCTAATTTTCATATTTTTCTCTATTGATTATATTATTTTTTGTCAAATATATTTTGTTTGCGTGGCACCGTTATCCCGAAGATTCACACCATCCGCTTCTGCATATTCTCAAATGCGATGCCGTAAGCCTTTTCGTAATACGTGATAAATTCGCTCCAAAGTGCTTTCTTTGAAAGTTTCTCTGCGTTGGAACGTGCCTTGCTGATGTTTGTCTTGCTGAATGAAGAATACTTCGCAACGGTGTCCCTGATGGCATCTGCCACTTCGGAATAGTTGTAGTCCGTGCGGTGGATTACCTTCACGCCGTCTTCAATCTCGCTGTAACTGCCCTTTACCTCGTTTGCCCAGAGTCCGAAACCTGCCAAATCGGTAGTGATGCAAGGCACTTTGAACGCCACAGCCTCGAGCGGAGTGTAGCCCCAAGGCTCATAATAGGACGGATAGACGCAGAGGTCGTTGCCCAGAATGAGGTCGTAATAAGGCAGATTCACGATGCCGTCGTCGCCATTCAGGTAACAGGGAATGAAAACCAACTTCACTCGGTCGTCCTTGCCATTGCGCATATTCAGGGAATGTGCCATACCGAGCACCCTGTCTTCCTCCATATTATGCAGCCAATGCGTAATCATCGGTTCGTGCAACGGTGTTTCGGACTTCCATTCACCCGATAGGCGTTCCTGTAAATCCTTCCTCGGTTCAGCCACCCAGCCCGGAACTTCAATGAAGGCAACCACGTTTTTCTGCAATTTGTCGTCATAGTTCAGGCGGTTCATAGCTTCGATAAAAACGTCGAGCCCCTTGTTTCGGAACTCATAGCGTCCACTTGTTGAAATGATCAGCGTGTCGTCATCGAGCTTAGAACCCGTCAAGGCATTCGCCACATCGAGCAGACGCCTGCGCGCTTCCTTTCGCTTTGCCGTGAACTTGGCACCCTTCGGCACGAAATCGTCTTCAAAACCATTCGGCAGCACCACGTCTGTCGGCTTATCCAGCAGCTCCGCACACTCCTTTGCAGTGATTTCACTCACCGTTGTAAAGCAGTCCACGTTGTGGGCAGTCTGCTTCTCAATGGAATGCTTGCTCTGCATATTCAGCTCGCCTGCCATCTGGTCGCCGTTGTAAGCCCATAGATACTCATACAGCGGTTTGTTGTTTCCGGCAATACTGCGTCCGATGCAGGTGGCGTGGGTCGTAAAGACCGAAGCTATCTGCGGAACCAACTGCTGAAGCACGAGCACGGCAAAGCCGGTCTGCCACTCGTTGGCGTGGAAGACCACATTCTTGTCTGCACTAAGATGATATTTGTAGAAACTCTCCACGACGCGCGCCGTGGCATAAGCAAAAAGTGCCGACTCCTCATAGTCGCCATAAGCGTGGAGACTATCCACCTGATACTGATTCCAAAGCTGAGTGAAAATGTCATCCTTGATATTCCCGAAAGGCTTGAAGTCTACAATGAAAGCCATCGGCTGACCGGGAATATCCCAACGGCCAACCTTTACGTTCAATCCTTCATCTTCAGCAACTTGCTTCCATTCGGGAAACAGATTCCTGTCTTCAGTAAAATACGGGCTGCTGCCTCCATTCCAACAATCGGGACCAATAAAAATCACCCGGTCACGCATTTTCTCCTGCAACGTTTTTGCCCTTGTTGAGAGTACTGTGTAGATACCACCTACCTTATTACATACCTCCCAACTTGTCTCAAATATAAAATCCGGAAACATCTTTTCTCCTTAATATACAACTAATCGTTCGTTGCAAAGGTAATATAAAAATAATAAACGTGCAACATTAAACCTCACAATTTTCAATACATCAAATGTTTAGTATAAAAAATATCATTAACTTTGTAACGAAAAAACAGAACTGAATATGAAGAAAATTACGATAGCATTAGCCTTTTTACTGCTCTGCGGCACAGCAAAAGCACAGGAAGCGAAACTCAAGCCCTCATCAACCAGCGAACCGGCAGAACTGCTCGCCACGGCATCAGAAGCTACGGATTCCGTCTTCAAGACCAGAATCGCAAACGAGGAATACCAAGTCTGGCTCGACATCAACTTCTACGACAGCAACATCATCGTGCCCAATCAGGACATATTCGGCGAACTTCCCGGCTACTTAGGTTCCAAAAGGGATTCGCGCAAATGGATAATCCTCGAAGCAGAAGTGGAAAGCAACAACGCCTCGCTGCTCATCACAAACGATTACGGCAGCGAAGACCTCACGGCCACCCTTACCTGCGAGGCAGACAGCTCCTACACGCTGACCCAAAAGGAAGGCAGCACAATGAAAATAGCCGTCAATGGCAAATGGGTAAAGCTCCCCAAGAAACTGAAATTCGTCAAAGACAAGAAAGCATAAGCTCCGAATCGGGAACTGACTACTCAAGGGTTCATCCCACTTCTCAAGTACCTGAAAATCAGCCTTCTGAAAACCAGTTTCCAAACGTGCGAAAAACGCATTCCATTCTTCGCAAGAATGCACGGCATTTGTGCGAAGAATGGAATGCGTTTTTGCGAAGATTGAAATGCGAGCATACAGCACGCACAGGATGAAAGAAGAAATATCCTTGTTCTCTTGTTCCCTCGCAACTTACAAGCGCGTCTTCTCCTGACTGCCTGCGCCCTTGCCCTTGTATTTCGACTTCGTGGTATTGAACTTATAGCGCACCGAGCACTCTATGCCCCGCGTATTGGCATCACGCTCTTGGTAAGAAGTGTTGAGTTCGCTGTATATGTCGAACCACGACTTACGGGCACTGTTGAAAATATCGTTCACGTTAAGGCGCACTTCCCAATGCTTTCCAAAGTTCTTCATTGCACCCGCATTCATCTGCCACGTCTGCCCTACCATTATATTTTCGCCATTGCCCTTTCCCCGCCAACTGAAATCGGCTGTAAGCATACAGGAGGGAGTAATCTGATATACGTTGTTCACACGAATTATGCCCATCGGATGATTCAGATGCTTGACACCTCCACGAAAATCTATCTTGTTGAAAGGTGCAACAATACCTAAAACCAGCGTTGGATAATAACGCTTGAATTGCGGAGAAAGCTGAAGCATAGTCTGCAATTCGCCCATCCTGTAAGTGGAATTCGTCTTCTTGAACAAAGTGGCATTAGGGTCGCCCTCGTATTGCATTGCCGAAGAGATAATCTTGTCTTTCGTGGAAGAATAGCCGAGTATCAGCGTTGCCCAGCTATAACGGAAGATGGCAGAGAAGTTGTCAATATAGGAAGGACGGAGCAATGGATTTCCACTTTCGTAAAGATAACGGTTTACATAGGCGACGGTGCTGCTGAGCTGCGAATACAAAGGACGGAAATATTTCTTTGAATAACTCAACTGCATCATAACTTTGCCAAAATTACCGGTTACAAGTGCCGTTGGAAAAAGTTTATCATATATACGCGACTGTTCGTCTACCTTTCTGCCGAAACGGAAATACTGGCTGCTGACGTGTTCATAGCGCAGCCCAAGCTGAATCATAAACTTACCTAACCGTTGCATTGTTTCAGCATAAACACCGGCATTGCTTTCCTTCACAAATGGATTATCGTTATTGATGCTGCCACCCAAGGCCGTAAACGTTTCCTCACGACGGCCGTTTGAAACTTCCGTTCCAAAGTTCAACTGTCCCCTCCATAACGGTCTGGACAGATGAAGTTCGCCCGCAAGCATCCGTGAAACCACTCTGTTATCGGTAGTAATACGACGACTGACGCCATTTTCAATCATTTCCTCGGCCACAGAAACAGCACTGCCATTCTTCCAAAGAGCATCGAAAGTGGCATTGAGCGACCATTTCCCCATTTGTCCGGAGTAGTAGGCATCTACAAGATGGGCGGTGGTTTTTCCGTTATCATAACGCTCCATTGCACTTTCTTCGGCCAACACATCATTGACAAAAGAATTGGCACGAACAGAAGACCACATTTTTGAAGGCGTATGAGTTACCTTATAATATAGTCCTAAGGAATGTTCAGGCGAGAATGTGTAGGCAAAACCCAATTTCCCATCATAGAGCCGAGAGCGTCCACGTTGCGATATATCCAGTTCTTGGTTTAATGTTGAAGCCAACCAAGAGGTTTGAATCCCTTTACTTAATCCCCGATTTCGATTGTTGGCATATTCTAAATCTGCAAAAACATCAAGTCTGTTCACACGATAGTTCATATTTATCTGCTCAGAACCATAGACATAATCACGATAACCTACTTTTGCATTATTCTCAAAAGAAAATCCTTCGCCCTGTTCACGTTCGGCAGTGATACGGATAACAGCTTTTACAGAAGCATCATAACGTGCGCCGGGATTCATCACGACTTCTATTTTCTTTATCTTGTCAGACTTCAACTGGTCCAATATATGCAGATCATAAACTTGTCGTCCGTTGAGATAATAGACAGGCGCGCCTTTTCCCAACACCTCGATATTACCCATATTATCCAAAACACCCGGTAAGTTCCCTAATACATCCTTAGCACTACCGAGTTTCTCAAGAATGCTGCCCTTTACGTTCGTAACAAGTGCATCGCCCTCAAGGCGTGTTACGGGTTTAAGCGACTGAACTACAACCTCGTCCATCTGCACGGAATTGGGTAATAAAACTATCGTAAGTTTTCTTTCTGTATCTCCTTTCACTATCTTTGTTTCGTAACCTATATACGAAACTTTCAAAAGTCCCTTCACGGGAGCATCTAATTCAAACTCTCCCTGTTCGTTCGCAACAGCACCCGTAATGAAAGCCGAATCCGTTTCGCTCAATAATGCCACATTTGCAAAGGAAATCGGTTTCCCTCCATCGGTCATCACATTACCATAATAACGTTCCTGTGCATTCACTACCAAAGCAGCAAAAGCAAGGATAATGCCTATTAAAAACTTTCTCATAATACTATAACATAAATGTCTGATACAAAGTTATTCTTTATTAATCTTTTTTTTTCCTCTCTTTTGTGCAGTCATTTCGTATGAAAAAGCAATAAGGAGGGTTACATATTTCTGTACTCGGTGGGTGTCTGTCCTGTGAGTCGTTTGAAATACTTGCAAAAGAAACTGACATTTGGGAATCCTTTTTCAACTGAAATTTGTGCTATTTGCTTGTCAGTATATCTCAAATCCACCTTTATGGCTGTGATAAGCGAACGGTCTATCCATTCTTTTGCTCCCTGTCCGCTTATCTCCTTTATTATATTACTCATATAACGCACTGACAGACAAAGACGCTGAGCATAGAAATCAAGATTTCGTTCGGCAGCAACATAACGGTCTACGAGTTGCAGAAAATCAATGAAAAGCTTTTGCTTACGGTTTTGTGATTCCTGACGGCTGACGGCATTGCGGTGTCGTATCCCATCTATATGCCACGCAAGCGATGCTAACAAGGATGCCGTCACTTTATGATTATGGTCCGGCTGATTAATCTGGTCGTAAATCATTGCTATGATTTGTTCTGCGAGAGTTTGCTCTTCAGCAGAAAGCCGTATCTTGAAGTCGCGCAGACGGCCATCGAAAGATTCAGGCAGATGTCCGTTCATAGCTATGTGCAGAATCTCCTTGGTAAACAAGATTCCCGTTCCTTGCAGACTGTCGGAAAACGAAGCAATCTCTACTGTGGAACCTTCCGATACAAAGACAAAGTCGCCGGAGTTTATCTCATAGGGCAAGAGATTGACACGCACCAATGCCGTTCCTTTCCTCACCACAATCAACCTTATCTCATTAAAATATATAGGCGTATTGACCAAATGCCGCAAGAGCGTGGTGTTCATACGCTTCACCACGGCAAAGTCTGTCTGAAAGTATGCCTCTACCGTATGGTCAGCGTGTTCGCCGACTATTTCCTTCAGGTCATAGGGTGTTACAGTTTGTCTCTCTTTTGCAGCCATTTCCATACCGATATTTTACGCAAAGATAACAAATTATACGTTTCAAAAGGCATATCAAAGCAACATTTGTACAAAAAGAACATTCTTTCTTCTGAAAAGGTAACACATAAAGAAAATACAATGACTATTTTTACACCAAAACAACAAACGTATGAAGAAAACATTGATATGGCTCTTGACCTTTACAGCACAATGGGCAATGGCACAGTCGCTTGACGAATGTCAGCAAGCGGCACGCGACAATTATCCACTTATAAAGCAGTACAAGCTGATAGAACAAACCACGACGGCTGCAATAGATAATATCGACAAGGGCTGGCTGCCGCAAATTTCCACCACAATGCAGGCGACATTGCAAAACAGAGTATCGGCTTTTCCTGATGCGCTTGTCAATGTGCTGCGCAGACAAAACGGCAGTATGCAAGGATTGGGCAAACTGCAATACCGCTTGGGGGCTGAAATAAGTCAGACCGTCTACGATGGTGGTGCCATCCGTCTGCAAAAGGAAGCCGCACGCCGCGAAGGCGATTTGCAAACAGCACAGAACGATGTAACGCTGTATGCCTTGCGCCAAAGGGTCAATGACTTATATTTCGGCATACTGCTCATAGACCAGAAACTAATGCTGAATAAGGATTTGCAGCAAGTGCTCCTAAGCAATGAGAAAACATTGGAAAATATGTTCAAAGGAGGAACGGCGGCCGAAAGCGACCTGAACACCGTGCGTGCCGAACGGCTTAATGTGGTGCAGCAGCAAGTGGATATGGAAAGTCAGCGCAATGCTTTGGTGCAATTGCTTGAAGCATTTACGGGCAAGGCCGTAAGGTCTGTAACAAAGCCACAGCCTGTTGATATTCAGCACAGGGGAGTAAGACCGGAAGTATCGCTCATCAACAAACAATTAGAGCTTTACGATGTACAGGAGAAAACGCTCGACACACGGCTTATACCCCGATTAAGCATATTTGCCTCAGGCTATTACGGCTATACCGGTTATGATATGTTTCACGACATGATGGATCGCAAGATGACCTTCAACGCATTGGTGGGAGCAAGAATTACTTGGAATATCGGGGCATTATACACACGCAAGAACGATAAGACGAAATTAGTTCTGCAACGTCAATCAGCAGAGATTCAGCGTGCTGCTTTTCTTTTCAACAATACTATGCAGAACATACAGCAGAACAACGATATTGTGCGCTACCGTAAACTTATGGAAACCGACAATGAGATTATCCGCTTGCGGACAAGTGTCCGCAAGGCTACGGAGTCGAAACTCAACCACGGCATTATTGCGGCGAACGACCTGATAAAAGTAATTGGCAATGAAAATGCTGCCCGTCAGATGCGTTCGCTGCACGAAATAGAACTGCTTAAAGCTATGTATGACTTAAAAATAACGCAAAACAATTAGAATGATGAAGATTATAAGATTGACAGCAAGTGCTCTGATTGCCTTAACGGTATGGGCTTGTAACGAACAGGAAAAAGATTTTGACGCCACAGGTACTTTTGAGGCTGTCGAGACAACAATATGTGCGCAGCAAACGGGTAATCTCATTGTATGGAATGTGGAAGAAGGCGGTCAAGTGCAACGCAATACCGAAGTAGGGCTAATAGACACTACTCAAATTATGCTTCGTATGAAACAGGTGATGGCAGGAAAACGTGTGGCGGCAGCACAAAATCCTGACATTCCCAAGCAAGTGGCTGCTCTCGAAGAGCAATTAGCCAAAGCACAACAGGAATATCGCCGGTATTCAGAACTCGTAGCCGACGGTGCTGCACCACGCAAGCAAATGGAAGATGCGCAGACGCAAGTACAGGTGCTTGCCAAACAACTGGCGGCACAACGCTCTCTGCTCAACACTCAGGTTTCCACCATTCAGGCGCAACAGGGAGAGGCTGACTCGCAGACAGGTATTTTGCACAACGAATTGCGCAAATGCCATATACTGTCGCCTGTAACGGGAACCATACTCGAAAAGTATGCAGAGCTGGGAGAATATGCAGTACCGGGGAAGCCATTGTTCAAAGTAGCTGATTTGCAGGTTATGTTTTTACGTGCTTATCTTACATCGCTGCAACTGCAATATGTAAGAATAGGACAAAAGGTAAAAGTAATGGCCGATTTCGGGCAAGGGGAACGTCGCCATTATGAGGGAACGATAACTTGGATCAGCGGTAAAAGCGAATTTACTCCAAAGACCGTGCTTACCAATGATGAGCGTGCAGACTTGGTGTATGCCGTAAAAGTGGCTGTGAAAAACGACGGAATGATCAAGATGGGTATGTATGGTGAAATGAAATTAAAATAAACTATGAATGAGAATATCATAGAAGTGAGCCACGTATCTAAACGATATGGGAAGGTGGAGGCATTGAACGACGTTAGTTTCGAGGTGCAGCGGGGAGAATTGTTTGGACTTATAGGTCCGGACGGTGCCGGAAAGACTTCACTGTTTCGCATTATGGCAACACTCCTGAAACCAGATGACGGAAGTGTGAAAGTGTCAGGATTCGATACCGTCATACAAATGAAGCCATTGCGCAGACGCTTGGGCTATATGCCCGGCAGATTCTCACTCTATCAGGATTTGACCGTCGAAGAGAATCTTTCGTTCTTTGCAAGTATATTCGGCACCACCATAGCCGAAGGGTACGACAGCGTCAAGGCTATTTACGGGCAAATAGAGCGTTTTAAGAACCGTAAGGCCGGTGCATTGTCGGGAGGTATGAAGCAGAAACTGGCTTTGTGTTGTGCCTTGATACATCAGCCTGAAATATTATTTCTTGACGAACCTACAACGGGCGTGGATCCCGTGAGCCGTAAGGATCTGTGGGATATGCTCGGTATGCTTCGTGAGCGCAATCTGACCATTGTGGCAGCAACGCCGTATCTTGACGAGATACAGCGTTGCGACCGTGTGGCTTTTCTGCAACAGGGAAGGATTGCCTGTGTAGATACACCCTATGAGATTCTGACCCGATACCGAAAGGTGTTAAATCCAGCTCCTTTGTCGCCAAATGCTCATAGCAGACAGAATGAAAATGTAATAGAAGTGGAACATTTGGTCAAGGCTTTCGGCACATTCCGTGCAGTAGACGATATTAGTTTTACCGTTCGCCGAGGCGAAATATTCGGATTTCTTGGTGCAAATGGTGCAGGTAAGTCTACTGCGATGCGTATGCTTACAGGGTTGAACCAACCCACAAGCGGCACAGGTAAGGTTATGGGATATGATATCAGAAACCAGTACAAGGAAATCAAACGCCACATTGGATATATGAGTCAGCGTTTCTCGCTCTACGAAGACCTTACAGTAGCTGAGAATATCAGACTATTCGGTGGTATTTATGGTATGTCATCTGCCGACATTAAAGAGCAATCCGCCCACTTGTTGAAGCAACTCGGTATGGAGAAACAACGTGATGAGATAGTGGCAAAACTGCCATTAGGATGGAAACAGAAGTTGGCATTTTCGGTAAGCATATTTCACAAACCGGGTATTGTGTTTTTAGACGAACCCACTGGAGGAGTAGACCCGGCTACGCGCAAGCAGTTTTGGCAACTCATCTATGAGGCTGCCGGGCGTGGCATTACAGTCTTTGTTACTACTCACTATATGGACGAGGCTGAATATTGCGACCGCATATCAATTATGGTCGATGGTAAAATCAGTGCTATCGGTAGTCCTGCCGAACTGAAACAGAAATATCATCAACCCAATATGGACGGTGTTTTTACATATTTGGCCCGTGCCGCCAAACGAGGAGAATAATATGAACAGTATCATTTCGTTTATAATTAAAGAAAGCAGGCATATCGTACGCGACCGCCGTACAATGCTCATTCTCTTTGGAATGCCTGTTGTACAATTACTTTTGTTGGGTTTTGCGGTACGTACGGATATTCGTGATGTGAGATGCGTGATAGTTACTTCACAGATGAATCATTCCACACGGCGTATCATCGACGCTATTGATGCCTCTTCATACTTTACTGTGGTGGGCACAGCACCTACTCCAAACGATGCAAAGGATATAATAAGGGCGCAGCAGGCCGACATTGCCATAGTATTTGCACCGCACTTTGGCAATAGCCGACAAAGTGGAGACAAGATGCAGATTTTAGTTGATGGCTCTGATCCTAATATGGCGCAGCAATATGTAGCTTACGTGCAAAATATCATAATGCAAAGAACTCATACTGATGATTTGGTTACGCTGCGTATGCTCTATAATCCACAAATGCTATCGGCATACAATTTCGTACCGGGCATAATGGGCATCATACTCATTATCATCTGCACGATGATGACCAGCATCAGTATTGTAAAAGAGAAAGAGAATGGCACGATGGAGGTTCTGCTGGTAAGCCCGGTAAACCCTTTGAGTATCATCATTGCCAAGACTGTGCCTTATTTTCTGCTGGGCAATGTGCTGCTGACCATCATTTTATTGGTATCGCACTACATCTTGAAAGTTCCATTCTCCGGCTCACTTTTCTGGATCGTAACAGTAGCATTGATTTATATTTTTATGTCTCTGGCTCTGGGATTGCTCATCAGCAATTTGGTTTCAAAACAAATAGTGGCGTTATTGTTATCGGCAGTTGTGATGCTTATGCCGTGTATTATGCTTTCGGGTTTTATATTTCCGATAGAGAGTATGCCCTCTATCCTGCAATGGACAGCATACGCAATCCCCATCACTTATTTCCTTTCCGCTATGCGCAAGCTTATGATTATGGGAGTGAGCGTAGAGTATGTATTACCTGAGTTGGCTGTTTTAATTGGTATGACGCTGCTATTTTCAACCTTGGCCATTGTTACTTTTAAAAAACGTTTAGCATAAAATATATGATTATCAAGTATCTTATACAAAAAGAATTTATACAGATTAGGCGCAATAGCTTTTTGCCCCGTTTTATTATAATGTATCCTGTTTTGATGATGTGCGTTATGCCGTGGGTAATGAATATGGAAGTAAGGCATATACGAGTAGATGTCATCGACAATGATCGCTCTACTCTGGGCCGGCAACTGATACAAAGTGTAGCAGCAAGCCAATATTTTGTACTCAATGCACAACGCTCCACCTATAAAGAAGCGATAGCTGACGTGGAGCGCAGCAATGCTGATATAATAATGAACATTCCACAACATTATGAGCGCGACGTAAAGAAAGGAATATCCCCTAAAATACTATTGTCTGCGAATGCTGCGAATCCAATTAAAGGTGGTATGGGAACCAATTACCTTACACAGGTAGTGGCAATGAACAAGACACAGACAGCCACATTGCAAACCTCTCCTGTACAGGCCCTCTATCTTTTCAACAAGCATCTCAACTATAAAGTGTTTATGATTCCAGCCCTAATGGGCATTTTACTATTGCTTATATGCGGATTCTTGCCGGCTCTCAACATTGTGAGTGAAAAAGAAGTTGGCACGATTGAACAAATCAATGCAACACCGGTGAGCAAATGGACATTTATCTTTTCAAAACTAATCCCCTACTGGCTGATTGCTATCGTAGTAATGACACTATGCTTTGTATTGGCGTGGATATTATACGGCATTAGCTGTAAGGGAAGCCTGTGGCTGATTTATTTGAATGCTTTACTGCTCTCTTTGTGCTTTAGCGGGTTAGGACTTATCATCTCAAATTACAGCGACACGCTGCAACAGGCAGTATTTGTGATGTGGTTTTTAGTAATGTGTATGATACTCCTCAGTGGCCTTTTCACTCCGGTCCGTTCTATGCCTCACTGGGCACAGATGTCCACAATAATTAATCCTATGCACTATTTCATAGACGCCATTCGAACAGTATTTGTACGGGGTGGCAACGCTGGCAGTATATGGCGAGAGTTGACAGTGCTCAGCACAATGGCTATGATACTTGACGTATGGGCAGTACAGAGTTACAGGAAGAACAAGTAAATCCTTCGCCTACGTCGGAAAGCCCTCACTCCTCTGAAAACCACACACGCATATCAGTAGCTCAGAGAGATTGAAATCATACAGAATAAAAGCATCATAAATGAACATAGACTTTTACTAACAAATAAAAGACGCCTAAAGTTTTTCGGCCTACCAAATGTCCATTACTCTTGAATTTGAAAGATGTCTGCATCCTCCGCTTGTCCACCTCCAAAGCAAAGAGGTGGCAATGGGAAAGGAAATAACAGGACTGCGAACCGCCAAATGGAGCAACTCCGTTGCGGCGACAATCGCAACGGAGTTACGACAAGTGCACCAACTCCGTTACGGCAAAAGCACTATAATCAACACAAAAGCCCGCACCAGCTTATACCACACAGAAAACGCACAGACACATTCCTTACAAACTCATTACAAATCCCACACTGGCACACACAAACACACACATACAAAAAAAGAGTCCCCCGAACATATCGTTCAGGGGACTCTCCGTAAAAGAAGGCGGCCACCTACTCTCCCACATTGCATCGCAGTACCATCGGCGCAGCCGGGCTTAACTTCTCTGTTCGGAATGGGAAGAGGTGGAACCCCGGCGCAATAACCACCTGATAAGTTTTATCGGACCACCATCCCCGCTCACTCTGGGGAGGAACCGTAAGGGCGACTATCGCCACAAGCAAAACAAAGGAAAGACGCCGCAAAGAATCCTCTCTCACTTCCGGACCACACGGGGAAACCCGAACCGGAATACAGCTCAAAGCATAAACCAACAAGCGAAAGCTTCGGGCAATTAGTAGCGCTCGGCTTTGACGTCGCCGTCTTTACACCTGCGCCCTATCAACGTCATCGTCTATGACGACCCTCAAATAGGAGCTCTAATCTTGCGGAAGGCTTCGCACTTAGATGCTTTCAGCGCTTATCCATACCAGACTCAGATACCCGGCGGTGCACCTGGCGGCACAACCGGCAAACCGGAGGTCTGTCCACCACGGTCCTCTCGTACTAGTGGCGGCACCACGCAAAACTCCAACGCCCACGATAGATAGAGACCGAACTGTCTCACGACGTTCTGAACCCAGCTCGCGTGCCACTTTAATGGGCGAACAGCCCAACCCTTGGGACCTTCTCCAGCCCCAGGATGTGACGAGCCGACATCGAGGTGCCAAACCACCCCGTCGATATGAGCTCTTGGGGGGGATCAGCCTGTTATCCCCGGAGTACCTTTTATCCTTTGAGCGATGCAGTTTCCATACACTTGCACCGGATCACTATGCCCCAGTTTCCTGCCTGCTCGGCATGTCTGCCTCCCAGTCAAGCGCCCTTATGCCATTGCACTCTGTAAGGCCGGTTACCAATCGGCCCGAGGGCACCTTTGGAAGCCTCCGTTACGCTTTTGGAGGCGACCACCCCAGTCAAACTACCCGCCAAGCAGTGTCCGCACAAATCGCGCGTTAGACCTCAGACAGCCAAAGGGCCGTATTTCAAGGATGGCTCCACCGATGCTGGCGCACCCGCTTCGAAGCCTCCGGCCTATCCTACACATCGGATGACCGAGGTCAGTGCTAAGCTGTAGTAAAGGTTCACGGGGTCTTTTCGTCCCATCGCGGGTAATCGGCATCTTCACCGATACTACAATTTCACTGAGCTCATGGTTGAGACAGCGTCCAGATCATTACACCATTCGTGCAGGTCGGAACTTACCCGACAAGGAATTTCGCTACCTTAGGACCGTTATAGTTACGGCCGCCGTTTACCGGGGCTTCAATTCAAGCCTTCGGATCGCTCCTGAGCTCTCCTCTTAACCTTCCGGCACCGGGCAGGTGTCAGGCTGTATACGTCATCTCTCGAGTTTGCACAGCCCTGTGTTTTTGTTAAACAGTTGCCTGGACCTATTCTCTGCGCCTCCCTGAGCTAACAGGGAGGACCCCTTATCCCGAAGTTACGGGGTCAGTTTGCCTAGTTCCTTAACCATGAATCTCTCAACGCCTGAGTATGTTCTACCCGACCACGTGTGTCCGTTTGCGGTACGGGTTGCGTGAACATGAGCTTAGCGGATTTTCTCGGGAGTATGGTTACCTCTGCTGTCGGACCCTCCCGGGGGAGGCTCCGTACTGTCGGGGTTCGTCTCGGGATGCGGATTTGCCTGCACCCCTCACGGACTACGCCCTTCAACGCCCTATTCCGTCAGGGCGCGAGAGTGTCACTGCTCCGTCTCCACGTCGCTGAACACGCAAGTCACGGAATGTTAACCGTGTCTGCCATCGCCATCGCCGTTCGGCTGAGACTTAGGACCCGACTGACCCCGGGCTGATTGGCATCGCCCGGGAAACCTCGGTCTTGCGGCGGGGGGGAATCTCACCCCCCTTGTCGTTACTTATACCTACATTTGCTTTTCCATGCGCTCCAGGATAGGTCACCCGCACCATTCGGCGCACATGGAATGCTCCCCTACCGATACTTTTTATATACAATGCTATCCCGCGTCTTCGGTATCCGGCTTATACCCGATTATTATCCACGCCCGGACCCTCGACTAGTGAGCTGTTACGCACTCTTTGAATGAATGGCTGCTTCCAAGCCAACATCCTAGCTGTCACCGGGACCAGACTTCGTTAGACTAACTCAGCACGGAATTTCGGGACCTTAGACGGCGGTCAGGATTCTTCTCCTCTCGGGGACGGACCTTAGCACCCGCCCCCTTACTGCGCGACTCCAGTCCGTGAGCATTCGGAGTTCGTCAGGTCTCGATAGGCGGTGAAGCCCTCTCGACCTATCGGTCGCTCTACCTCTCACGGAGAACATCGCACGCGGCACCTAAATGCCTTTCGGGGAGTACGAGCTATCTCCAAGTTTGATTGGCCTTTCACTCCTACACTCACCTCATCGGGAAGCTTTTCAACGCTTATCCGTTCGGTCCTCCATCCCGTGTTACCGGGACTTCAACCTGGGCAAGTGTAGATCACTTGGTTTCGCGTCTACCCCATCTGACTAAACGCCCTCTTCAGGCTCGCTTTCACTGCGGCTACGGGGCTGAGCCCCTCAACCTCGCCAGACATGGTAACTCGTAGGTTCATTATGCAAAAGGCACGCCGTCACACGCAGGGCGTGCTCCGACCGCTTGTAGGCGGATGGTTTCAGGAACTGTTTCACTCCCCTCGCCGGGGTGCTTTTCACCTTTCCCTCACGGTACTCGTACACTATCGGTCTCACGGGAGTATTTAGCCTTGCCGGATGGTCCCGGCGGATTCACACAGGATTTCACGTGTCCCGCGCTACTCAGGATACCGCTACGCTCCCTCGGGCTTCGAGTACAGGCCTGTCACCTTGTACCGGGATTCTTTCCAGAATCTTCCTCTCGCCTCCGGGATGCGACCCCGCGGTCCTACAACCCCCGCAGCGCGTCGCCACGCCGCGGGTTTGGGCTGCTCCCCGTTCGCTCGCCACTACTGGGGGAATCATTGAATTATTTTCTTTTCCTGCAGGTACTAAGATGTTTCAGTTCCCTGCGTTGGCCTCCCGGCAGCAGCCGGGATGGCATCCCTCCAGGATGCCGGGTTGTCCCATTCGGAAATCCCGGGATCAAAGGTCATTTGCACCTACCCCGGGCTTGTCGCAGCTTATCACGTCCTTCATCGCCTCCGTGAGCCTAGGCATCCGCCATCCGCCCTTATATACTTTCTGCTCGACTCGGCTCCAAAAAAGGAGCGAGTAGCTCATACTTTCAGCTGTATCTAGAAATCATTTGCGAACACACTCCACAAAGGAGCGCGCGCTTTCGTCTTTACTTTACAGTTTGCTTGTGTCAATATGTCAAAGAGCTTATGCCCAGATGCGCTTCCGCGCAGGACGGGCAGGGTGGAGAATAACGGATTCGAACCGTTGACCCCCTGCTTGCAAAGCAGGTGCTCTAGCCAGCTGAGCTAATCCCCCGGGGGATTCCGAAGTAGTCCCAGGCAGACTTGAACTGCCGACCTCCACATTATCAGTGTGGCGCTCTAACCAACTGAGCTATAGGACTGAGTTGGAAAAAACCGTGCGGCCGTCAGCCGGGCTTTTCTCTATTCGGTATCAGGAATACAGAGCGAGGCGCAGCACAAGAAAGGAAATGAACCCACCAATGAATACCAAACGCAACTTCCGAACAGGAAAACTTCCCCGGAAAAGGCACCCTCTCCAGAAAGGAGGTGTTCCAGCCGCACCTTCCGGTACGGCTACCTTGTTACGACTTAGCCCCAATCACCAGTTTTGCCCTAGGCCGCTCCTGGACGGTTACGGACTTCAGGCACCCCCGGCTTTCATGGCTTGACGGGCGGTGTGTACAAGGCCCGGGAACGTATTCACCGCGCCATGGCTGATGCGCGATTACTAGCGAATCCAGCTTCGTGGGGTCGGGTTGCAGACCCCAGTCCGAACTGGGACCGGCTTTGAGGATTGGATGGAGCTCGCGCGCCACCGACTTTCTGTACCGGCCATTGTAACACGTGTGTAGCCCCGGACGTAAGGGCCGTGCTGATTTGACGTCATCCCCACCTTCCTCGCACCTTGCGGCGGCAGTGTCCCCAGAGTGCCCGGCATAACCCGATGGCAACTGGGGAGAGGGGTTGCGCTCGTTATGGCACTTAAGCCGACACCTCACGGCACGAGCTGACGACAACCATGCAGCACCTTCACAGATGCCCCGAGGGGCGTCACCATCTCTGGATCCTTCATCTGCAATTCAAGCCCGGGTAAGGTTCCTCGCGTATCATCGAATTAAACCACATGTTCCTCCGCTTGTGCGGGCCCCCGTCAATTCCTTTGAGTTTCACCGTTGCCGGCGTACTCCCCAGGTGGGATGCTTAACGCTTTCGCTTGGCCGCCGGAGCAAAACACCGACAGCGGGCATCCATCGTTTACCGTGCGGACTACCAGGGTATCTAATCCTGTTCGATACCCGCACCTTCGAGCTTTAGCGTCAGTCGCACTCCCGTAAGCTGCCTTCGCGATCGGAGTTCCTCATGATATCTAAGCATTTCACCGCTACACCATGAATTCCGCCTACGTTGCGTGCACTCAAGCCAGCCAGTTCGCGCTGCAGTGCGGATGTTGAGCATCCGCATTTCACAACACGCTTGACAGGCCGCCTACACTCCCTTTAAACCCAATAAATCCGGATAACGCCCGGACCTTCCGTATTACCGCGGCTGCTGGCACGGAATTAGCCGGTCCTTATTCATGCGGTACCTGCAATAAGCCACGCATGGCCCACTTTATCCCCGCATAAAAGCAGTTTACAACCCATAGGGCCGTCTTCCTGCACGCTACTTGGCTGGTTCAGGCTCCCGCCCATTGACCAATATTCCTCACTGCTGCCTCCCGTAGGAGTTAGGACCGTGTCTCAGTTCCTATGTGGGGGACCTTCCTCTCAGAACCCCTACTGATCGTAGCCTTGGTGGGCCGTTACCCCGCCAACGAGCTAATCAGACGCATCCCCATCCCGGTCCGATCAATCTTTAGTTCCCGTCAGATGCCCTCAGGGAACCCCATGCGGTATTAGTCCGTCTTTCGACGGGTTATCCCGCAGGCCGGGGCAGGTTGGATACGCGTTACTCACCCGTGCGCCGGTCGACGTCCGAAGGATGCAAGCACCCAACGCCGTTTCCCCTCGACTTGCATGTGTTAAGCCTGTAGCTAGCGTTCATCCTGAGCCAGGATCAAACTCTCCACTGTAAAAATATGTGTACCGGCGGAATCCTACCGAAGCGAAAACAACGGGAAGGATGCGCCGAGCTGTCTCTGTTCCAGAATGCCTATCCTATAATGAAAGTATCAAGTCCAAAAGTACCTGTTCGATATGTTCGGTGTGATGTGTAATGGGAAATGGGAAATGTGTGATGGGAAATATGAAATTTCGCAAGGACACAGAACCACAAGACCACAGGGCACACACACCGGAATTGATAAGGTTCGTTTCTTCTACCCGTCCGCTAAAAAAAGCGGACGCTTCTTGTACTACTACTCTGTATTATGTAAATCTATTCAAAGAACTCTCTCTTCATCGGCGCAAACTCTTTTCCGAGTTTCGCCCGGCTCATCGTTTAAAACAAAGTTATTGTGTTATCGGAAAAGCGAGTGCAAAGGTATATCAAATTTCGTTACGCTCCAAACTTTTCTCAAACTTTTTTCACAAAAAAGCAATATTTTTTTAATCTTTCTGTATTTTTCAAACACCAAATTCCCATAAAACAAAGCAAAAACAGAACTGAAAAGATGTATATTTCGGAATCATCGTCGCAAATTAAAAGAAATAAGTGTATATTTGCAACAAAATAATAATATTATCATTCTATGACACTTTCCAAAAGAATTTTGAGCATCGGCAATCACGAGTGTACCATATATTACAATGCGACTGCATACGACAATTTGAATGCAAAGCCAAAATACCTGCTTATTCAGCCAGTAGACAGCCACGATCTGGAAGAAACGGACAAAGAAATTTCCTACATTGAGAAAAATTGCGACGCCGACTTTATTTTTGTCGGCTTCAGGATTATGAAATGGAACGAGGAGCTCACTCCCTGGCCTGCCCCACCCGTTTTCGGAAAAATTCCCTTCGGAGACAAAGCCCCCATTACCTTATTATATATAATAGAGGAACTTATTCCAAAAATTAAAGAAGATTTCAAGCTTCAGGACGAACGGCTCAAGATCATACTGGGTGGGTATTCCCTCGCCGGGTTCTTTGCGATATGGGCAGCCTATCATTGCGACAGATTTTCCGCCACCGTATCGGCATCGCCGTCTGCGTGGTACCCCGAGTGGTTGGAATATGCAGAACGCCGTCAGCCGGTTGTGCAGAATGCCTACCTAAGCCTCGGCGACAAAGAAGAGAAATCGAAGACGAAAATAATGTCTACCGTAGCCACCTGCGTCAGGAAACAACTGGAACTGTACGAGAAAGCAAATGTGAACACCGTCTTGGAATGGAACGAAGGCAATCATTTTCAAGATAACGGAGAAAGAACAGCAAAAGGATTCGTGTGGGCAATGACGAAAGGAAAATGAGAAAATCCACTGTTCAAGATTTTGGAAAACCTCCCTTCAAAGCAATTCATAATCAACTGATAATCAGTCAATAACAAACTAATTTCCAAACGTGCGAAGAATGCAGTCCGTTCTTCGCAAAAATGCACTGCAATCGTGCGAAGATTGAAACGCATTCTTCGCACGATTGCAAAACACGTTTAGGTCTATCCGAATTCGGGATAAGCCGATAGACCTGCAAGTTGGCAGACTGACCAGTAGATTTCTGCATTCCCGAACTCTCTCAAACTCAATTTGTCCATTATTCCTTTGAACATACTGAAGTTATTTATGCGACAATTCAATCAAAACAACTATCTTTCTGCGCCCTTGAAAGACACATTCGTTTTAAATTAAAAACAAAAATTTAGTTTTTTTTACAAACAAATGTCGCAAGATTTATTTTAAATCGTAACTTTGTAAATCATTTCGTGCACAAGAAGAGAGAGGATATTGGCTTGGCAATACGCCGACAGAGCCTCCTGTCAATCTGTAATGCACCTGAAAGACAGGCTGACCCACAACCTAAAAATACAACGATGAAGAAAATTCACACGATTCTTACGATGCTCCTGCTGCTTTCCGGCATAGCAAAAGCGCAACAGTCCATTCACGGTTGGGTGGTAGACGAACAGCGTTTGCCCATAGAATATGCCAATGTGATAGCCCTTTCGACAAGCGACTCCTCGCTCGTTACGGGTGCTATTACCAATGAGAAAGGAGCATTTCAGCTTTCCGTGCCAGCCGAGAAAAAGGTGTTTCTGCGCATCTCGGGCGTGGGCTACGAACAACGCAGCCTCTCCTTGCCCCTCATCGCCGACACTCTGCAACTGAACACGGAATCAAAGACGATGGAAGGCATAACCGTTACGGCGCAACGCCCACGAATGGCTATCAGAAACGATGCGCTCGTTACCACCATCGTGGGTTCGTCGCTGGCAAAAGCCGGTTCGGGCAACGACGTTCTGAAGCGCATTCCGCTGCTTTCGGGCAAGGAAGGCAGCTATTCCGTCGTGGGCAAGGGCGCAGCCGTAATCTACATAAACAACAGGAAAGTAACCGATGCAACGGAAATTGAACGCCTCAACTCATCGGATATCAAGGACATAGAGGTTATAACCAATCCGGGCGCACGCTACGATGCATCGGTGCGTGCCGTTGTCCGTATTCACACAATAAAGCGTGTGGGCGACGGTTTCGGCTTCGATGCACGCTCATCGGTCTATTATTGGGAAAACTGGGACACATTCAACAACCTGAACGTGCATTATCGCCACAAGGGACTGGAACTCACGGCGGGAACGAGTTACAACATCAATAACAGTTTCCATAAACAGACGAGTATCAACGAAGTGCAAATGGCCAATTTGTGGGAGAACAAGTGGGTCGGTGACAGCCGTTTCCACAACAAGAACAACAATTATACGTTCTCAGCAACTTATGAAATTAATGCCAATCACTTCGTTGGTGCCAAGTTTTTCACTAACCTGATCGTGGGCAACGATCCGGGGCACGGCGTTTTCTCTACCGACATACTTAAAAACAATGTGCTTTTCGACCACATAGAATCGCAACTGCAAAACACGGGAACTGCCATTCCCAACAAGAGTCTATCGGCTTACTATGTAGGAAAGGTTGGAAAAACGAACATCGACTTCAACGCCGACTATTACTACGGCAGAGAGACCGAATCGACCATTACCTCCGAACAGAGTGCAAACTTCGAGAACCGAACGGTTACGTCTGTGGGGCAGCACGCCAACAAATTCTTCGCCACCAAGTTGGTGTTTACCCATCCCTTGTTTGGCGGCAATCTGTCGCTCGGAAACGAGAACACCTATACCAACCACAAGCAGAATTATGCCAACGAAGAAGGCTTTGTGCCCAATACGGCATCGACCGTCAAGGAACTCAACAATGCCATTTTTATGGAATACAGCCGTGCAACACCCATCGGACAGCTCACTGCCGGACTGCGCTACGAACACGTAAATTCCGACTATTACGACCAAGGCATATACAGTCCGGAGCAAAGCCGCACCTACAATCAGTGGTTTCCATCGTTCAGCTTTGCCACGCAAATTCAGAAAGTGGGACTGCAACTCTCCTATGCGAAAAAGACGCATCGCCCATCCTACAGCCAGTTGGGTACGCACATATTGTATATGAACCGTTTCACGCGTCAGAGCGGTAACCCTATGCTGAAACCAACCACGCAGCACGACCTGACGCTGATGGGCAGTTGGAAATTCCTCACCCTTGTGGCCAATTACAACGAGACGCACAACAAAATTATGTACTGGAACGAACAGGACGCCGAGGATGAGAACATTACGACGCTGCGCTTCCAGAATTTCGACAGGCTGCCACAGCTTACATTGAGCCTCACGGCATCGCCGACATTCGGAATATGGTCGCCACAGCTCACGTTTTTCTATCAAAAGCAGTGGTTCGACATTGAGCGTATGGGCAGCAGGTTCGATTTGGGCAAACCGATATGGGGCATCCAGTTCAACAATTCATTTGAATTCAAACACAACTGGGCAGCAGATGCCTTTCTGCAAATCAACTCCAAGGGCATAACGGAGAATACGGAAATCATTCAGAACAGCTATACGATTAACTTCTCGGTAAGGAAATCATTCCTGAACGACAGGCTTTCCGTAAGCGCGGGCGTGAACGATCTGTTCAACCGATCCGCACAGCAAGTAATCGTGTACACGAACAGCCTAAAGATAAACTCGCATAACAATTACGACAACAGGGAAGTCGTTGTTACCGTGCGCTATAAATTCAACACCACACGCAGCAAATACAAGGGAACCGGCGCAGGACAGAGCGAGCGCAGTAGGTTCTGATGAGGGGACGAGTTTACAAGGGAACGAAGGGACAAGCAGATTACTGCGTATGTTCAGGAAAATAAGACAGAAATCATTTAAGAATGAAGTAACCTTGGAAAACTAATGGATGCAAGTTTTTTCTTGGAGGTTATTGCCGCACAAGCGTGCGTAGCTTCTGCTCCAAATCGGAAACCTTGCACGCCTTCGCCACGATGTTCTTGTCGGCATCGAGAAGAAGACAAAGCGGCAATGTGCGGAGGTCTTAGAGGTTTCCTGCAATCATATCAGGATGCGTCTCGCGCGTGTCTATCCAATTGTGTCCCGCATCGGGCTTCAGAGCCGCATTGTCCGCCTCGCCCACATTTACCGAGAGAATCGCCAGTTTCCCTGATGTGCGCAGCGATGCAATGCGTTCGTCCGTCTTCAGCCAACCTATTACCGATTTGCAATGGTCGCATTCCGGGTCGTAAATCATCAACAGCACGTGGGAAGCCGAAAGCCGGTAGAGCGTAGACGTTGTGCCACGCCCGGACACAAAACCGAAATCTGAAGCACGGCCTCCCTCCCGGCAATGCTCGAGCATACGGAGGTGGGCGGCATAGCGCATCTGGTAGAGGCAGTCCACGTCCCTGCAGGAAACAAAGGCTTTCAAGGCGCAGAGATAGACAGCATCGTTGCAGTAAGGCGAATCGGAATCGAAGAAATATTTTTCTGCCAGCGACATCAGAAAAATCCGGACAGAAGCGGAAAAACGCGCCTCGCTCAGAACACCGGACAGGGAACGTTCCACCACAGCACTATCTGCAAGGCTGAAAAGGTCGCAATAATTGACCCAAGCCTGTTCTATGGAATCATTGTCGGCTGAAGACAAGGCGGCAGGGAAAGAAGCCTTGTCCCAATAGTGGCTTACCAAATAGGAAGCACGGCTGCCTACCGAAGTAAGAGAATCTGGAATAGAGGGAAAAGAAAA
Organism: Prevotella sp. HUN102; assembly: GCF_000688375.1. Classification (NCBI taxonomy): domain Bacteria; kingdom Pseudomonadati; phylum Bacteroidota; class Bacteroidia; order Bacteroidales; family Prevotellaceae; genus Prevotella; species Prevotella sp. HUN102. Next base: position 807,843 of record NZ_JIAF01000004.1, on the reverse strand, counting down.
GACAAAGGACTCTTGCGCCGTGGCTTTCTGTGCGCTTGCCGCAGAGGGCAGCAGGCAGAGAAGCAATAGCACGCAGACGGTGCCAATACCACGCAGGAATCTTTTGTCTTGCATTATATGTTTAATTAAAGTGAGGCGTCAGATACATAACTGGAGCATCGAATATCTTGGACAGATAAATGGAGTTCGTTTCATACTTCTTCCTGTAAATCGTTGCTTCGCAAGTGAACGCAATAGGCGTCTTCAGATCTTTAAGCCCTGTAACAATCATCTTGTATGTACCCACTCCCGTAGATTGGATATCAACATTGACTTTCCCTGAGGCATCACTGGTTCTTACCTTGAACTGAGTACCGCCAGGTACCTGCTTATAAATGGCAGCGTTAGACTCCTTGTATTGCGCCTTTTCCTCCACCGTAACATCGGTAATATCCAAGTTGATGGTCTTCCTGTCTTTCAGTTGTTGCCTCCACTCGTCTGCAGAGAGCATCTTCGTGGCCTTCACGACACCATTGCCCAACTCCATCGTAGCAGTGAGGGTAAGGCTGCCGGCAGCGTTGGCCCAACCTGCACCTCCAAACTCCACATAACCGGCAGATGCCATCTTGGCCGTAACGCCGGCTGATCCTGTACCCGTAAGACTCAGCTTCGTACGGTACTCACTGGGCACCACCTTTGGCACAGTATAGCTGATGCCTGTATAGGTGAGCAAGCCCCGATTATCGGTCTGGGTGCTGTTATCATTGGGCAATATGGCATCGGCATTGTAGAAGTTGTCGGAGATGGCAGTAACGTCGCAAGTGCCGTTGCTACGGGTACGCTGGAAGTGGAGCGTAACCTCCTGATCGGTCGTAGACGCCGTGCGGACCGTATAGACATAATAGGTGCGCTTGCCATACTTGAGCACCTTCATTTGGTCGTTGATGGCGGAAGTAACCAACGGACTCAACTGATCGGCAGCGATGTAGACATCGAAAGGATAGAGCGTTGCCGGGAGCGTACCGGGAATGGTCAGCACCACATCGACCTCGCTGCCTTGCGCCCTGCTCGTGGTTTTCTCTTCCAGACGCATCTTAAAATCATACCGCTTACGCAGAATCAGCTCAATGGTACGCTGGATATGAGTGGTCTTGTTGGGAGCTGTCGCCACAACATTAAACACATAGTGCTTATCCTCGGCAGTAGGAATATCCTTCACATTCACATCGAGCACACCCGTGGTTTTGTTATATTCGGCATGGTCGATGTATGGATCGCCATCTATATGGCCGTTACATTCCTTCCCGTTCAGATAGACGTCCACATGCTCAGAAGGTTTCTCGAGGTTTGTACCTGCAAACGTGATGGGCGAATAGAAGTGGCCCGGAAGGGTCATGATGGCTTTGGTGTTATCCACAATGAGGGTGTACTCACCATCGGTAACGTCGGAATAATTCTCCAACTCCACCGAACCGAAGAGATTGTTGCTGGCAGGGTTGCGCACAGCCTCGTCGTAGGTGGGATAACCCTTACCGTTGGCAGACTTAATTCTGATAATGTAATTATAGTTACGGATAACATCGAATCGCTGCGTACCGATAAACTTCTGCTTCGTATCGGGATCGGCATAAATATCGCGCGTGATGTCGAGCTTATAATACGAATCGGCTTTGTCGGCCTTTCCTCTTCCGTACAGAATGATAGACATCTGCTTATCGGGGTCGGCCTGGCTGTTGCTGTATTCGAATACAGAGATAGCGTCGAGATTCTTTTTCGTATCTCCCAAATTGTCGAGCTTTATATCTGACGGCATCGTCGTTTCGGTAGGGTCGATAGGGAAAGTATAGAGCACGTCGCGATAGAACGGGCGCGGACCATTCGGGTTCAGCTCCGTTTTAGGAGCGTACGAAACCACGGTGCCACGATCGGGTGCATTGTGAATGCTGAAGCCTTTCAGCTCAAACTGGTCGTTGGGCACCTCATCCTTTATGGTAAACTTCGCCTTATTTCGCAAGAGCTTGAAACCCTTGTTGTTGAAAATGGTATTGTCTATCTTGCTGAAAAAGAACGACTGCCAATAGGTATAACTATTTTGGTCCTGACTGATAATGCGAGGCATTATCTCGCCCTCGTCGGCATCTTTCAACGTATGGTCTTCGCCCAAGGCTTCATCTAGCTTGTCGTAATCGGCAACAAAGTGAATGATGCGGGGCTTAGTGCTCGTCATCAACGTAACAGTAAACTCATAGACTTCGTCGCCAACAATTTCTTTTCTTGCAAGTTCAGGCTCGAAAACAATACCGGCAGGTTTCGTAATCACTCTTTTAAGGGCAGCCTTGGCACGATAAAGGTAGCGGTGTTTGTCGTTGAAGACCAACAAGGTAAGGTTGTTAATGTCGCGAGGCGACCTCGTCTTCACAGCTCCTCCGGGGAGTGCCGTAGCGAAAGTAAGCGTTACGGGCACGCCGTCGGTGCCGTCTTCGCCACCTAACGACTCAAAGATGTCGTTCGTGCAGGAGGTAAGCAGCATCAGTATGCCTACCACCATAGCTATATAGTATTTACTTCGTTTCTTCATAACCATTATTCACTCTTGTTATATGTATCAAAGACAGGACGGATGGATAAAGTACCGTTGGTGGGATAGTTTCTTGCATTATCAAAGTCATACCCCATATCCGTTTGTGCTGACCAGTATTGATGCCCCCACAGAAGACTCTTTACAGCACTATTGGGGTCTTTTTGAATTTTTACAATCAATGCTAATTCAGCCAAAGTAGGGATGCGCCAATGACCTTCGTACTTAAATTTTAAATTCTTTTCCTCAGCCCAATAGTAGCCCTGCCTTAATGTTTGTATAGTTCTATTCCCGGAAACTCCATAATCATCTTCCCAATAATTATAGGCACGATTCTCTGCATTAGAATAATTACGATATCTATAAGAATAATCTCCACTAGTTTTATACGCATCTACTTTGCCTGTAGCTGCTTCATAATTATAACTATCTTGTATCCACCCTAAGTCGTTATTAGAATCAGAATATTGGGGAACAGCCGTACTCATACCCCATTGCGAAGCTACAATAAACTGAGGAGACGTAATTTTATTAGCTTCTTCACCTCTATCTGTTCTATCAGTACCAAACGTAGGATCTCCAACAATCTGACCATCCAAAGGTGCAAGCGTTGTAACTTTAAACAATGTGCCGTTGCTCTGATAGCCTCGTCCATTTGCTCCCAAATTGTTCCAAGCTGTAAAAGTAGAATACCAATAGATTTCAGTACCCTTAGATTTCTTTGCCGTTACATATACAGGTGGATACTGCGTTACCTCGACATCCTTCCATAGAGGGGTGGCTGTTGGGTCATCGGGATCCTTTATCTGCTCAACTCTGAAACGGATGGTAAGAGGCACATAATTGTCGGGGATAGGACTCTTTATCTTCAGGTACTTTTTATAGCCCTGAGTAATCGTCTCTATCGTAATATTTTTTTCACTGCCTTTTCCTTTAATCTGTGTAGTAGAGCCATTCCTTTCATATTGTGTATATTCATACTCAACGGTTCCGTTCATCTTCGGAACATCAATATCCAAGTCGGAGATATATTCAACAAGACGCTCATTCACGTTCAGCATCTCGGGCTTAAGTTCCTTTACCACGAGATAGTGGGCTTTGGTAATGGCAGCATCGATGGCATCGGGCGTGTTCCAGTCCTCTATGGCAATATACCCAAGGGGGATATCAACGGGCTTGGTAGGCTCGGCACTACCAAACTCCTTGATTCTGCACTGTATGTCGTAGAGATGGTTGCGCTGAAGTTTCGACATGCCTGCAATCTCCTCTTTGGTCATACCGTCCTTAACGGCAAGATAGTTCAGAGGAATGCTATAATAGGTGTCGAGGTCCTTTTTGTTATTTTTTCCCTTAACGTGCAACTTGATAACAGCGTATGTGCGCACCTTGCCATCATAACTCCAATCGTTCTCGTAGCTGTAATAGGGCGTTTGACGCGCCCAAAAATGCTTGCCATTATACTCTGCCTGTACCATTGGCTGTCCCTGAGCATCGTCCATAGACTTGTATTGGGGCGTAGCCAAAGGAGAGCCTGCCAACAGGTTGGTCTGGTTGGTATAGCTTTTGAGCGTTATAGTGGGCGCGCCGACAACTTCATACGTGTCTTCCTTATCCTGTATCACGATATCCGTATCCAAGCGAATTCTGATTTTAGCGGCAGCACGAGACAGCTTCACGGTCTGCCCTACTGTGTAGTTATTGCTTGTAGCCCACGTCATCGCTCCCGTCTTTACCGTTCCATCCATAAGGAAGTCGGCCTGCGGCTGAATATCAGGAGTCTGCACAAGCGAGACAGAAGTCAGCTTAACGGCCTTCAACTGGTCGAGCGTCTTGCCGGTCAGGGATTCTGTACCGTGATAGTTTACGAGTACATAAAGATGATAATCGTGTCCCGTATATCTGCCCGATAAATTGGAAGTCTTGGGTACATAGATGGTAGCCGTGCCTGAGACGGCAGTAGCATTGGATACGACCAAGTCGCCCTTTTCCGTAGAATAATGTCCCTGCTGCACGCCCGCATCATCGTAGAGGAAGGCGTCCATCTTCGTTATCTTATTCTCGTTGAGGGGATCATCAATTCCCGGCTCCACGGCACGGGTCTGTGGAGGGAGGATGGACAATCCAAACTGTATTTGGTAAGAATTCTCCTTATCGATGGTAGGAAGCTCGTCTTCCGCCCGACAGGCACTCAGTGTCAGCAAGAATACTGAGGCGATGGCTGCGTATATATAGCTTGATATCTTCATTGCTTAATTGGCTTGTTTGATCAAATATCTTTTAGTAGGTCCCGGTTCAATCTTGTTCTCGATAAACTTCGGAACAATCTGCACCTCCACACCGTTGATAGTGAGGTAAAGCTCGGTGGAACGGATGATTCCCGTCCACGGCTTTAGCGGAGTGATGGTCAGTTCCACAGGACCGCTGCCTGCAACACCTGTAACGGCTTCGAGTCCACTATTTACCATTTTCCCCTTGAGGTCGAAGTCGTTGCGGTTGGTAATGGTAAAACGCCATACGCCACCTGCCGGCTCCTGTATATCGAACGTCAGCTTCAGACCACCGGCTGCACCGGAATGCCAAACCAGTTCGTTTCCACCCTCGCCCTGAATATCCAAGTTGGGCTGCTTAGGGTCTTTTACCTGCACGGCAACAGCTGAGAACTCTTTCTCCGAAGCTACCACCGTCCACGGTAGGATCTCCCAGTTGAAGGTTATTGATTCTTCTATCCAGCCTTTCAGCTCGCCCGAAAGGGAATAGGCAGTATTGCGGACAATGCTCTTGGTGCTTAATTGGTCTGCTATGGCAGGCTTGTAGCCTCCCTTATTAAAATCCTGATGGTCGATATCCACAGTGTGGACACGATCGATACCGTGCTTCTCGTAGTGCACGCCTATCGTGCTTTTCTTATCCTCAGGGGAAGTGGCAGCACGAAGATACTCGGGTACATAGACCGCCTTGCGCAGTACGGGGTTGGTGCCGTCTTCACTATACTTTGCGTCCTTGTAGCCCTCATAGTTGTCTTCCACCAGCTCGCCGGCATACGCCGTCTTCGGAGGAAAGAGAGAATAGGTCTTGGGCAGATTCTTGAACTGTACGGCAGTAAGGCGCAACCCCTTGGTGGCTTCCTTCTCCTTAGCGTTCATATTCTCCTTGTAGAGCATATTGATGTCCACCTTTGCCAAGCAACGAATCAGCTCCACATCGAGCTTGAGGGGATTGTTCTGTGTATTGTTGGCAACAACGGTATTCGTTACTTCTGCTGTCATAAGAAAAGTCTGCGGCTTATCATTGACGCCCTTGTAGGGAATCTTTGTCAGTACATCGTCGTAGTAAAGTCCGTCCTTGAAGGCAACCTTATCGAGCGCAGCTGTCATTTCCGTTGTCTCGTTGGCAACGAAGCAGAAGTCGTATTCACCGGTGCGCATAGGCACCTTAACGGCATAGTCGGTAAAGTCGGCAATGGCGTGCTTCTTATTGTACACAGCCTTTCCTGTTGCATGTTCAAAGGCTATGAGTCGAAGGTCTACCACCTTGTCTTCATAGTCCTTCGTATCTTTGTTGAGAGAGCCTGCTGTTCCCTGTGCTCGCGTAGAAATGGCCATATAGCCCACCCCACCGTGCAGATTCTCCGGCTCTGCCTCATCGTGATTTGAACACGATAGGGCGGCAAGAGCTACCAACATCATCAGGCAAGCATCAAATATTGCCCGATGGAAATGGCCGTCAATCTTCTGTTTCACTTTGAATAGAGTCATTTGTCTTTTAGTCAAGTATGATATTCTTGAGGTCTCTCGTACCCCACGGCACAACAACCGTTTTCACAGCTATATAAGTAGCGGTGTTGTCGTCGGGATTGTCGTCAGGCTTGGGTGGAACGGGCGAGCCGGGCCCCATCACCTTGGTAACCTCTATCTTATAGATGTGGTTTCGCACTACGCCATACCTGCCATAAGCCATAAACTTAGGCTGCTTCGCATCATCGAAATGGCGGATATAAGTAGCATATATGTTCTGTCCCTGATGGTAGTATTTCAGGTTGTGGCTGACGAATGACTTGGCGAAAGTCTTTTCCTCATTGCTAAGTTTAGCCACATCTTCCTTGAAACCTACGGGCATCTTCATCTCCTCGTCGGTCTTCGTGGCCGCATCGTTGATTTTCTCTTTCAGCTCCTTGAGCGTCATTACCTTGCCTCGGTAGTCTGCCCAACTCTTATCGCCGGCAGGGGCGAAAATCAGCGAGGCTGGCAAATATGTGAGGCGCACCAGCACTCGAGTTGAGTTGTTGCGCTTTTGGGCTGTGGCATCCATCGTATTCTCGACAACATAGATACCCTTGGAATCTTCCCATCCACCAGTTGAGAAGGCCTGAGGATACTCCACGGCATTGCTAAATTCAGTAACTGCCGACACGCCCATATTAGGGTCGATGGCGTACTGATAGTAATGTGGTGTGGTGTTGGTCTCATCGGCTGTGGGTGCTTCGGCATCGGCTGTGCCATTGCCTGTAAGACTCTTACCGGGCTTACGCATCCAGTAGGTTTTCAGGTTGGTAACGTCGAGAGCAAAGTCGCTCATCGTAGCCTTGCCGACCTCCGCACCACCTTCGACAGGCACGTCTGCTCCTTGGGCAGGAGAAACAAACACCTTGCCCACGGCACGCTCCACCTTTACCTCAACAGGCACGTTCGTTGCCTCTGCCTCGGCTTGGGTTTCCTTCCAGTTGCCATCGGCCGTAGGCACATAGCCGTAAGCGTTTGTCATAAACACGCCGTTGGCATTAGAGGCAAGATCGTTGATGCCTATACTGGCAGCAGCTTCAAACTGCGATTTTACGTTGCCTTTGTTCGTAACGGCCTTCACTTTGTCGCTGGGATTCAGGAGCACCAAGACCGAATAATTGGCCTTCTTGAGTGCTCTTGCCTTGATAGTGAAAGGAGCGTGGGTAAATGATCCTACGGCTACATCCGTAGAAGTAATGTCGAAAGAGTAAACGGCCATACTGTTGTCATCGTACAGGACAACACGCGCAGAGTCCACCTTCTGGTCGTTTGCCGAACCGTCATAAGACTGGTCGTTGCCTTTATCAGCTACTCCGGCTCTTGTCTGGGCGAAGTGTGGCAAGCTGACAGATATGGCAAGCCAGTGCGGAGCCTTGCCCTCCACGTCCTCGTCCGGTCCCTCCACGTTGGAGGAACAGGAAAAGAGTAGAAGCGAAGCCGCCATCCACACCAAGTAACCTTGAAATATCTTTTTATAACTCATCATTATAATGTTTCAGTGATTAATAAACTCCACCCAAGTCTATACTATAGCTATGGACGCTCCATTTAATTAAATTTACTTCGCAGGCAATGACTGTATAGTCATCGCAGTTGCATACATCTCTTACGTACAGCTTCACGTCGAAATCGTGCGTACAGTCGAGATTGATGTTGGTGTCGTGGTCGTCAGACTTGCTCAAGAGTATTGAGCCAATCAGGTCGGCACGGAATATCACCTTATTCTGGAACTTATCGTAGACTTCCAGTGTGTTTTTGTAGCCAGTCTTCAGCTTCAGCGTGTTGAATTTGCTCACAAGCACCGTATCGCTGGGGTTGGCAGTTGCAATGCCCGGATACTGCATAACCTTGTTGTTCAATGGCATATTTCCATCGACATTTGAGCTTCCATTGGCAGAATAAACTCTTATCTCGAAATTGTTAGGTTCCTTCACACCAACGAGGGAAACCTTGATACGATTGGTCTGCTCCATAAGATTGACCTTCGTATGTATTTCTACCGTACCGTTGTCTTCGCTGGACGGCAGATAAATCTTTTCGCTTTCGCCCTGATAGATTTTGAATCCCGGTTCAGGGTTAGCATCGGCAAAAACTGCCTTTTCCTTGAGGCTGAACAAGAGATCCGACTTCTTTGTGCTGCCCACTTTCAAGAGGCTGCGTTCCAGTCGGTCAGCGTCCAGTCCTGTCCACGCCACAAAAGTATAAGCACCTTGTGGCAATGGCATATATATTTCGTAATCAGCCGCCAGCTTAGGATTCTCTACCTCCTGCATCCCGGCCAATATTCCATTTTCATCGAATGCAAATACTTCCAAGTGTTCAACAGAAGGATAGACGGGCTCTTCCTCACAAGGTGTTTGGGAATAAAAGCTCACATATACACCTTGGGGACAATCCTTATTGTCATCATAGATCAGGCTGTCACACCCTATAATTGTCGCCAACGTGAATATTGCCAATAATATCTTGTTAAAATGCTTCATCTTTTCTGCTGTTATAAATACTTCGGAATATCTTTTTTATTAAAACCGGGAGGACGACAGGGTGTCCCCCTCCCGATTTATATATAGTTTATCTAACTGGAACGACGCAATTACATGTCAAGGACAACAGAGTAAGAGTGAACATTCCAAGGAAGGATTGTTGTCTGAACAGACATCCAAGTTTCCTTCGGAGTCAATGGATCGTCTGGCTTTACAGGAGGTTCGTTTGGCTCGTTAGGTTCGCTAGGATTACCATCCTTTGGTTTTGGGTCAGGGTTGTTAGGATTTTCTGTTGGATCGTTAGGGTGGTTAGGATCATTAGGAACCAATGGGTTCCAGTTAGAACCTATTCTCTTGAAGCCATCAATCTGAATGTGATAGATGTTGTTACGATTTACAGGAGAGTTAATCCACTTACCATCATCTGCGTGATCAGGATTTACCCAAGCAAAATAGATAGTCTTACCATTTACATACTGAGCAGCAGTCTGCTTAGCCACACCCTTGTTAGCAGCATCGCGAGCAGCCTTTACATTTTCATAGAATACACCATTGGCACCCATAAAGAATGTCTTGCCTTCTGGATAGCTCTGATTAATAGAACCATCTTCCATCACGACCTTCTTAGGTACGAACAGAGCACGTACGAGGACATAAGCTGTGTTACCCTTGCGATAGCCAGAAGCATCCTGATTAGCACCCCACTTATGGGTGTTAGGCAAAATGAACTCACCATTCAACTGATCCTTCAAAGCCTGTGAAATGTTACCCAGTGTAGTAGGATTGTCATTTTTCTTATAAAGTTCCTTAGTAGGAACAGTAACACCGCCAATACCATTAGCGTTATAATTCTTCCACAGACCAGAGTAGTCATACTGTGCACCAGCCAAAGCCCATGTGTAGTTGGTAGCATTAGCTACATAGTCAGAGAATGGAGTCTTATAGGTCAAATCAGCAGAAGCACCATCGCGCTGCATAAAGTACATAGCCTGCTCTCCCTGAGCCACAACATACTTAATGTCCTTAACAGTACCCAGCACCGCATCGGTTTCTACCTCAGCTGTCAAAGGATCGTCGCCCTTTACTTCAAAGCTATTTTCCTTTGTTGTAACCATAACACGAGCTACGGCACGCTTTACTGTGAGCTTAGCACGGTTGGTAGTGTTACCAGCCAAAGTAGCAGCCTCGCTTACGTTATCCTTTACATCCACGTTTGTAGCAGCCTCAATAGCTGTCATAGTGATAACGTCATTGTTAGCGTCTACCTTAGCAAGCTTATCAGCAGAAGTCTCAACATTAGTCTGGTTGTTACCACTATTGGCAAGCTTGAAGAAGTTAGTAGATGCGCTAGCTACATTCTCATACTTCTCCTTGAAAGCTACGAGTGTAGTCGTATTCAATGTGCTAGGCAAGAAGCTCTGTGTATCTGTAGTTGGATTAACCACTACATAAACAGTCTTTGTACCAGGAAGCACTTTGATACCCTTAGAAGGAGTAATCGTTACTGTGTGGTCAGCAGCGGCACCCTTAACCTCGAACTGGCCAGCAGGGAAGTTCTGATAAGCCTCGAGGTTGTCAGCATCGTTAAATACATAGACATCGATAGCATTAACCTTGTCCTGACCTGCCCACTTACCTACGAAGTTGTAGTCAGGATTGTCGCCATTCCCTGTGTCCTTCTGGTTGTCAGCACGAGTGCCAGCACCAGTAGCCAAATTGATAGCAACAGACATGTAAGTGCTACCGTTAGGCGCAGTTCCGCCTCCGTTGTCCAAATCGTCATTGTTTGAACATGCTGTCAAGAATCCTAATCCAAGGACCAAGGCAGCCATTACTTTTGTTCTGATTTTGTACATAAAAAATTAAAAAATAATACTTACTTGTTTTTTCTCTATTTTATCTTACAGACCAATGCTTTCGAGCACCTTCTGCATTTCCTTCATATTGTTTTGTGCCTCAGGCATATCAGCCACCTGCTTGAAAAGTTCCTTTGCTTTTTCCCAATTGCCCTTCTTGGCATAGAGCACAGCAAGGCTGTTGATGGCTTGAGGGTGGGTAGATGCGCCCTTCAGTAAGTTTTCTATGGAATTGTCCACACTACCTTCCGAAATCTTCATAGCAGCGAGGTTCGCCATACTCACAGGGTCGTTAGGGTAAATGGAGGCAGCCGTGCGGAAAACTTCGTTCCTCTCCTTACTACCTGCGGGGTAGCTGTTTGCCACCATATACATTTCGTTCAGACTCAACAAGTGAGGTTTGGTGCCCATATAAGCCTTTGCTTCTTCAAGGTTGAAGTCTTTCACGCTATATTTCAAGGTGTATTCGGTGCGACGGAGGAGCGGATAGAAGTTGAGGAGCAGAAAACGATAGGGCAATCCCTCGTGTACGGCTACCAGTTTCTCCTTGCGCATCTTACCATTATAATTGTTAATGATGGTCAGCGCATCGTTCTTCCATTCCATTTCAGAGTTTTTGACCAACTGTAGCAGTCCGTTCCAGTCTTCTCCGTGTCCCTGCACGTGGAACATATTCACGGGCAGCTTATATTTGTCCACAAGATATTTAACCAAGGCTTGCGCTCTGTTTTTCGACAAGTCGAGATTGGTTTTCTCGTTTCCCTCGGGCGATGCATATCCATCAATGGAAATGTCGGAAACCTTGAGATCCTTGTTCATCAGAATGCTGTTGGTAATACTGTCTACACGGTCAAGCTCGACCTTGTTGTTGCGATAGCTGCGCATCAGGGTAGAATTAGAGACGGTAAAAGCGAAATGAGCAGCAAACCTCTCGTTTCTTACCTTGTTCATCTCAACCTTAGGCTCAATGTAAGCCAATTGGTATTGAGGAGTATAAGGATCGCCGAAAAGTCTTTGAGCCACGTCGTAATTGTCTTCGCCCAAATCGCATCCTGCACAGCCACGAGCTCTTTCGTCCACTTTCACGGCAGCATCTGCCATCCAAGTGCTATAAGGAGCAGCGAGTATTACCTCTACTTCCTGTGGTTTTCCGTTATGGCGACGAACCACTGCGAGCGGCTTTACTCCACGGTCGAGTTTCTTCGCCTGACGCTTATACTGAACCAATGCATTGTGTCTTCCTATATAAATAGGTGGAAATTCATACACCCGCCCACTATTGTCGGCTTCGAGACTGGGCGTCAGCACAAGGAGTGTCTGTTCCTTGAGCTTCACGTCGTCCAACACCACAGTCATCTTGGCTTTGACTGAGTCGCCATCAAGATAACCTTTCTGTATTTTAAAGCGCGGCCCTCCTCCCTCTGCGGCAAAACCCAACAGAGGGCACAATGCCAACGAGGCCATCAAACAGTTCTTAATGATATTTCTCATCATAGCATCTAAACTTATTTAATCATATAAACCAGTGAAACTGCGGCCTTGGTAGGTCCCCAAAAGCCTTTCTTTTCGCTGCCTTCCTTCACTCCACACTTCACACACTTGTAACGGTCGTAATCGAAATAGGTGTATCCAGCCCCGATTTCCATCTCAATCCCCCAGTGCTTGGACATAGCCCACTGATAGCCTACGGAAACGCCGGCTCCCACCATCCAACCTTCGTAACGGTGTTCTTTCGTGGAAGGGAACAAGCCTGCGGGCAACTTGTAGTTGCCTACGTTGAATTGTCCGGTATGTGCATGGGCACCTACGAACCATCCATTGAAGGAGGAGCAGAACCAATAACGCCATTCAGGCTGAACGGCCCACACCTTCATTTTCTTGTTGTCGCTGTAAGTAAAGGGATTCAGAACGCCCATCACGTCGAGCGTGTGTTTCTTTCCCAGACTCATTTCGACAGAAAAGTTGGGTGCTGGCAAAGCCGCATCTGCCAACACGTTTGTCTTCAATGCTATCTCCTGTGCCTTGCCTCGAAGCGAAAACAGGGAGACGCATAACAAAATAGCGAGCAATCTCATTTGCATAATGACATATATTTTATTTTTAATTATTTTTTCGTAATAATACCCATATATATTATGGTATATAGTATATTATTTGATTATTTTACAGCCCTTGCTATAAAATCCTTAAACAGTCGTTGTTATCGGGAAAATATATTCTATATTAATTATACAGCTAAGAGCCAAGTATTTTTTGAAACCACAGGTTGGCAACCTGCATCCTTTTATAACTCAATTTTACATAAGCGTTACCCTTTTCATAAAGGTAAGTGCAAAGGTAGATTATTTAGAATGATTTACCAAAATTAATTTAATGAAAAATTCCCCCCCCCCCATATATTTAACCACTATTAACATAAAACTGTAAATTAGTAATTAAACGAATCTGATTTCGGGATAAGAAAAACACTTTGACGCTCATCTGCTTTCAATCCATTTCACAATATTCAAACATTATTATCTTTTTTATGCGAAAAGGATTCCAAAGAGATACAGAATGAAGTGCTTATCTCAAAAATCCCCCACAAACGTCCGTACGATTGGATTTTATGAGATATTATCCTTATCTTTTCTTTGCAGGCAAATAAACAAATGATAGAAATGGAAGGAAATATTTCAGTATTCAAGCACAAGATAGAAGTGGTATGCCAGAAGAAGGTTGAGCTGATAGAAGAAAGTTTCTGGCGATACGCCGCACGCTCTGCCTATGCCGGTGCTTTCCTTACAATGACAACGGCAGTAGGAGCCATAGCCGGCGACAAGCTGAACCACATCGACCACAATCTCGGCAAATTCGCCTTTGCTTTTCTCTTTGCGTGGGGATTGATCTACATTCTTTTCCTGAACAGCGAACTTGCCACCTCCAATATGCTCTATCTCACAGCAGGTGTCTATCACAAACGTCTGAGCATAAAGAAGGCCGTCTACATTCTTTCCACCTGCACCCTCTTCAATCTCATTGGTGCGCTGATTACAGGATGGATGTTCAATCAGGCATCGGCGTTTCAGGGATTTACCGACCACAGTATGATTGTGGAGATAGTGGAAGGCAAGCTCGGCAAGTCCAGTCCGACGATTCTCTGGGAAGCAATTCTTGCCAATATGTTCATAAACGTAGCCATAATGTCGTTCATCCTCATCAAGGAGTCGGGAGCAAAGATAGCCATCGTGCTCTCTGCCATCTTTATGTTCGTGTTCTTCGGTCTCGACCACGTTATTGCCAATTTCGCATCCTTCTCTCTCGCTATCTTCAATGCTTTCGCCGGTACGGACGGACTGACTTTCCTCAATACCATCCGTCAATGGACGTTCGCCTACATAGGCAACTACATTGGAGGAGGTCTGCTCATCGGCCTTGTATTTGCGTGGCTGAACAATTCCAAGACCTCGTATTTGGATTGAAAGGAAAAGGGCAACGAGCAAACAGATTTACAAGCAGATTATCTTAATAATAACAAATATTTTTTCATCAATAACAGATATTTCTACGGAAAACGGAAATGTTTTCCAACAGTTCTTCGTCCCTTTATCTGAAAAATCTCTGTAATATTTGCTTTTCTCATTTACATTCTGTATATTTGCATTAATTATCTCAATCTTAATTCATTATGAAAAAACTAACCTTCATTATTTTAGCAGCCCTGTTGAGCTTCTGCTTCGCATCCTGTGAAAAGGGAGTTATCGCCGAAACGGATGACAACGGACAGACAGGAAGCAAGAAACAGGCAAAACGGCTTGTAGAACTGGCGTTGGATGAAGAGAGCATCACGCTCTCCGAGGAACCGATGGCATTTGCTGGTAAACCGACGGTGCGTGCCGGTGCGCCCGGGAAAGTGTATGCCGTGAACGTGTATGAAAAGAAAAACGGTGCAAAATCCTATTCCAAGTATGCCTACGGACTGTTTACGGATCCTTCCGCAATCGCCATTATGCTCACCGAAGGCAATCTCTATCAGTTCGAATGTCTCATCGTAGCCGACAATGAAGACAAGGTATATAACAAGGATGGGGAGTATCTCTCACCGTTCCTCGTCGGAAGCAAGGAAACGCCTGCAAAGAGCGATAACAAATTCGTGAAATCCTCGTCGGCAAACTTCACAGGATTGACAAGCGGAACAACGAACATATCCGACAAGGAGAAAGTAATGTACCCCCGCGTCTATAAATTCTACGGAACACTCGACGACTTCAATCCCGCTTCTTCCACATCAGCACACATAAAGGCAAAGCGTGTTGTGTTCGGACTGCACCTTTCTGTAACGCCTCCGACAGAGGGTAAACTCGATATCTCGTTTCTGAAGAGGGAGATAACGGTAAATTCCACCGATGAGAAATACGACAGGATGTCGGTGTATTCGTTCAATCAGATTGCGAAGGCGTGCGAAGATGGATATGGCGGCAACACCGTCATTACCGTAAAGTGGATGCGTGCCGATGGAACCGTGAAGAAAGCAACCAAAACAATTACCTTGAAACGGAATGTTACCACCACCGTGAATATTGAAATGAAGAATCCCCCTGCAACTATCATTGATCTGGAGGAAGAGGACAGCACAATGACTACGGAGACCGTGGACTGGCTCGTAGACTTTGATTAGAGTTTATGGATGCACAGAAACAAGGAGGACGAGCTGCAAACGTGCAGTTCGTCCTCCTTATTCTTTAATATGAATTGAGAAATTCAGGTTATGCAAGCACTGCCATCAAGTCATTAATTACTTTTGATAAATACTCACGTTTCATCAATCCATCAATATATCTTTTCGGAATAGCTTCATATCCAAATTCAGCTCCTAACACAGCACAGGCAACAGCGGCATTCGTGTCGGCATCGCCTGCTTCGTTTACGACCGACAGCAATCCTTCTTCAAAATCGTGTGCATTAAAAAAGCACCACAATGCAGCTCCCAAAACTTTCAGCGTATAGCCAATGCTTGAAGGCTCGTCAAGTTCCAAACTCTCTATACCATTATAATATGCTTTGTCAATATATTCAGCTATGCTTTTATCATATTGATTTCCGATAGCGAGTATTTGAGCGTAAGAGAGTTTTTCGTTTTTCCAAACTAAATGGCTGATGATTTCAGAAATGATAACACACGAACCTACACAACGAGGATCAAAGTGGGTTAGCTTGCATACATCTTCGGCTGTCTTTGCCACATTATCTTTCAACAGTCCTATTACGGCAGTCCTCATTATGGCACCATTGGCAGCATTCTTTGTACGCGACATCCTCCAAATCAGTTCCGCCACCTGCTGAGGATTCTCTACATAGTTGGCTATTGCCAACACCTTATAAGTAGTTTGTCCCACACCTCTGGTATCGGGAGCATAGAGCCAGTTCTTAAATTTCCTTGCTATCGTATGCAGATTTATCCCCTTGTCCTCTATGATGGCATTGGCTATGCACAGCATCATATCCGTATCATCACTCCACATTCCTTGCTGGAATTTGGAACGGTGATAATCTCTGATTATTTGGCTGTATTCCTTTAAACCATCAGGATATTTCTCTTTTGCTTCCGTCTTGGTCATAAACTCTGTACCCAAGCCCAGTGCGTCGCCGATAGCTTGTCCAAAGAGTGTACCATTGAATTTATCTTTTATTTCCATCTTCATTTATATCATAGATTGCAAGTATACTGAAGCGAGCCGTCTTTCTTTAATGTAAAATTGAGAAGCGTTATTATTGTTATGCAATGCCCTGCAATTCAGCAATAAAACAAGTCCCAACTCTCTCCATTCGCATTTCACATAAAGACAAATAAAAAGGAGCTACCTGTCTGTAACTCCTTTTGTTTGTGGACCAGCCTGGGCTTGAACCAGGGACCTCCAGATTATGAGTCTGTTGCTCTAACCAACTGAGCTACAAGTCCTGAATTTTAATAATTCGGGTGCAAAGATAATGAAATAAATGGAAATACGGAAAAGGAAAGGGGATATTTTTAGCGTTTTAACACATTTTGCGTACGCATTGCACGCTATGACGCTGATTTGATGTACCTTTGCAAGACAATCATTTTCAAGCCATCTGCGCCTTCTCTTACTGATTATGAGGGTACAGGTTATTGCAACTCTCTACCCGAACAGCCCCACACCACTAACTAGAAGGGCTTTCATTTGACAGACAAGAGGACTTATGAGTACAGAATATGGCTTGCTGAATGTACGGATGGCAATGGAAAAGAATATTAGAAACATCATCTTCGACCTCGGAAACGTGCTCGTGAATCTCGACGGACAGCGTTGCATCGACGCATTCCGTAAAATCGGAGGCGAGGATTTGGCAAAGACCATAAAGGAACAACAGTTGAAAGGTTTGTTTTTCGACACGGAAGTGGGCAACATCAACGAACACATCTTCTGCGAACGGATAAGGAAACTGGCAGGGAAGCCACTGACAGACGAGGAAATCGTGTGGGCTTGGAACGAACTCCTGACCGGTATTCCCGACGAAAAGAAAGCGAGACTGTTGGAATTGCGCAAGAAATACAAAGTCTTTCTTTTGTCGAACACCAACGAGATGCACTGGCGCAAATGCGCAGAAGACTTCTTCCCATACGGACCGTATGGCACAGAGGACTATTTCGACCGTGTTTTCCTTTCCTACGAAATGCACCTTATCAAGCCCGATGAAAAGATTTTCCGTGAAACGCTCTCTCAGGCAGGGCTGAAAGCTGAGGAAACGCTCTTCATAGACGACCGGAAGGAGAATTGCGAAGGGGCAGCGAAAGTGGGAATACAGACTTTCCTCAATGCCGAACCTGACGATTGGATGGATTTGAGGTAAGTTTACAAGAGGACGAGGAGACAAGTTTACAAGTTCACGAGGGGACAAGTAAATTTGTTCATTCATCATACTGTTTGCAGCCTTACGCTCCTGACATTCTTCTGAACATAAGAGGTAACCTGCTTGTCCACTTGTCCTCTCGTCCACTGGTCTACTGGTCTACTGGTTCACTTGTCCACTTATAATCTTGTCCACTCGTTCCCTCGTCTCCTTGTTCCCTTACCCAAAACAAAGAAAAAATGAGAATAATATATTTAGAAAACACCAAAGAACTGGATATCAGCCCGTCGATTGCCACCATAGGCTTTTTCGATGGCGTGCATCTCGGGCATCAGTTCCTTATCAGCAACATCATAAAGCAAGGAAAGGCAGCACAACTGAAGACCACCGTCATCACCTTCGACCGTCATCCCCGGCAGGTGCTCCACGCCGACTATCAGCCCCGGCTGCTCTCGTCGCTCGAAGAGAAACTGGAGAAACTGCAAAAGACAGCCGTAGACAGCATTGTGGTGCTGCATTTCACAAAAGAACTCGCTGCGCTCTCTGCCCAGAATTTTATGAAAAGCGTGCTGAAAGAGCAACTGAACGTGTGCAAACTCGTAATGGGCTACGACAACAGATTCGGACACAACAAGACCGAAACCTTCGATGATTACGTACATTTCGGCAAAGAACTCGGAATAGAAATCATCAAAGACACGGCATTACTGGTAGAGAACACCAGCGTGAGCTCGTCCGTCATTCGCAGACACATCGAAGGGGGCGACATCAGAACTGCCAACCGATGCCTCGGAGAAGCCTACCGGATTTCAGGAAACGTGGTCTCGGGCTATCAGAACGGCAGAAAACTCGGATTCCCCACCGCAAATGTAGACACCTCTGAGACGTTCAGGCTGATTCCCGCACCGGGCGTCTATGCCGTAACCGTGAAAACAACGGACGACGGAGCAACCTATGGGGGAATGCTGAACGTAGGCATCCGACCCACCTTCAACGGCAGAGAACAGTCGATGGAAGTGAACCTGTTCGGCTTTGAGGGCGACCTTTACGGCAAGAAACTCGAAGTGGCATTCATCGAACGAATCAGGGAAGAGCGCAAATTCGGAAGTACAGACGAGCTTGCAGCCCAACTCTCAAAAGACAGGAAAGACATAGAAAAGATATTAAAGACAGAGAAAAATGGATAAGAACAACATCATCAGGGCCATCCTATACGTAGTCCTCTTCATAGCAGTATTCTATCTGATACAGATGCTCGTGCAATACCTTGCCATAGGCGTGTATGCCTATCTGGAAAAGCCGGGAATAGAAGAGATAATAAACGGAATGCAACAGGGCAGATACAGTTCGGTCGTTGCCGTGAGCAGCGTGCTGAGCAGCCTCATCACGATAGTCCTCTTCACTAAAACCCAGTGGGCACCCGTATCGCGCACCTACCTCAAGACCAGACCGTGGGCAGTGCTCTGCTGGTCGGGCTTGTTGGCATTGGGCACCATCCTCCCGATGGAATACGTCTACGAGCAACTCCAGATAGCAATGCCCGAAAACACGCGCCAACTCTTTGAAGGCATTATGAAAGAACCGTGGGGGTATGTGGCAGTAGGCATCTTCGTGCCCATAGCCGAGGAACTCATCTTCCGTGGAGCCATCCTCCGGGCGCTCCTCGACGCCTTCGGACGCAAAGGCACGTGGCTCGCCGTCTTCCTTTCGGCAACCATCTTCGGAGCCATACACCTGAATCCCGCACAGGGCATACACGGCTTCATTATGGGAATACTGCTCGGATGGATGTACTGCCGCACACGCAGCATCATTCCCGGCATCGTGCTCCATTGGGTAAACAACTCCGTGGCCTACCTGATGTTCAACCTTATGCCGCAGATGGCCGACGGAAAGCTCATCGACCTCTTCCACCACGACACCCGGATAATGTACGGCGGACTCTTCTTCTCGCTCTGCATCCTCGTTCCCTCCATCTTCCAGTTGGCATTGAGGATGAGATCAAGTGAACAAGGGACAAGTGGACGAGTGAACAAGTAAGTTACCACTTATGTTCAAAAGAATATCAGATTTGTAAGATGCAAACTGTATGATAAATGAACAAATCTACTCGTAAACTCGTCCACTTGTAACCTTGTGAACTTGTGAATTCTGTGAGAGATAAGGGTAAACCCAAAAACACACGATTACCGAACACAAACGATATCCATAAGTAGCTGACAATCAAGAAACAATACTCTCGTTTTCAATCTTGCGAAGATTGCATTCCATTCTTCGCAAAAATGGAAAGCAATTAACCGAAGATTGAATGCCATTCTTCGGTTAATTGCAAAACGTGTTTTTTAATTACGGATTCTCCTCGTCGCTGTCCTGCGTCGTGCCTCCGTCCTGTTTCTTTCTGCGCTCGGGATTGTCCACGCTCAGTTCCACGTTCTTGGCAGCATCGCACATCTGCGACTTGGGCGTGAAGACGATTTTGGGACAACTCCTTTTAAATTATAGAAGGGAGTTAAGGAGTTAAAGGGAGTTATCGCTCGCTTCGCTCACTAAGGAGTTAAAGGACAACAGCTCTTTTCGTCGCATTGCGGAAGCCTTGAATGAGTGGGAGTATTGTCCTTTCGATTTGGAGTATTGCAAAAGCCTTGAGAGACGGAACATTTGTCCTCTAACTCCTTTTAACTCCTTAACTCCTTTAACTCCTTCTCTCCAACTCCTTAACTCCTTTAAGTCATTCTCCCCAAAACAATTACCTCTTCACTACCTTCTTGCCGCTCACGATATACACTCCCTTTGGCAGACGGTCGAGGTCATTGCCCATACGCACGCCGTTCAGGTTGTAGATGTCCTGCTTCCTTGCAGCCACGTCGTCGGCAACGGTCTGCTGAATAGCCGTAGCCCCCTTCTTGGTAAAGTAGCCCGTGGTGGGGTTCGCCATCGTTACGTCCGTCTTGCTTCCGTCGTATGCCGCAGCACCTTTCAGCTTGGCGCAGTCCTTAAACATATCGTTCGACTTCATTCCCTCACGGTTCCAGTCATCGTCGCAGTAAATCGTGGTAAGTTCTTTGCAGCCCTTGAACATTTCGTATATATATTTTACCTTCGCCGTATTGAAATTCGACAAGTCGATTGAAGTCAAGGACTGACAGTAGGCAAACATACCTATTATTTCATCTGCATTTTCCGTGTTGAAATTCGACACGTCGAGCGAAGTTAATGAAATGCAGGCATTGAACATATTTCTCATAGCCGTTACTTTCGAGGTATTGAATTTCGATACATCAATCGATGTAAGGCCCTGGCAGTTATTGAACATATTGGACATATAGGTTACATTCTCCGTATTGAATCCCGTTACATCAAGCGATGTAAGGCGAGCACATACGCTGAACATAAGTCCCATATTAGTAACTTTTGATGTATTGAATTTTGTAACATCAAGCTTGGTCAGCGCACGGCAATTTGCAAACATAGCGTTCATATTCGTTACGTTCTCTGTATTGAAATTCGATATGTCGAGCGTTGGCAGCACACGGCAATTTTCAAACATACTGCTCATATTGGTTACTTTCCCCGTGTTGAATTTTGACACGTTGAGTGATTTAAGACCTGAACAATTATGGAACATATAGTGCATAGCTGTTACCTTTTCTGTATTGAACGTCGATAAGTCAAGAGCGGTCAGGTTGCTGCATCCGGTAAACATATGGCTCATACTGCCAACCTCGTCGGTCTTGAGATTTTCCATACCGTTGATGGTGGTGAGTTTCTCGAAATCGGCAAACCAGAATGCCGTGCTGACAGGATGATAGTCAGCCATTGATTTGTCAAATGCCACGGTAATGACTTCGCTTAGATCCGGATCACGAACCCAACCATACCCTTTCTTGGCATATATTTGTTCTTGCCATTCTGGCTTGCCCGATGTAAGGTCGTATATATTGCCTTCGGTGTGGGTAGGTTTCTTGCCGTCATAATAGAATGTGAAGGTCTTGTCGGCAGCATTCAGCACCGCGTATGCTTCCATAGTGCCTTTCTTGGTAAAGTAGCCCGTGGTGGGATTTGCCATTTCGACACCTTTGTTTTCGTCAAACTTCTCTGCCGCTCCCTTCAGGTTTTCGATGCCTTTGAACATATAGTTGGATTTTTCACACGTCCAAGCGTCGTTGCAGTAAATTCTCTTCAGCTTACGGCAGAAAGCGAACATCCAATCCATATTGGTAACTTTCTTTGTGTCGAAACTCGATACGTCAAGTAATCTCAGAGACGAACAGCTATTGAACATATAGCTCATATCGGTTACTTGGTCAGTCTTGAGGTTTTCAATGTCGATGATGGCAGTAAGTTTGTAGAATTTGGAAAACCAACTTGCCGTGGTAACAGGATGATAGTCTGCCATTGACTTGTCAAAGGTTACGGTGGTAACTTGCTTAATCTGATCGGACGAGCTCCATTCCGGCTTACCCGATGCAGGCAGGGCATACACGGTGCCTTCGGTGTGAGTCTCCTTGTTGCCATCGTAGTAGAGGTTGAAAGTCTTGTCCGTGCCATTCAGCACCGCATAGGCTTCCTTTCCCTGTGCCTGCGCCGCTGTGGGCAGGGCAAAGATTGCAATGAACAGTGCAGCTATCGCTGCCGTCGTGTTCTTGAATAAATTTGTTTTCATCTTTCTTTATTTTATTAAAGGTTGTAAATATTTATTTGAGTATTTGGTATCGGGCTTGAGCGTCTCCGTCTACTGCCTGTTGTGCATAGACGGACGGAAATGCAGAAGGCCCCGCCCGCACCTCCTTACAATAGAGATGCAGACGGAGCCTTCCGTACACAATTATTAATAAATCCGAGTTTCTACAAAATGCTTCAGAATCGTCCGAAACGACTAAACGGTCGCCCCCCCCCGAACAGCAGAGAACGTCCGTCAGAGAGGATAAAAAGCGTGTTTATGCGATTGTTTTCGCTGTGATACAGACACGTCTTTTCCGTAATGGCCTGTCGTTTCATTGTGATGTACTTTGTAAGCTAAACTTATTATTTGAAATTCGCGTACAAAGCTACACCTTTTTATTTGAAACAGCAAGGGAAAGCCGAATCTTTTTTCAAAGCATCATCAAAAATGCGCTGCGCTTCAATGCAGTTCAGGCTGCCCTTGTCCGATACGGAACAGCAAAGGGCAGCCTGAATGAGGGGCTTAGAACCAGAAGTTGTCCATATCGTGGGCACCTCCACCGGCGATGTTCCAGAAGAATTCCGCCACGGCTTCGTGGAAGTCCTTGATGCCGTAAGCGTCCATCAGCGAATG
The DNA here is from genome assembly GCF_000688375.1 of Prevotella sp. HUN102. NCBI lineage: Bacteria > Pseudomonadati > Bacteroidota > Bacteroidia > Bacteroidales > Prevotellaceae > Prevotella > Prevotella sp. HUN102. Next base: position 785,020 of record NZ_JIAF01000004.1, on the reverse strand, counting down.
GATAACGAGACGATCGCGCTCGCTGAACTCGCTTTCAGGCCTTGAGATGATGGATTCGTCGTCAAAGCCGTCCACCTCCAGTTCAAGGTCGGAAGTAGCCATAAAGAGATTCACGGGCACTACAATGCTCGGCAGCCATTCAGCCTTTGCCGTCTGGTCGGCAGTAGGGAGACAGAATGGCGAGAGCTTGCCGTCCACGAGCTTGTTCTCGGCACGCATCAGCTTGATTTCGAGGTTGAACTTCTTGTAGGGAGTGACGAAGTGGAAATACCCCTTCATACCCACGTAAAGGTTTTCGCTGACAAACTTGGCCTTGCCGGAATGGTTTGTTGCGTTCCAAGGGTCTGTGTCGCAGTATTCGTAGCCGAAGAATTTCAGTCCGTTCACGGCCTCCTTCTTCTCAACATCTGCATAACCCGGCTTGATGTCGGAAGCAACGAAGAAGTGCTGATAGTGCTCGTTCTCGCCGTTCACGATATAATCGCCGGTAATTTCGTTGTGATCCTTGTCGAAATAGTGGATGTCGAATGCAGCAACGCCGCCACCCACCTTGGCGGCCTGCTCTATCGGAGTGGTATCGCCGAGAAGGTTTACGGTCTTGTTGTCCTTGTTTGCCACCCATTTTCCGTCTACGAGCGTATAGACGAGCTTGTAGGTCTTGCCCAAATACTTCAACTGCGCCGCGTGTGAGTTCTGGTGGAACTTCTTCTTGCCGTGCAGATGGCCGTCGTAAACGTAGATTTCCACCGATGCCGGCATCAGCATCTTCGCAGTCTTAGGCTTTTCGCCGGGCTTCTCTCCGGGTTTGTCGCCCGGTTTTTCCTTCGGGTCAGGGTTTACTTTCGGATCAACAGGATCGTCTTTGCTGCAAGATGCCGCACCTAATGTAATCATTGCTCCTACTGCGAGGTAAAGAGCAGACTTAAACCATTTTGTTTTCATAATTTTATAGTTGTTTTTAGTTTGGCTATCGCCCGTTTTGTCTTTTTAGGGTTCAAGCTGTGATTAATGAATGTGTCAGAGGACGAGGTTATAAGTGGACGAGTGGACAAGGTTACAAGTCGACGAGGAGACAAGTAAGTTACTTCTTATGTTCAGAAGAATATCAGAAGCGTAAGACTGCAAACAGTAAGATGAATGAAAAAATCTACTCGTAAACTCGTCTACTTGTGAACTTGTAAACTTCCCCACTTATTCTATCTCTATTGGAATCGTGATGTTAATATCCCACAGTCCCGTGCTTCTGTTCGTGCGCGATGGGAGATAGAAGGGCGAAGGCGTGCCGTCGTCTTCGAGCTTCGACTTTGCGGAATGCAGAAGTTCGATGGTCAGATCGAAGTTGGTGGCAGGCTGAACGAAACGGATGAAGCCCTGAAAGCCCATCGGATTCGTTGCGGCAATGTAGTTTCCGTTGTATTCGTCGGCATAGTTGTAGTCAAACGGAAGGTTTTCCTTCTTCGTTTCTCTTATATTTCCCTTGCTGCCATCGGGCAAAGTAACCGGTTTATAAACAGAGAAGAAGTGCTGATGAATCTTGTCCTGACCGTTGTCGAAGAACTGATAGTTCATCGGTTCGCCCTTGAGGTTGAAGTATTCAAACTTCAGGCAATAAACCACGTCGGGATTCTGCTCGATGTTCTTTACCTTGAACGACTTTGCCGGACTGGTAATCGTCCATCCCTTGCCTTTCTGTGTATCCCAAACCACCTTCTGCTCTACGACAGGCGATGCCTCGAAGTGCTTCATCTCGGGATTGGCATTGAACTTTCCACCTATCAGTTTGCCTTCCTGCAAGGTAAGCACGGCTTTGAAAGGGTCTTCGTGCAGCTTGTGATTGATTTCATTTTCAGGCGCATCGGGGCTGCAAGAAGCTATTCCCAATGCAAGCAAAACCCCAAGTGTGAGGCTGAATGCCGATTTAAACCATAATTTTGTATTCATATTTGTTTGTGTTTAATGTTTTTTTCTTTGTTCTTCTTTGTCATTTCGATTCTCAGAAAGTCCACGTTGCCGTACAGCGAATGTCTCTTCCTATATCGTGCGAGTAATATCTGCTTCGGTTCGTGTACTCCTTGTATTCCTTGTTGAAGATGTTTTCGCCCATCAACGCCACACGCAGCGACTGCGAATCGCTCATCCGCCAATCCACACCGGCTTCAAGCCCGAAGAGATTGTAGGATGCAGGTGCGAAGAAAACGAGGTCTGTCTTCGGGTCGAAACGGTTCTGATGCGCCACAAACCGGTGGTTTACTCCCACCCACGGCTTCAAACGTCCGTTCATCTGTGGTCTCCAACTGATAGCCTGTGTGAATCTTGCCGAAGGAATGTAGGGCAAATAACGCCCGGTGTTGCGCTCATTCGCCCATATCATCGCCGTTACAAGATGGTAATCGAATGAACGAACCGGCGTAATGTGAAGGTCTAAGTCCATCCCTCTGAAGAATGCCGAGGTCTGTTTGTACTGGAAAATGGGGAACGCTCCGGCCACAACGACGATGTTCCGTCCCGTAGGTTCGTCGTAGATGTAATTGTTTATCCACTGCAAATAGCCGTCGAGCCTTACATTCACAAAGCTGTTCTTATATTGCACAGACACAATCCACTTGTAGCTCTGTTCTGATTTCAGGTCGTCCTTGCCGATAACATACATTCCCGAACCGAGTTCGTTGCCGTTGCTGTAAAGCTCATACACGTGAGGCGCACGCCAAGCTACGCCGAAATTGCCCGTAAACCGCCAATGGCTGTCGGGTCGGTAGTGTCCGCCCAGACTGTAAGTGAAGTTCGTGAAGTTCTTGTTGCCACCATATCGTTCGCCAGTCCAGTCGTAACCGTCGGCTTCCGTGTGCTGATAGTCGAACCGTGCGCCCATTTCGGCACCCCACTTTTCCTTTCTGTATCGCTGTACGCCAAATGCACCGAGCGCAAACTCAGTATAGTTCGGTATGATCGGCACTACTCCCGTACCGCGTTCGCTGTGATTTTCCACATTCAGCAACTGTATTCCGGCATCCGTCCGCCAATCGCCATAACTCTTATGCCAGTTGAGCGCATTCTGCAAAGACTGCAAACGAAGGCTGACCGTGGGAACATCGGAGTTGTTCATACGCCGGATACGGTTTTCTCTGCGGTCGTCTTTCTGAAAGGAAGTCTGCCAAGCAAAGTTTCCGAACTTTTCTGAGTCGTAAAACAATTTCAGTATAGCCGTATGATGCGTTATCTTTTGATGGGGATAACCGATGGAACGGCTGTAAGGGGTAAACTCTACCGGCTGTCCGATGAGGATTCGCTCCAGCAACAGATTCTCATTTCCCATCTGCGCACTCTGCATTACCCCGATTTTATGGCCGAACAAGCTGTAAAATCCCTCCATTCTGAAGCTGCGCCAGCGATAGCCAAGTGCTGCCGACAGGTTCATTTCACGGTATCCCGTATTGTTCAGAATATATTTTGCCGAACGCTGGTCGCCGCTGTTCCCGTAAGTAGCCTGCACTCGCCAAGCAAAATCAGAGAGTTTCGGCATCGTTCCTTCTGCCATTCCCACGAAGGAATAGCGTTTTCCGTTCGTGCCATACATTGCGGAGAGATTTCCGTGCGCAGCCGTTGCCCCGTATGGCAAAGTCTGCTGTTCCATCAAGATAATGCCGCCGAGGGCTTCCGAACCGTATCTTACACTCTCGGCTCCTTTCACAACCTCAATGCGCTGCGCACTGTTCTTGTCCACTTCGGGTGCATGGTCGGCTCCCCATTGCTGCCCGGTAAGCCGGGCACCATTGTTTACCATCAGGATTCTGTTTCCATACATACCGTGGATAACAGGTTTCGCCACCGTTGTTCCTGTCTGAATGGAACTGACGCCGCTCACCTGCTCAAGCATAGCGGCAAGGCTCTTACCCATTGCCTGCGTGATGTTCTGTTTGCTGATGGTGGCAGACACGGCATTCACGCTCGCTTTCTTGCCTTCTCCCATTACCGTAACTTCGGCAAGACGCTGCGTTTCCTTAGACTTCTCTGGCTTCTGCGCATAGGCATAGGGTTGTAGCCCGATGACTACGGCAGAAATAACCAATAGGCGTAATTTGTGCATATCAGTATTTTACGTAATTATCAAAATAAAAATGTACGAAAGGTATTGAGTTCAGCACATACCGAACCCATAATATCAAGTAAGTCAGTGAATGGAAGCATCAGAAGAACTATCTCATTGTTTCAAATAAGAATTGAAAGATTGAGATACGTTCATACCAACCTATGACATACAAACACATCTACAACAGACTTGTATTCCAGTCTATTCCTTTCCGTGTCCGCTCATTCACTCATTACCTACCCTACACAACAAGGTGGTGCGTGGGCATTTACAGACTCAACGGACCTGTAAACAAGAATTGAAGTGAAAATCTGTGGTTTATGTATCTTGGTATAAGTCTTTACGGGGATATATTCAAATGCCTTTATTTCCCCGGCTTTGTGCATCGTGAAATCGCATACGAAGCAAACGGCGTCCACTTCAGCCTGATGCGCTGCCGTAGATTTCTCCGTATGATGGCATACGTCCTGATGAACGTGAAGTTCCTTAATGGCAAGCGCAGCCGTGAATGTCAATAATAACATCCAAGCCATCATAATGCGCATAAGGTTCGACTTTTTCATCAAGTTCCTTGTCGTTGGTTCTTTTAATGGGCAAGAAGGCGTGGTTATGCCTCCGTGCTGGTTTGTGGTTGTCTTAATTCTATCATTGCAATGCGATTTTCACGCCACAATTTGGAATCAATGCTGCAAATATATTGATTTTACTCCTAAATTTGCAAGAATCCCTAATTGTTTTAACTCCTTTTAACCACATCCATTATTAAAGAACTATCTGCAATTCCCTGTATCTGAGAATATATTTAGAGATTTATTTAAAAACAACACATATATAATTTATCCTATTTATTATATCAAAATAAATTAAATTATAAAAACAACTGATTTTTCTGCATGTTTTCTTCTAAGAAATTCCGGATGAAAACGGAAGAATGGCGAAATCAAGCAAATATACCGAGACGATGCTGACGGAACAAATACCAGTAATTTGGTATCAAGAGGGATTCTGCAAATCTCTTCAAAGGGTATTCTGCTGCTTTTATCGTCATCTTAACGAAAACGCAAAAACTTTAAAAACTGCACTTTTTTCTTCTATTTTACCCTATTTTGCAGCAAAAAGTCGTAACAAAAGTTTTATAAGTCGCAAAAAATATGTAAGTTTGCAATTAAGCAGAATTTAAACTGAATCTTTTTACATACCCAACAAAATGAAAATGAAAGTTGGACGACTACACCTATTATATATAGCACTCATTCTTTTATTGTGCAGCTGCGGAAAGAATGAACGCCGGTTTACTGTCGGCGTATCGCAATGCTCCGAGGATATCTGGCGCGACAAGCTCAACGACGAGCTTGTGATGGGCACTTACCAGTATGAAAACATAGACCTGAAATTTGCATCGGCCAACGATAACGACAAATTGCAGAAAGAACAGATCAAGAAGTTCGTAGACGAAGGCGTGGATCTGCTCATTGTATCGCCCAATCAGGTTCATACCGTATCGTCGGCCATCGACGAAGCCTACGACAAAGGCATTCCTGTAATCCTGTTCGACCGGAAAACCGACTCGGAAAAATACACGGCTTTCATCGGTGCCGACAATTTTGAGGCCGGAAGAGCAATAGGAGAGTTTGTTGTTCAACAACTGAACGGAAACGGACAAATTGCCGAAATTGCCGGACTGGAGGGTTCTTCGCCGGCCATCGAACGCCATAAAGGATTTATGGATGCCATCAGCAAGCATCCGGGCATCAGTATCGTAAACCGCAAATCGGCTGACTGGCTAAAAGAGCGCGGGCAAGTGATGATGGACAGCATTCTCAACAAGACTCCCGACATCGACCTCATATTTGCACAGAACGACAGAATGGCCATAGGTGCATTGCAGGCTGCCGAGAAAAGAGGCATCAGAAACATTCAATACGTGGGCATCGATGCACTTCCTGTTCCCGGCGGCGGACTGGAAAATGTAAGGGACGGGCATCTCGCCGCCTCATACATCTACCCTACCCGTGGCGACCTCGTTATGCAACTGGCTGCCAACATTCTCGAAAATAAGCCTTTTGAGCGCGACAATTATCTCAAGGGAGCACTCGTAACGAAGAATAACGCCCCCGTACTTCTGCTGCAAAACGAGGAACTGAACAAGGAACGCGGACGCCTTGCCAGCCTCCACGGCAAGGTAGACAACTATCTGGCACAGTACAACCATCAGAAAGTCTATCTCGTTCTCTCGGGCATCATTACCTTTCTGCTCATCGGAATCGTTGTCTACATCTACCGTACTATCGTTATGAAACGGCAGATGGAAGAGGAAGCCACCAACGCCAAGCTGCAATTCTTCACGAATATCAGCCACGAACTCCGCACGCCGCTCACGCTGATTGCCGACCCAATCGACAATATCATCCGAGATGACAACCTGAACAAGCAGCAACGCAATATGCTTCAGATTGTGAGCAGAAACGTAAACGTGCTCACCCGACTCGTGAATGAGATTCTTGACTTCCGAAAGATGCAGGACAAGAAGATGAAACTCACGCTCAGCGATTTCGAACTTACAGGATATATGCAGCAATGGCTCAACGTGTTTGAAGCCTCAGCAGAAAGAAAGAAAATCAAAATAGAACTGAACGCACCCGAAAACATCAGCGTGAGAGCCGACATATATAAGGTGGAACGCATTTGCTACAACCTGCTCAGCAATGCGCTGAAATACACCAACGAAGGCGGACGGATAGTATTTGCCGCCAAAAAAGTCGGCGACAAGGTGGAAATCAGCGTTGCCGATACCGGAAAGGGCATCCCGCGCAATGAAACCCAGCACATATTCGACAGATTCTATCAGGTAAAGGGAGGCAGCAAGGGCGGTACCGGCATCGGACTGGCCATCGTGAAGGCATTTTCCGAACTGCAAGGGGGTAAGGCCCGTGTGGAAAGTGAGGAAGGAAAGGGTGCCAACTTCATCATCACGCTGCCCCAGACCGTTGCCGGCGACAATATAGTGGATGTGCAAGAGGCCTACACCCTGAACGAGAAAGCCATAGAAGACAATGCAGCCACGAACATCTCGACAGAGATAATGACGGACAAAATCACCACTACGGACAAGGGCGAGAAGCCGTCGCTGCTCGTTATCGACGACAATGCCGACATACGTGCCTACGTGATGACGCTGCTTGGCGACAAATACAACATTCTTCAGGCTGCCGACGGCAACGAGGGACTGAAAAAAGCCATCCGCGAAGTACCCGACATCATTGTCTGCGACGTGATGATGCCCGTAATGGATGGTCTGGAATTTTGCCAACGCGTAAAGAACGATGCGCTCACGAGCCACATTCCCGTAATTCTTCTTACTGCCAAGACACTCGAAGAGCATCGCGCGGCAGGCTATGAGTTCGGTGCCGATGCCTACCTTACGAAGCCTTTCAACGGCGATGTACTGAAAGCCCGCGTAAAGAATCTGCTCGACAACCGAAAACTGATGAAGATTGCCTTCGGCAGCGACGCTTCACAACAGGAAGAAACCACTGCGCCGAAGAGTGCCGAGAGCCAGTTTGTAGACAAGTTCCGTAAAGTGATACAGGACAATCTCGGCAATTCCGACCTGAACGTAGACCGTATCAGTGCGGATATGGGCATCAGCCGTGCCCAGCTCTACCGAAAGATAAAATCCCTGACGGGCACATCGCCTGTTGATATCATCCGTGAGGCACGTCTGAAACGCGCCGACCGACTGCTGGAAACCACCGACAAATCCATTTCCGAGATAGCCTATGAAGTTGGATTCTCTTCCCCATCCTATTTCACAAAGTGCTACCGTGAGCACTTCGGGCGAACCCCGAATGAAAAGAATCCAAGGCAGTAGGAGAAAACAAGGAAACAAAGGGACGAGCAAAGAAGGAGGGAGTGCCATTAAGCACACCTCCTCTCCGTGATTTTCTGAACAGCCAAGAATCCAGTTATCCACATATAACCTTGTTTGCCCACCCATTTTTCAATCTTTTCCGAAACCATTCAAACACTCTTTTCTTCTCTCCATTCTTCCACTCATTCCAATCCAATTTCAGGCAATTTCCAAGTAACCGAAGAATAGCGTGCAATCTTCGCAAGATTGCATTGTATTCTTGCGAAGAATGGATTGCATTCTTCGCACGTTTGGAAACGGCTTTTTTATCATCTGATTTTCAAGCAATTATCCACTGAATTATCTGTAAGCTGAAAATGCAGGGCAACCCACGCTCGCAAAACAAAATCCGTGTATTGCATTTTTGTTTCATTGCAACAAAATTTATACATTGCGATTTAAATTTTATGCCCATTCCATCGGACTTTTGTTTTCTTTGCAGCAGAAATTTAAATCATCTAACTAATCCAAAAAAGTTTCGAATGGAAAACCTAAAGAAAATTCTATTGAGCACTATGCTCTTAATGTTTTGCGCCATTGTCAGTGCGCAAGATATTAATGTTACTGGAACCGTTAAGGATGCAACAGGCGAACCGATGATTGGTGCCACCGTATTGGTGAAAGGCACTTCCAACGGTGTTGTTACAGACATAGACGGTAATTTTGCGCTTTCTGCTGCAAAAGGTTCAATCATCATCATCTCTTACATCGGCTACGAAACGATAGAAATGCCAGCCAATGCCAATATGAGCATCGTGCTCAAGGAAAATGCAAGCGAACTGACTGAAGTAGTGGTTACGGGTTATCAGACACAGCGCAAGGCCGACCTTACCGGCTCTGTGGCAGTAGTGCAGACCAAAGACCTCAAGTCAAGTTCCGACCCTGACCCTATGCGTACGTTGCAGGGTAAGGTTCCCGGTATGACTATCTCCACCGACGGTTCTCCATCTGGCACAGGTACTGTGCGCATCCGTGGTATCGGTTCGTTCAATTCTTCACAGGATCCATTGTACGTTATCGACGGTGTACCAACTACTGCAAGTCTCAACTCGCTCAATATGAACGACATTGAGAGTATGCAGGTGCTCAAGGATGCGGCTTCGGCTTCTATCTACGGTAGCCGTGCTGCCAACGGTGTCATCATCATCACGACACGAAAGGGAAAGAAGGGCGACAAGGTAAAGATCAACTTCTCCTCAAACCTCACTGCACAGTTCTACAACTCACAGTCAATGATGAAGCTCAGCAATTCAAAGGAATATGCAACAGCAATGGCGCAGGCTGCACTGAACGACGGATTCGACCCGGTTGTCTACTCACGCAACTATGGTCTTGACCTCAATGCTGCCGAAGGTTTCGGTATCAGCGTATGGGATCCGGCTGCCGGCAAGTACAACAGCTATACCGTGAATGGCGCATACGACGGCTACATCAACTCAAGGAAGACTATGAAACTTTCCGATACCGACTGGCTCGATGCCATTTCCCGTACCGGCTTCTCTCAGGCTTACGACCTCTCGCTCTCAAACGCCACAGACAAGTTCACGGCTCTGTTCTCTTTGGGCTACAAGAAGTCTAACGGTGTCTTGAAATACACCGATTTCGAGAACTTCTCCGCACGTATCAACACCTCTTACAATCTCAACAAGCATGTTACCATCGGCGAGAATTCCACCATCACATACACGGATCAGGTGAACCTCTTCCCAATGGAGAATGCCTTGAAGATGTCGCCTACCGTTCCTCTCTACGAAGAAGACGGCACAACATTCGGCGGTCCTGTCGGTGGTATGAGCGACCGTCAGAACCCATTGCGCGAACTTTATATGAACCGCGACAACCGTCAGAAAATCTGGCGTGTGTTCGGTAATGCCTACATCGACATCAAACCTATCGACAACTTGCTGATTCGTTCCAACTTCGGTATCGACTTCGACCACAGCTTCATACATCACGTTATCCACACTTTCAAATCGGATGTTGTGAAGAACGGTACTGCCAACACAACGCTCAGTGCGGCCGATGACTTGAAGTGGACTTGGAGCAATACTGCCAACTATAACTTCACACTGTGGAATCAGCATACGTTCTCTGTTCTCGGAGGTATGGAACTCTATCATCAGAACCGTGAGGATATGGGTGCATACGCTGAAACTTTCGCACTTGAGAATTATGAATATATGTGGCCTGATGCCTCAACAGGCACGCAGCGCGCAACCGGTATCGGTTCAGGCTACAATCTTGTTTCTTTCTTCGGTAAGATTGACTACAACTGGAAAGACTTGCTGCTCGCAAGTTTCACTATCCGACACGACGGCAGTTCCCGCTTCGGTGAAAACAACAGATATGCCACATTCCCTGCTTTCACGCTCGGTTATCGTTTGTCAAAGCACATCAAAGCCGACTGGCTCGATGAATTGAAACTTCGTCTGTCTTGGGGTGCTACGGGTAATCAGGCTATCTCAAACACAGCCCGCTACGGCCTTTATGTTGCCGACTACGGCGATGCCCGCGAATCATCTACTGCATACGACTTGTATCTTGCAGGTTCAGGTATCTTCCCATCAGGTTTCCGTGCCACTCAGACAGAGAACAAGAATCTGAAGTGGGAAACTACCTACCAGTGGAATGCCGGCGTGGACTTCAATATGTTCCACAACAGTTTCTACGGTAGCATTGATGCCTACATAAAGGAAGTTAAGGATATGCTTATCCTGCCTGCTTTCCTCGGTGCAACCGGCGAAGGTGGCAATATGTGGAGCAATGGTCCGTCGCTGAAAAACGTGGGTATGGAGTTCCAAGCTGGCTATCGCCATACTACCGCATACGGCTTGGGCTACAACATCAGTGGTAATCTCGACTTCTACCGCAACAAGGTAACCTACCTGCCTTCAACAACTACCGGTTCATACGCTCACACAACACGTCAGAACCTTGTGGAAGCAGAAAAGCCTTACGGCTCAGTGGTCGGTTATGTAGTTGATGGATTGTATCAGAACCGCGAGGAAGTATTGGCTTCCGGTCAGGAAAATGCACGTGTGGGCGGTCTGAAGTATGTCGACCTCGACGGTAACGGAAGAATTACCGAAGCCGATCAGGATTGGATTTACAATCCGGTTCCAAACTTCAACTGGGGCTTGAACTTTGAGTTTACATACAAGAACTTCGATTTGGCTATGTTCTTCCAAGGTGTGAGCGGCGTGGACGTTTACAACAACCAGAAGTTCCAGACCGACTTCTTCAGCATCACAGACCCGGGTTCAAACAAGGGCAGCCGTATGCTCGGAGCGTGGACAACGAACAATACGTCTTCCACCATCCCTGCACTTACAACAAACAACACAGGCGATGAAGGCCGTGCCTCTACTTACTTTGTTGAACACGGCAGTTGGATGAAGATGCGCAGCCTTCAGGTGGGCTACAACTTCGCACCACAGCTTATGGACAAGCTCCATATGACATCGGCGCGTCTTTATCTTTCAGCCAACAATCTCTTTACCCTCAAGAGCAATGGATTTACCGTTGCTGACCCAGAGAACGGAAGTTGGGCATATCCACATTCAACTTCTCTGTCATTCGGCTTGCAGGTAGGATTCTAACACAAGACACTAACAAATAAAAGATTAAAACAATGAAACTTAAATATATTATTTTTGCCGCGACTTTTGGTCTGATGACCACATCGTGCAGCGATTTCATTGATGTAGACCCACAAGGTGTCGTTGATGAAAAGAAAGCCAACGAGAGTCCAGAAGAAATGGTTCATTCGGCCTACGCAATGTTGGGCAACGATTGGTATTCATATCCTTTCAACCTATGGCCTTACGGCGATATGGCATCAGACGACTGTCTGAAAGGTGGTTCGGGAACAACGGACACGGGCTATCATCCAATGGAGATTTGGTCTACATTGACTTCCCGTCCGGGCGAGTTCGATGAGCTTTGGTTCCACTTATACGAGGCTGTAAGCCGCTGCAACAGGGCATTGGTGGCTTTGGAAACGAGCGGCGAGAAGGAGCTTGGTGCTGAAAGAACCACACAAAGAGTGGCAGAAGTGAAGTTCCTCCGTGCACATTTCTATTACAAGCTGCTTCAGATGTTCCGTCAGGTGCCTTGGATTGACGAAGAGGTTTACAAAAATAAGACTTCAGAAAAGACCACCAATACAGAATTTACCTACGAGGAACTCTTCGGAAAGGTGATAAAGGACTTTGAGGAGGCATACAACAACCTGCCTGTCGAACAGAAAGACGGCGGCCGTGCCAATAAGATTGCCGCAGCATCTTATCTTGCAAAATGCTATCTGAACCTTGCTTACGGCGATGGATACGAATCTACAACAGGCTACGATCACATCAACAGCCAATACATAGCAAAGGTTATTGAATACACGGATGTGGTAAAGAACTCGAAATATGGCTATCTTGAAGACTACGGAGACATTTTCCTCCCCGAGCACAAGAACTCAAAGGAAAGCATCTTTGCAGTGCAGCATTCCGACTATCAGGACGACAACACCGTCTACGGCCGCGCAAACTGGAGCAATATGCTGAACGGTGTATGGGGAATCTGGTCGGGAGGATGGGATTTCCATAAGCCCTCACAGGATTTCGTAAATGCTTTCAAGACCGTAAACGGCCTTCCTGATTTCAACGGATATGACGACAGTATTGACTATCCTGTAAACGGCGCAGCAAACAGCCAGAAGTGGGATCCGAGACTCTTCCACACCGTGGGTATGCCTACATTCCCTTACAAGTATGAAAGCCAGTACACACTGACAAAGGAGAACAGCCGAAACCCTAACACCTATGGTTACTACTGCTCTATGAAGGAAGTGCCACAGCGTTCAAAGGGCGAAACATTCAACACTCCTTGGCAGGCATTTGCTATGAACGACTATGTATTCCGCTACACGGATGTAATGCTGATGCGCGCCGAGGCATTGATAGAGTCAAACAGACTGGAAGAAGCCCGCACGATTATCAACGACATCCGTCAGCGTGCAAAGAACTCTATTGCGAAGCACATCGGCTATGCCGACAATCAGTGCAGCATTGAGCTTTATCCGGCTTCTTACTTCCAGACAAAGGAACAGGCACGCCAGTGTCTCCGTTGGGAACGCCGTCTTGAATTGGGTATGGAGGGCAGCCGTTACTTTGACCTGCGCCGTTGGGGTATGGCTTCAAAAACACTCAACGCTTACTTTGAAAAGGAGCAGAACGACGTTTACGACGGCCAGAAATACGGTCAGTATTACAAGGACGCTCACTACACTCCTGAAAAGAACGAGTTCTACCCGATTCCTTACAATCAGTTGTACTACGTTCCCGGACTCTACAAGCAGAACAAGGGTTATTAATAATAAAAGTAAAGAACCCCGGTTGCGGATATATCCAATCCGGGGCTTTTACAATCCAACAGAAAAACAATAATAATATGAATACTATCATCAATGAAATCAAGAACGTGCAGTTCTCAAAAGGAGTGGCAACGGCATTGCTTCTTATGCTGACAATGTTTCTCTCCTCTTGTCAGGACAATGATATAGACCGTGCTGATATGATTCTCGCTCCCGTAGAAGCAGAGAATATTTCAGGACAGTTGCAAGGCGACGACTATGTTCTCACATGGCCAGCACTGAAAGAAGGACAAACGATGCAGGTTGCTGTCTACCGCAATGGCACTTTCTACGCTGCTGAAATCGTAAACGGAACAAGCTACACACAGAAATCAGTACCTACGGGCGTGGCTTACGAATTTGTGTTCAAGGTGTCTGATGGAACCAACCTTTCTTCTGGTGTCATCAAGAGCTATACACGTCCGGGTGCAGCCAGCGTTACCGGTCTTTCGCTCTCACAGATTGAGAAAGCTTCAGGATATGATGCAAAAGTAATTTGGAACGCACCTGCCAATGCCACTTCCATCCTCTTCACGGCAACCAACGGAAACGGCAGAATCATAACCGAAACGCTACCGGTATCTCAGACTGAATACACCATCACAGACGTGCGCTACAACGAGGACTGGACTGTAACCATCGTAGCTAAGAACGCCGAAGGAGCATCGCTCCCAACAACTGCTTCCCTGCATATCGGAAAGACTGCCATCGGCTTCCTCTCCATCTACAATTCTCCTTCGGAATTGGTTTCTAATGGCGACGACGACGAAGCATCGGCGTGGCTTTGGTTCCACGAACAGTATCCAAACGGCTCCTTTGTCCCGTTCAGCAGCATTGCAAGTGCTGCCGACATCGAGGAATATCGTGTGCTCTTCTGGTTGCGCGACCTCGAAGGTGTTACCGAAAACGACGTATGGAATATGCCTGCAAGCGTTCAGGCTGCCACTCCATTCATCAGAGAATGGTATAAGGCCGGAGGAAGTATGCTCCTATGGAGCCACGCAACTCCGTTCATAGGCGACCTCGGCCGTATAGACAAGACGATGCTGCAAGGAAACGACCACACATTCAGCTTCGGACTGGGGAGCAGCAACGGCGACACGTGGAAGATGGCCGTCTCTGCCAATCCCGGCGGAAAATTCTCGGCAGATTTCTCTACTCATCCGATTTATCGTGGACTGAACATTGAAAACGGAGCCAACGGTACCAAACTGCTTGCAGTAAAGGGTCCGGGATGGACAGAAGACCACAATTGTCTCTATTTTAATCTCCCTGCCACGCTTACTGGTTTTGGCAATCAGGACGAGAACTGCTACAACGCATTGACACAAACCTACGGTATCTATCCATTGGGGACTTGGGACAGTCAGACAGCCTACATTTCCCAACTCAACGTTTGGGAAGCACAGCAGGGCAATTCAGATTTCAAGGGAACCATTATCTGTATAGGAAACGGTGGATGCGAATTTTCACTAAGAAATGCTGACGGAACAGCAGACGTAAGTGCGCACCCTAAAAACAACCAATATCAGGATAACATCGAAAAGATGGCACACAACGCTCTCGAATATCTGAAGACCAGATAGGAAAAGCGATAACAAGTTGCCGAGGGAACAAGTTTACAAGTATTTACTAAGATAAAAGTAATTTACGAGTCTATTTGTTCCCTTGTTGTTTTTTACCTGTTCCTCACTTCCTTATTCCATCCTCTCCTTGTTTTCTTTCCCTCACTCCTTAATATCCATCCCTCAACTTACACACATTGAGGGACGAACATTGCGCCAGAAAGAATAGCATACTACATTCTGAACCACATTCCGGGCGTGCAAATCTCGGCGTTGCAACAAAAGTTGCAGCGATTGGAAGATTTGATATAGCCGCATTTCATCTTTTTCAGTAGATTTGCACCATAAAACTTAAATATTAACAACAATCCATTATGATAAGCAAGAAAGCCTTATTGGCGACAATGGGACTGTCGCTCTCCGTACTGCTCACTCCGGCAGTGGCACAAAACTCATTTTTAAGTGATTCACACGTAATGAAAAGAGTGCAGACACAGCAAAAATATCTTCTGCTGCCAGTTGAAGAAACAGTTGATTACAGCCACATTCGTGTAATCAAGAACAACAAAGTTGTAAAAGAATTCAACTGCAAACTGGCCATCAACAGAACCGATTACAGCGTTCCTCTGAACCTGAACGAGTTTGGAGACGACGTTCTGCTCGATATCCAATTCCACGGAGAGAAGAGAAAGACGAGCGAAATAAAGGATTATGCCTGTTGGAATGAAATGAAAACGTCTGACACTTTCGACACTTCAAACCGTGAGAAGTATCGCTCAGCCTATCATCATACTCCTCTGTGGGGCTGGATGAACGATCCCAATGGAATGTTCCACAAAGACGGCGTATGGCATCTGTACTTTCAATACAATCCCTACGGCTCACAGTGGGAGAATATGACGTGGGGACACAGCACATCGACTGACCTCATCAACTGGAAATTTGAAGGTGAAGCTATCCAGCCAGATGCCATCGGAACCATTTTCAGCGGCAGCAGCGTCGTGGATAACAAAAACACAGCAGGCTTCGGCAAGGGCGCAATCGTGTCGTATTACACCTCAGCAGGCGCAGCACAAACCCAGAGTATGGCTTACAGCACCGACAACGGAATGACCTTTACCAAGTATGAAGCCAATCCTGTCATTACCTCAAACCTTCCCGACTTCCGCGATCCAAACATATTCTGGCACGAAGAGACTCAAAAGTGGATAATGATTCTTGCAGCCGGACAGCAGATGGAGATTCGCAGTTCGACAAATCTGAAGGACTGGACACTTGAAAGCACCTTCGGAGAAGGCTACGGAAGCCACGCCGGCGTGTGGGAATGTCCCGACCTGATAAACATCGGCGGCAAATGGGTGCTCATCTGCAACATCAATCCCGGCGGACCTTTCGGTGGCAGCGCAGCACAATATTTCGTCGGAGACTTCGACGGACACAAGTTTACCTGTGAAAGCGCACCGACCACAACCAAATGGATGGATTACGGCAAGGACCACTATGCCACCGTATCATTCAACAACGCCCCTGACGGCCGCCACGTGGTGCTTCCTTGGATGAGCAACTGGCAGTATGCCAATCAGGTTCCGACCAAGCAGTTCCGTTCTGCCAATGGCTTGCCACGCGACCTCGGACTGTTCAGCTACAAAGGCGAGAGCTATCTTACCACGAAACCCTCGCCTGAAGTGTTCAATGCCTTCGCCTCAAAGCCCGACAACAAGCTCACAGCTACCTGCTACATCGAAGCCAACAACCTGAAGCACGGCGCAACCATCACACTTTCCAACGCAAAGGGCGAAAAGGTAGTGATGACATACGACGCAAAGAAAGAAACATTCGCAATGGACCGCAACAACAGCGGACAGACCGACTTCAGCAATGAGTTCAAGACAGTAACCGTGGCACCTACCTATGGAACGCTGAAATCTGTATTGATATTCATAGACCACAACAGCATCGAGGCATTCGATGCAGACGGAAAAATGGCAATGACAAACCTCGTGTTCCCCAACGAACCTTACAACAAGCTCACAGCAACAGGCTGCAAGACCAAAATCTATCAGTTGAAGTAATGTAATTTTCCGTTCATTAGGTGCAAGAACTGAGCAAAATAACAATATCTTACATCAAATGAACGGAATTTTACACCGATTGCATCGATTGCAAGCTAAATTTGCAGTCGAAACAAAAATCATTTACTGAATCCTAACAACATTTGAATATTATGTCGAAAACCAACAAACTATCCATTATCCCTGTGATGTTCTGCTTCTTTGCAATGGGCTTTGTAGACCTTGTAGGCATTGCATCCAACTTTGTACAGAAGGACCTCGGACTCTCGGATGCCACGGCCAACGTATTTCCATCCTTGGTATTCTTCTGGTTCTTGATTTTCTCCATTCCAACGGGAATGCTGATGAATAAAATCGGACGCAAGAAGACTGTTTTGCTCAGTCTCATCGTTACCGTATTCTCATTATTATCACCTATTTTTGGCAATTCATACGAACTGATGCTCATTTCGTTCTCCCTGCTTGGCATTGGAAACGCTTTGATGCAGACCTCCTTGAATCCACTCGTAATTACCGTATTGAAAGGAGGCAACCTTGCTTCCACTTTCACATTCGGACAGTTCGTAAAGGCTATCGCCTCATTCCTCGCCCCTTATATAGCAATGTGGGGAACAGATATGACCGATTCCTTCTTCGGTCTCGGTTGGCGCATACTGTTCCCTATTTATCTTATCATCGGAATCCTCGCCACCTTGCTTCTCTTCTGCACACCCATTGAAGAAGAACCCATCGAAGGCAAGCCAAGTTCATTCATCGACTGCATCAAACTACTGGGCAAACCCATCGTTCTGCTTAGTTTCATCGGCATTATGTGCCACGTGGGCATTGATGTCGGTACGAACACCACAGCACCCAAGATTCTGATGGAACGCCTCGGAATGGAACTGGACGAAGCTGCCTTTGCAACATCGCTCTACTTCATCTTCCGCACCATCGGCTGCCTGACTGGCTCCTTCTTCCTCCGTACCATCAACAACCGTCTCTTCTTCGCGATCTCTATCACGATGATGGCAATGAGTATGGCAGGACTTTACATCGGAGAAAGCAAGACCATTCTCTACATTGCAATAGCACTCGTAGGTTATGGCAACAGCAACGTCTTCTCAATGGTATTGGCACGTGCCTTGCAAAGCCTGCCCGACAAGCAGAATGAAGTAAGTGGCTTAATGATTATGGGACTCTTCGGAGGAACAATCTTCCCTCTCTTTATGGGATTTGCAAGCGACGCAATAGGCCAGATCGGCGCAGTCATCGTAATGGCAATCGGCGTTGCATACCTGTTTACATACATACCGAAAGTAAAATAACTTAAAAACCGCACCACACGGCACATATCAGTTGCGCTCCTTTTCCGAGCAACTGGACGTGGATATTAACTATACAATGAAACAAGTAATCGTAGGACTCGGCGAGGCACTCTGGGATTGCCTACCCGAAGGAAAGAAAATAGGTGGCGCACCTGCTAACTTTGCATTCCACGCAGGACAGTTCGGCCACGACACAATAGCCATCAGCGCAGTAGGTACTGATGGACTGGGAACAGAAACATTGGCGAAATTCGACTCTATGAACGTTCACTACGTGATGCCGAGAGTGGATTTCCCGACAGGAACCGTAAACGTTACGCTCGATGCCGCCGGTATTCCAACCTATGAAATCAAGGAAGGCGTGGCCTGGGACAATATTCCGTTCACTCCGGAAATAGAAGAGATTGCAAAGACCACACGTGCCGTTTGTTTTGGCTCGCTGGCGCAGCGCAACAAGGTTTCAAGAGAAACCATTCAGAAGTTCCTCGACTCCACCCCAATGGACTGTCTGAAGATTTTCGACATCAATCTTCGTCAGCATTTCTACGGCAAAGAAATTATCACAAATTCTTTGAAGCAATGCAATGTACTGAAAATAAACGACGATGAAATCAAAATCGTAGCCGATATGTTCGGTTGGCAGGGGTTGAGCTTCGAAGATACCTGCTGGCTTCTGCTCGGAAAGTACAACCTTGACATCGTGGTGCTCACTTGTGGTACAAACGGCTCCTATGTCTTTGCACCGAACACCCTCTCGTTTCAGGAAACGCCAAAGGTGGAAGTGGCCGACACAGTAGGTGCAGGCGACTCATTCACGGGTACATTCACGGCTGCCATACTCTCCGGTATGCCTATTACTGAAGCCCACAAGATCGCCGTTGAAGCCAGTGCCTTCGTATGCACAAAGAACGGTGCTATGCCCATTCTGCCACAACACATCCTCGAAAGAGTGAAGTAAAACGACAAGGCAGAGACTAAAAAACTTTTAGCTATGAATTTGGTCTTATCCCAAATTCATAGCTAAAAGTAGAAAAACAGAAAAATTAGCGAGAGATTTATCTCGTATAGCCAAGGATATAACGGAAAAACAAGACTATAAAGTATTGATTAGAATGAATTTGCCTGTAAAGTCCTTTACTTATATTTCCGAAAAACCATTCCAAACTTAGGAAATCGCAATATAATTGTCATAAATAATTACTGAAAAAGCACGTTTATTTTTCTTCCAACCAGAGATTTTTGAAGCATTTCCTGATGCTTGAAAAGCGTTTTCAGGAAGACGGGAAGGCAATAACACGAAGATGGAAAGGCGTTTTTGCGAAGAATGCAGGGCGATTGTCGCAAGAATGGAAACGGAATAGACGAGGATTGGCGCGAGAAAGATTGCAGATAACACGGTTTTGTTAGTCTATTTGCGAAGTTTTTTCAGAGAATATGTTGCACAGAAACTCAACAGAAAGAGGCAGAGTACTGATAGACAGAGGATTGAATCTGCACACTCATTACAAGCGTATTTGAAAAATAAAAATATTTTGCTCAAAATAATGGAATTATGAAGTGCGTTTTGTAAAGAATATTCGCATAGAGAGAGGAGCTTTACAAGAATCTGAGAGGAGACTGGCGGCTCGCTGATTTCGGAATATTTTTAGCATCTTATGCCTATAACGCAAAAAGACCAATGCCCATTGCTGAGTATTGGTCCTTTCCACGTTAATATGGTATAAAAATTTGAGAGAATTGAAACTTCACAGTTTCGTTGTTGTTTTACTAAACTTGATTTATTTTATAGAGAAAGCATTGAAATTGTCTTTTCAGTTTGTCTGCTTCTGCACCTGAATGACTGCTGCCTTGGTGGCAGAATCGGTACGTGCAGAATCGGCTTTTGCCACAGATGGACCTTCGGTAGGCTTGCCCATCTCAGCCATTCCACTGCGATGCACGGTTGTGTCCTGTGTGTCGAGTGCGCTCTGAACGGCATTGCCGAGCGTCAGAACGATTGCCACGACGGCAGCAGCCTTGAAGAAGGGCATAAAACGCTGACGCATTGTGATGGTGCGGGCCTTTACGGGTTCATCCTCGGCAATCATTCCGAGTATTTTCTGGTCAAAGTCATCGCCCAGCACTGCTGTTTCCTTTTCGGTCTGTCCGAAAGTGAACAGGTCCTTGTAAGGCAACAAGCCGGCAGGCACATCCTCCTGAGCGAAGAATGCACGGAGAATCTCTTCTTCCTGAAGAGAAGTCTCGCAACGCCAATAGCGTTCCAGTAGCTGTTCTATGTACTTATAATCCATAATTGTCTATTTTCTGATACCTTTGCTTTACCGTTTGTCGGGCTCTGAAGATGTTTACCTTAACCTGTTCTTCAGTAATTCCGAGTATATCGGCAATTTCCTTGTATTGCTTTCCTTCAAACTCTCGGAGCTGCATACAGCTTCTTTGCTTTTCGGGAAGCGAATCGATGATTTCCCTTACCAGTCTTACGCGGTCTTGCTGAATCATCAATTCCTGAGGATTGGAGGAACCCCGCGGCTCGCTGACGTGTTCGTCTTCGAGAGAACCGTTATTGTTGTCCTTCTTTTTTATCCGGTCGAGCGAGAGGTTGTGGCAGATTCTCAGGCTGAAAGCCTCTATCGAGTCTATCGTATCCCACTCATATCGCTTGTCCCAGACCTTTATCAGCGTATCTTGCACGACGTCCTCGGCTTCTTCTCTATTGAGCGTGATGCGAAGGGCAAGCCTGAAGAGTTCGTTCTTCAAAGGCAGCACATCGTTTCTGAAACTGACTTTTTTCATCCTCTACTGAATAAATGACGATTTTCTATGGGGTAAAGTTACAGGAGAAAGGCTGTTTTCTCTCAAATTTAACATTCATTATCACTATAAAGATTCGTTAGAGGTGAACGGAAAAGAGGCGCAGGCAGTTTGCCGGTTTGCTTTTCGGCTTGTCAATCCGTTCACTTTCTCATTCTTCTATTCCAGATAGGTGTAGCCGTAAAGCCCATTCCGGTAGGTGCTCAGGAACTCCTTGCCTTCCTCGAGCGAGATTTTTCCCTGCTTAACGCTCTTCGTAACCCAGATTTCCAACTGACGGACAAGTTTCTTCGGATTGTACTGCACGTACTCCAATACTTCTTCCACGGTTTCTCCGTCGAATATCTGGTCGATGTGATAGCTGCCGTCTTTCACGGAAAGATGAACGGCATTGGTATCTCCAAAGAGATTGTGCAGGTCGCCGAGGATTTCCTGATAGGCTCCTACGAGGAAAACACCGAGATAATAAGGTTCGTTGCGCTTCAGCGTATGCACCGGAAGTACATGACTGGCACGGCCTCCCGCTACGAAATTGGATATCTTGCCGTCGCTGTCGCAGGTTATGTCCTGCAAGGTGGCCTTGCGCGTAGGACGCTCGTTCAGCCGCTGTATCGGCATCACGGGGAAAAGCTGGTCGATTGCCCAACTGTCGGGAAGCGACTGGAACAGAGAGAAGTTGCAGAAGTATTTATCTGCCAGCAGTTTGTCGAGACTGCGCAGTTCTTCGGGGGCGTGCTTCATATTCTTTGCCAGCGTGTTTATTTCGTTGCAGACGCTCCAGTACATCGCTTCTATCTCTGCACGGGTCTTCAGGTCTACCATTCCGTGAGAGAAAAGTTCGAGACATTCCTCGCGGATCTGCTCGGCATCGTGCCAGTCTTCCAGCATATTGCGCGAGTCGAGATTGTCCCATATCTTGTAAAGTTCGCGCACAAGCTGATGATCGGTCTCCTTTGCCTCGAATTCTTCGGGCATTTCGGGCAGCGATGCCGTTTCCAGCACGTCGATTACGAGGATGGAATGGTGGGCGGCAAGGCTGCGGCCGCTCTCCGTGATTACGTTCGGGTGGGGAATGTCGTTCTTGTTTGCCGCATCAACGAATGTGTAAACACAGTCGTTCACGTATTCCTGAATACTGTAATTCACGGAACTCTCGCTGCTTGAAGAGCGTGTTCCGTCGTAATCTACGCCGAGACCGCCTCCACAATCCACGAAATCTACGTTGTAGCCCATCTTTCTGAGGTTCACATAATACTGTGCAGCCTCGGTAAGTGCCGTCTGAATGCGGCGGATTTTCGTTATCTGCGATCCGATATGGAAGTGAATCAGTCGCACGCTGTCCTTCAGATCCTTGTCTTCGAGGATGGAAAGGGCACGCAAAAGTTCGGCTGACGTAAGACCAAACTTCGACGCATCGCCTCCACTTTCCGACCATTTGCCCGAACCGGTGGATGCCAACTTGATGCGAATACCGAGGTTTGGCTTCACATTGAGCTTCTTTGCAGCCTTGGCGATAATGTCGATTTCGTTCAGTTTCTCCACAACGATGAAGATGCGCTTGCCCATCTTCTGTGCAAGCAACGCCAATTCAATGTAGCTTTGATCCTTATATCCGTTGCAGATAATCAGCGAATCGCTCTGACACTGCACTGCAAGCACTGCGTGCAACTCCGGTTTGGAGCCGGCTTCCAGTCCGAGGTTGAACTTTTTGCCGTGCGAGATAATCTCTTCCACCACCGGCTGCATCTGATTGACCTTGATTGGATAGATAATGAAGTTGTCGCCTTTATAATCGTATTCCTTCTTTGCCTTGTCGAAACAGGAAGAAGTCTTCTCGATACGGTTGTCGAGAATATCGGGGAAGCGAAGGAGCACCGGAGGAGTAACGTCGCGGAGAATCAGTTCGTCCATTACATCGCGCAAATCCACCTGTACGTTATCCTTACAGGGAGTTACGTAGACATCGCCGGTTTCATTGATGCCAAAGTAAGAAGTACCCCAACCGTTGATGTTGTAGAGTTCCTTCGAGTCTTCAATTGTCCATTTTTTCATATTCAAACAGGTCCAATCCTAACGAGAATCCATTCCGCTCACACAGGGAACAAATGCCTCTGAAGTAAAAAAAGTATTGTAATTATATTCTATCTTTTCAAATGTTCAGAAATGATTTTTCGCCATTTCATCGATATTTTTCGCCATTTCATCGGCGTTTTTGCACTGCTGTTCCTACGTTTTCACACTATGCAGCAATGTTTCACGCACTTGGGTCAAAGATTGAGGAGTTTTCTGGCTTCCTCTACTGATATTTTGATTTTCTTGTAATCGTCCATCAGGTTCACGTCCAGCACGTGTTTAGCTTTCATATAGTAGGGTTCGCGGTGTTTCATCTGCTCGGCGATGAAGGTCTTTACTTCTTCCGGTGTCTTGTTCAGCAGAAGAGGGCGCACCGATTTTCCCATTTTCAGATGGCCATAGAGCACTTCCGGCGTTGCCTTCAGATAGAGCGTATCGCCTTTTTCATTCATATAATCCATATTATCGAAGAAACAAGGCGTGCCTCCACCACAGGAAACCACCACATTCTCAAATTCAGCAACCTCGTGCAGCATATTCCTTTCTATCCGGCGGAAGCCTTCTTCGCCCTTTTCATCGAATATCTGCTTTACGGTTTTGCGCATACGGCTCTCTATGTACCAGTCCAAATCATAGAAAGGTATGCCAAGTTCCTTTGCCAAAGCCTTGCCAACGGTGGTCTTACCGGCTCCCATATAGCCGATAATGATGATTCGTCTTGCTGTCCGCTGCTGATACTCTGCCATCTTAAAACATTTCAACCTCCCTCTCAAGCGAGAAGGAGGCGAAATCCATATTTATTTTTTTGCCCTACTGCGTGCCGGTTTCGGCTCGGGGGCGTTCTTTACGATTTCCATACACTCGTCGTAGGTAAGCTCGGCAGCCTTTTCGTGAAGTACCTTTGGCATACGGTAGTTCTTTCCGTCGTATGCAATGTAGGGGCCATATCGACCGTTCATTACCTCCATCTTCGGATCTTCCGCAAAAGTCTTCAGATGACGCTGTGCATCCTGCAAGCGTTTTTCCTGAATCAGATGGATAGCCGTGTCGAGCGTAACAGTCAATGGGTTTTCATCCTTCGGTAAGGAAACGTATTTTTTGTTGTGCATCACGTACGGTCCAAACCTTCCTGCGCCGATAACTACGTCGGAACCTTCGAACTGCCCGACCTTACGGGGGAGTTTGAAAAGTTCCAAAGCATCCTCCAATGTCAGCGTTTCCATACTCTTGTCGGACGGAAGCTGTGCAAAGCGGGGTTTTTCCTCATCGTCTGCTGAACCAATCTGCACGACAGGACCAAAACGGCCAATCTTTACAAACACAGGCTTGTTGCTTGCAGGGTCTGTTCCCAACTCGCGTTCGCCTGCCTTATGCTCCGAACGAGCATTCATCACAGCCTCAACTTCGGGTTCAAAACTCTTGTAGAAGTTCTTCATCTCCTTATTCCAAGCTGCCTTTCCTTCCGAAATCTTGTCAAATTCCTGCTCCACCTTTGCCGTGAAGTTGTAATCCATAATATCAGGGAAGTTGTTCAAGAGGAAATCGTTCACCACGATACCGATATCCGTCGGGATGAGTTTGCCCTTATCGGCGCCCACCATCTCTTTCTTGTTCTTTGAAGAGACTTTCAACCCCTGCAATGTATCGACAACATAATGACGTTCGTCGCCTTTCTTGTCGCCTTTCTGAACATACTCGCGCTGCTGAATGGTGGAAATTGTAGGCGCATAAGTGGAAGGACGGCCGATTCCCAGCTCTTCCAGTTTGTGAACCAAACTTGCTTCGGTGTATCTGCTCGGCCCCATTGAATATCGTTCGGTAGAAACAATGTCGCGGCGTTCCAATTCATCGCCCTCATTTATAACCGGCAATGCGTGTGAAAGCTCTTCAGCATTGTTGTCATCGTCGTCAGTCGATTCACGATATACCTTCAGGAATCCGTCGAACACAATCACTTCGCCCGTCGCAATGAATTGCAGGCTGTCGTCCGACTTACCGTTTCCGTCGATAATTCCGATGTTTACCGTGGTTTTATCGATTCGTGCATCAGCCATCTGCGACGCTACCGTGCGTTTCCATATCAAATCATAGAGACGCTTCTCCTGACTGGTTCCGTCTATGGTTGCATTGTCCATATAAGTGGGGCGAATAGCCTCGTGAGCCTCCTGTGCTCCCTTCGCCTTCGTGTGGTAATTGCGTACCTTGCTGTATTCCTCACCGTAGAGCTTAGCAATTTCGGCCTTCGCCGTATTGATAGCCAGCGACGAAAGATTCACGCTGTCGGTACGCATATACGTGATGCGGCCGGCTTCGTAGAGCCGCTGCGCCACCATCATCGTCTGGCTGACCGTAAATCCGAGCTTGCGCGCAGCTTCCTGCTGCAATGTAGAAGTGGTAAAAGGAGCTGCCGGAGTGCGCTGCAAAGGCTTCTTTGCAACCGATGAAACCGTGAATTTTGCCGTCTTACACAAATCGAGGAATGCCAAAGCCTCTTCGTGCGTCTTGAAACGCTTACTGAGTTCAGCCTTCACTTCGTTCTTTGAGCCATCTTCACTCGTTACTGCAAAAATGGCATTCACACGATAGTAGGGTTCTGACACGAAAGCCTGAATCTCGCGCTCACGTTCCACAATCAACCGTACTGCCACGCTCTGCACACGACCGGCACTCAAGGCGGGTTTTACCTTGCGCCACAACACGGGAGAAAGACGGAAACCCACCAGACGGTCGAGCACTCTGCGCGCCTGCTGTGCATTTACGAGATTCATATCCAGTCGGCGTGGACTTTCTATGGCTGCGAGAATCGCCGGCTTGGTAATTTCGTGGAACACGATACGGCTCGTCTTCGCCTCATCCAAACCGAGAACCTCGCAAAGGTGCCAACTGATGGCCTCCCCCTCACGGTCCTCATCGGATGCCAACCAAACCTTCTTGGCAGCCTTTGCACTCTTCTTGAGTTCGCCTACTATCTTTTTCTTCTCTTCAGGAATTT
Source organism: Prevotella sp. HUN102 (assembly GCF_000688375.1). Taxonomy (NCBI): domain Bacteria; kingdom Pseudomonadati; phylum Bacteroidota; class Bacteroidia; order Bacteroidales; family Prevotellaceae; genus Prevotella; species Prevotella sp. HUN102. The sequence continues at coordinate 758,802 of NZ_JIAF01000004.1, read as the reverse complement.
CATAATCCGGCTCCAAAGTATCCAAGTCGATACTCAGTTCCTTCTTTTTCAGGTCGCGTATATGTCCGTAGGAAGACATAACCTTAAAGTCGTCTCCCAAAAATTTCTCAATTGTCTTAGCCTTTGCCGGGCTCTCTACTATTACCAGATTTTCTTGCATAACGGCATTTGTACATTTTTTCAAGGGCGCAAAAGTAATCAATCTTTTCTCTTACACCTTATATAATGTGCAACTTTTCTGTTTTTTTAAGTTTTAAGGGGCTTTTAATGTCAATTCCTGTCCGAGTTCGGGATAAGCAAACAAGTGTACAAGTGAACTGACTGCCAGTAAATTTGTTTTTTCCCTATCCTTTCAGCTTAATCCCTCACAGAATCCACGCAAACACAGATGTTGTTTTCTCCACAGAGAATGAGAAAATAATCCGTGGGTCAGTAAAATCTGTGAGCGTCTTCTTTAGTATCTTATTCCGAACCGGAGCATTATTTAGATTCTCCCAACTTCATTTTCAGAAAGTCGAACAATGCCCTGCGAATCGAGCGAAGCCCGAACTCTTCCGTATGAATATCTTTCAAGGGAAGCCAAAGAGCCTCAGAAGCGTCGTCGCTTGCTCGCAGTTCCTCCTCATTGGCAACATCGCAGACGAAAAAAGCATCGAGTGTGGGAATATCAAAATCGCTGTAACGATACTTGTTCGGCACCGTTTCAAAATAGGTGGCAGCCACAACGTCAAGGTTCGTTTCCTCCTTTATCTCACGAAGCAGTGCCTCATCAATGGTTTCGCCTATATCAGCAAATCCTCCCGGCAGGTCCAGCGTTCCCTTTCCGGGGTTTATCTTCCTTCTTACCACAAGCAATTCGCCCTTCCCGTTCAGTATGAATGCCGCAACGGAAGCACTGGGATTCAGGAAATACTCAAAGCCACAAGCCTCGCACTTCTTGCTCTTCTCACTCTGTTCTTCAAAATGCTGACTGCCACAGACAGGACAGTAGCCAAACTTATCTAATACGTGCATAACCCTATTTTCCAATGGAACCAAGCAAGGAATTTCTTCCCTGCCCTGTTCGCTCTGTCATTATGAGGTGTTAATGAAACAGTCATAACCCTTAAAATACGTTTAGACACTGTGCGCTTTAAATGTATATGGCTGCAAATATACTAAAAACTCTAAACATCAGCCCTCATTTTTCCTTTTTTTCACTATCTTTGCAAAGCTGCGTTGTGGATTTCGGCTTATCAGCAAGCCAGTTGCACGCTGACATTAAACCCTTTCCGAACAATCAAGCAGCAGTTCCCTAAAGTATCAGACATACGCAAACAAACAATATCAAACAGATAATGAATTTCAGAAAACTTTTTGTAATGGCAGGCTTGGTGGCTTTTGCAGCTACGGCATTCGCACAGAAGACTTTTGATGTGAATCTCTACAACGGCCGTGTGCCTTACAACAATGGCAACAAAAACGACACCGCAAAGGTGCGTGTCTATCTTCCCAACGACCGAGAGGCTACCGGGCGTGCAGTTATCATCTGCCCGGGTGGCGGCTACAACCATCTTGAGATAGAAAACGAAGGCTACGACTGGGGCGAATACTTCCAGAATCAGGGCATTGCAGCCCTCGTGCTGAAATACCGTATGCCGAACGGCAAGCCCGAAGTGCCGGTTGCCGATGCCGAACAGGCGATGAAACTGGCGAGAATGAACGCTGCCGCGTGGAAAATCAGCCGTAACGAGGTGGGCATTATGGGCTTTTCGGCAGGCGGACACCTTGCGGCAACCATCGCAACGCAGAGCAGAGGCGAGGCTAAACCTGACTTCCAGATTCTTTTCTACCCTGTAATCTCTATGATGGAAGGTTTCGGACACGACGAAAGCTACCACAACTTCCTCGGCAAGCGTCCCAGCAAGCACGAACAGAAGAAATACAGTGCCGACCTGAACGTGAGCCGCGTAACGCCACGTGCATTTATTGCGCTGAGCGACGACGACAACGTTGTGCCACCGGCAAACGGCGTAAACTATTATATGGAGCTTTATAAGAACGACGTTCCCGGCTCGCTCCACGTCTATCCCGGCGGTGGACACGGATGGGGAAGCAAGATTGGTTTCCGATACAATCAGGAAATGATGATGGACCTCAAGGCGTGGATGCGCAGCTTCTAACGCTTCCGGAAAACAAGAATAGGATAAGACATTTACAAACGTATAACACTCGCCGTCGGCAATTCTCTGCCGACGGCGTTTTTTATGCCGCATTTGAGACAAAGATACTTTCAGACTTATCTGCCCAAATGCTATTTTATACCGACAAATAAAAATAATCAGCAAGAAAAAACATTATTTCGGAAAAATATATATCTTTGCAACCGATTTATAATATCAGAATAACAAAATATGAAAAGACTTAAAACCACAAGGAAAATTGCAGCAATCGCATTGCTTGCTTTGGGTTCTACCACCGCATTCGGACAAGTAGACTCCAAATTAAACAAAAGTATTTATGGCGAACTCGGCGGTGCTTCCAACGGAATTGGCGTAAACTACGACGCACGCTTCAAGGAAGGATCGCAATGGGGCTACCGTGTTGGTTTCGGCTTTGGCTATTCCAAAACCTCTTTCCTATTCGGAGTGGGGACATCCACACGTGTTTACAGCGTGCCATTGGAAATCAACTATCTCGCAGGTAAAAAGAAAAGCAGGTTTGAAGTGGGCGCAGGTGTCAATGTAGGCTTGTATAACGACCACTTTATAGGATTCGAAATAGTTCCCGACGAAGAGCATCACGGTTATAACGTTAGGCTGACACCTTATATTTCAGAGAATAGCGTTTCGGCAGTCGCCTTTGTAAACATCGGCTATCGCTATACATCTACCCGTGGATTCCAGTTCAGGGTCGGTATAACTCCCTGCTATCAGCTTACCCCTAACAGAGATGTAGTTAATCGCTTCGGACTTGCACCCTACATCAGCTTCGGAAAGGCTTTCTAAAGTGTAATTCAGAGGACGAGTTTACGAGGGGACAAGTTTACAAGGATATTACTTTATCATTCCAATAGAACAACGGAAAGATAAGCTAAATCGTGAAATCATAGCCCTATGCACTTGTAAACTTGTTTCCTCGTCCACTTGTCCACTTGTAAACTCGTCCACTCGCCCCCCCACCAAACACCCTTACAGCAACGCCTGAATCTCAGCTTCAAGATTTTGGAGCTGCGAGGGATTCTTTACCACGTTGTTTTCTCTGTCTATCAGATAGATTACCGGAGAGACAGCAGCCTGACTTAGATAGACGATGCTCGCATCCTTATTGTCGTAAACATTTATCCACGGCAGACTCGCAACGCTTTCCTTCCAGAAATGCTCGTTTCCATCGAGCGAAACCATATAAATTTCAAATCCACGTGCCTGATATTTCGCATAGAGTTCGCGCATCTTCATAATGTACTGCGGCGAACCCTTGGCAGCGAACGTGTGGAAATTGAGCAACACCACCCTGCCTTTCAAGTCCGTAAGATGGCGTTCGTTGCCCTTGTTGTCGCGCAAAGGCAAGTCGATAAGCCCTGCCTCGGTAGCCTCCAACTCTATTTCCTGATTCTTTGCCTCTACAATGCGCTGGTCCTGCATACCCTTGATGGTAATATTGTGGAGATTCTGACCACGTTCGGAGTTCGGATAGAATGTATCCCAGCTTGTGGCAACGGCACCGAACACCTTGTTGTCGGCAGGGTCAAGAGCAGGTGCAAACAGGGGAATCGCCTGTCGGCCCACGATGATGTACTGGAACAGGGCAAAGTAGCTATACGCCTTCATCGGTTCTTTGAAGATGTAATTCGTGGTAACGTCTTTCTTGAAATCGGCAATCATCGCCTTAACCAGTGAATCGGCTGCTGCCGGGCTTTCATTGTAGACAGTCTGACATCTGCTTTGCAGGTCGATCTGCTTCAGGGCAAGCTCCCTTATCTTCTCGTTTTCATAAGAACCCTTCACTTCGTATTTGTATGCCATCTCGGGATAGGCAGCCTTCACGTTCACAGTTTCGGTGGAGTCAATAGCGATATTGATAATCTGTCCCGAGATACGCAGACGATAGAACTCCGGATTGTCTATCTTGTCACCTGCGAAGGCAAACTTGCCCGTTTCATCGAGCTTCACGGAGTCGAGTTTCTGGAATCCGGAGAGCGTATTGTGCTCGAAATACAGCAACGAGTCTTTGGCATTTGCTATCGAACCTTCGACGTGGAACTGTTCGCCCGTGCAACTGGTAAGGAATGACACCGCACACAATAGTAAGGGAAGTGCCGTCTTTCTGATCATATTTTCCATATTTGATAGTTATTATTTTCTTTTGCAAAAATAGATAAAATATCCGAAACTCTGTCCCTTACCGTTGCAAAGTTTCGCTTTTATGTGCTTTTCATTGTGCAAAGGAATGATTGCAATACAAAAAAATGCAGCCGACGAAGCTCTTTCGGTTCGTTTGCTGCATCATTTTTCTCATTTCGGAAAGCGTTTTATTTGTGTTTATTCTAAATCATTATCCACATCAATAAATCTTTTTAGCCTCAGAACGAACGGGCTTCAACGTATGAATCATACTCAATAATCTACCAAACATTTTCCTTTTCGTAAACACTTGATAATCAGCGGGCTAAAAATCGATTTTCAATCTTGCGAAGATTGCACGCCATTCTTCGCAAAAACGCACTGCAATCTTGCGAAGAATGAAACGCATTCTTCGCAAGATTGGAAATCGTTTCTTCGCATACCCGAAATGGATGCTGCGACTGCGGGAAACCGACAAGCGAAAAAGAGAGAAAAACTGCATCCTTTTCATCTTGCACCTGTGCGCACAACCTTTCCCCGAAGCCAAATAAGGAGAAAGCGAAAGGAGACAAAAAAGTGAAAGCACACAGACAAACAAAGCCACTCAATGGGCGAAATATCACATAAAAGTGATTAAAAACCAACCTCAAAGCAAAATAAACACATATTTCTTCGTTAATTAGACAATTAATAATTAAATTTGTGCGATTTTATTTTATGAGGAATCCGTAACGTGGTTCACAAGGTAAAATGCCCTATACTTTTTTACCTTTTACCTTTTTACAATTTCCTAAAAGATGTAGGTCAAAACAATAAGTATTTTTTAAGTTTAGATGAACGTAATTACGAAAACTCTTCAATTGGCAGATGGTAGAACCATCACGATTGAAACTGGAAAGGTTGCAAAGCAGGCTGATGGCGCCGCAGTGCTCCGTATGGGCAATACTGTGCTTCTCGCTACTGTTTGTGCAGCTAAAGAGGCAGTTCCAGGAACAGACTTTATGCCTTTGCAAGTAGATTATCGCGAGCAGTACGCTGCCGCAGGCCGTTTCCCGGGTGGATTCACAAAGCGCGAAGGCAAAGCCAACGACGACGAAATCCTGACATCGCGTCTTGTAGACCGTGTGCTTCGTCCACTTTTCCCCTCAGACTATCACACAGAAGTATTCGTTACCGTAATGCTTCTTTCCGCTGACGGCGTTGATATGCCCGATGCACTCGCAGGTTTTGCGGCATCGGCAGCAATGCAGTGTTCAGATATTCCAATCGAACATCCTATTTCAGAGGTTCGCGTTGCCCGTGTAAACGGCGAATACGTTATCAATCCTACCTTCGAACAAATGAAGTCTGCCGATATGGACATTATGGTCGGCGCAACAAAGGACAACATTATGATGGTGGAAGGCGAGATGGACGAGGTAACGGAACAGGATCTCATCGACGCACTGAAGGTTGCACACGAGGCTATCAAGCCGATGTGCGAAATTCAGGAAGAACTCGCCAAGGAACTCGGCACAGACGTTAAGCGCGAGTACAACGACGAGACCAACGACGAGGAGCTCCGCGAGCAAGTGAAGAAGGAAACCTACGACGCCTGCTACGCACAGGCACAGAGCGGCGACGCGGACAAGAAGCACCGCGGTGAGGTTTATGCTAAGATTCTGGCAGATTTCATCGAGTCTTACGATGCAGCGCACGCAGACCTTTCAGCTGACGACCTCGACGAGAAACACGCAATGATCGAACGTTACTTTGCAGACGTTGAGCGCGATTCTATGCGCCGCAGCGTTCTCGACACAGGAAAGCGTATGGACGGCCGTGCAACAGATGAGATTCGTCCTATCTGGTGCGAGGTAAGTCCGTTGCCAATGCCTCACGGAAGCGCATACTTCCAGCGTGGCGAAACATTGGCTCTGGCTACTTGTACGCTCGGTACAAAGCTCGATGAGAAGATGGTGGACAACGTACTCGACAAGAGCTATCAGCGTTTCCTCCTCCACTATAACTTCCCTCCATTCTGTACAGGCGAAGCTAAGGCACAGCGTGGCGTAGGCCGTCGCGAAATCGGGCACGGTCATTTGGCTTGGCGTGGTTTGAAGGGTATGATTCCTGAAGATTTCCCTTACACGATTCGCTTGGTAAGTCAGGTTCTCGAGTCAAACGGTTCGTCATCTATGGCAACGGTTTGCTCCGGTACACTTGCATTGATGGATGCCGGCGTTCCAATCAAGAAGCCAGTATCAGGTATTGCAATGGGACTGATCAAGAATCCGGGCGAAGAGAAGTATGCTATCCTCAGCGATATTCTCGGCGACGAGGACCACTTGGGCGATATGGACTTCAAGACAACGGGTACAAAGGACGGTATCACAGCCACACAGATGGACATCAAGTGCGACGGTCTTTCCTTTGAAATCCTTGAAAAGGCTTTGATGCAGGCTAAGGCTGCACGCGAACATATCCTCGGAAAGATTACCGAAACCATCGCAGAGCCGCGCGAAGAAATGAAACCACAGGTTCCACGCATTGTTGCAATGGAGATTCCAAAGGAATTTATCGGTGCTATCATCGGTCCCGGCGGCAAGATTATCCAGCAGATGCAGGAAGATACCGGTGCCACCATCACGATAGACGAGGTTGATGGCGTAGGCAAGATTCAGGTTTCTGCTCCTAACAAGACCTCCATTGACGCGGCTTTGGGCAAGATCAAGGCTATCGTTGCAGTACCGGAAATCGGCGAAACCTACGAGGGAACGGTGCGTTCGGTTATGCCTTACGGCTGCTTCGTAGAGATTCTGCCCGGCAAGGACGGTCTTCTCCACATCTCGGAAATCGACTGGAAGCGTCTTGAGACAGTTGAAGAATCAGGCATTAAGGAAGGCGACAAGGTGCAGGTTAAGCTCCTTGACATCGATCCTAAGACCGGAAAGTACAAGCTTTCACGCCGTTGTCTGCTCGACAAGCCCGAAGGCTATGTAGAGCCGCAGCGTCGTCCGCGTGGCGAACGCAGCGACCGTGGCGAGCGTCGTCCACGCCGTGAGGACCGTCGCCACAACAACGAAGAGAACAACGATTAATCACAATCTCTGAATAAATTGAAAAACTTCTGCAACCAAGGGTGGTTTGCAGGAGTTTTTTTGTTTTCTGCATTTCAGTTGAAACACAAATACAATGCAAATCAAAGATGGTCTTGTATCGCCTTAGCATATATAATAATGTGATATAGAACAAATTAGGTAAAATATTTGTTAAATTAACAAGTTTATCATTTAATATTTTGGTCAATTCCACAAACTTCTTACCTTTGCATATTGAGATATTGAACTCCAACAGATGAATATTTACAAACACAGCACGAAGAAAGCCATTATGGCTTGGCTGCTATTGGTGGTTTTCACACTGCCGATGGTAGTTAAAACGCTGCACGTTTGTCATCTCGAAGAGTATGCAGAAAGTTCTCAACAGACGAGCGTTTCGGCACAGCACGCCGTCGGACACAACGCTGATGACTGCCAAATCTGTCATTTTGCATTCTTCAGTTTCCTCAAAGCCGACACTATCCACATTGGAACCATCGTTCCCATACTTATAAGTATCGCTCTCACGTTCTACGCCGTAGGCTATTACCGCACCGGGAAAGATACGCTGCCCCTCAGAGGACCACCAGTTTACGATTTGGCATAAGTCCGACGTTTTACGGATTTAGCCAAAACACGCTTTCGCTGACCAAGGATTATCGTAGCGCATTGGCTGAAAGGAGTATTCCTTTCGGACTGTTGTGGGCTATAACGGTATGAAACAACCAGCAGGGAAGGCACAGCCATTCGTTTACCGTGCTATGACGCAAATGCCTGTAAGCGAACAAGATTAAAGACTCACATATTTAAATCATTGAAATGAATAAAGCTATCTCGGCAATTATTCTATCTATGACTGCATTGTGTGCATTTATCGGTCTGCCGATAAATGCTGCAAACTCCTATAAAACGGGAAACGACCTCGACACCACCGTGGTAATGAAGAACGTTACCGTTACCGGAAGCCAGAAAAAAGCTACCAAAATGCGGTCGTCGGTCAATACAATCAATATTGACCGCAGCTATCTGCAGACCAATTTCTCGGGCAGTCTGATGCAGACACTCCGTGGAATCCCCGGCGTAAAGGCAATGAGCATCGGCTCCGGACAGTCGAAACCTGCCATCCGCGGGCTTGGATTCAACCGAATGGCTGTGGCACAGGACGGCATCAAGCACGAGGGGCAGCAATGGGGCGACGACCACGGCTTGGAAATAGACCAGTTTGCAGTAGACAGAATAGAAATACTCAAAGGTCCTTCAGCCCTTCTCTACGGTTCGGATGCCATTGCCGGAGTCATCAATCTGCACAGCTATTTCAACCCTGAAAAGCCATTTCAGGGCTATGTTTCGCTATTCTCCCGTACCAACAACGAGGCGTTAGGCGCATCGGCAAGGCTGGAAGGCAAGACCGGAAACTTCTTCTGGGGAACCAACCTCACGCTGATAGACTACGCCGACTACAAGGTTCCAACTGATTCCATTCAGTATTATTCCTACTATATCCACTTAAAAGACAAATGCCTCCGCAATACGGCAGGCAAGGAACGGGACGGAAGCATTGCGCTGGGCTACAGAAATGACAGATTCACGAATATTCTGAAGCTCTCAGACTCCTATTCCAAGAGTGGATTCTTCGCCAATGCACACGGCATAGAAGTGAGACTTTCGGATATAGACTACGACAGCCGACGACGGGACATCGACCTTCCCTACCAGAGCGTAAACCATTTCAAGGTGCAGAACATCACGAACTTCGCATTAGGAAAGCTCGACTTTACCGTAAACCTCGCCTTTCAGAACAATCTCCGCAAGGAACTTTCAGAGCCTGTCTCGCACGGCTATATGCCAAAACCCTCGGATTCACTGGAACGCAAGTTCAACAAGAGCACCTATTCGGCAAACATCGACACGAAATGGAACTTCGGCGTGGCGCAGTTCTTCAACTTCGGGGCAAACATTGAATATCAGCACAACCGCCGTTCGGGGTGGGGATTCATCGTTCCCGACTTTGAAATGTTCTCATCCGGTGCGTATGCTATGTACCGATACATCATATCCAACAACCTCCGAGTGAATGCCGGAGTGAGATACGACCACATCCGTTCCAGAATCCACAGCTACAACGACTGGTACAAGACCCCATACAACGGCACGGACTCGCTCTACAAGCAACGTTCGAGCGACATCAACCGGTCGTTCAACAGTCTTACCTGGTCGGCAGGCTTGAGTTATTCCACCGGCAACTGGATATTCAAGAGCAACATCGGCAAGAGTTTCCGAGTGCCTGTGGCAAAAGAGTTGGGCGCTGACGGCGTGAACTACAACATCTTCCGCTACGAAAAGGGCAATGCCAACCTGAAACCGGAGGAATCCTATCAGCTTGACGCAGGCATCACGTGGCAGAACAGCGTGCTCTCGTTCGAATTTGAGCCTTACTTCAACTATTTCCCGAACTACATCTATATGAACCCGACGCCCGAATACTACGAGGGCTTGCAACTGTATCACTACACACAGGCGCGCGTGTTCAGATGGGGATTCGAGGCAATCGCAACGTGGAAGATCCGTACCGACCTCGAGGCAGAGCTGAAGGGCGAATATCTCTATGCCGAACAGCTCTCAGGACAGAAGAAGGGCTACTCTCTTCCGTTCTCAACGCCGTGGTCCGTGGATGCAAGCGTCAAGTATATCATCGCACAGAACAAGCCGGGCAACGAGGGATATGTGTCGCTCAACGCCCATTTCGTGGGTGCGCAGAAAGACATTGTTCCTCCCGAAGAACCCACTCCGGGCTACTACACTCTGAATATGACGGCGGGAAAACAGTTCACGCTCCGAGAAAAGGTGCTCAAGATAAGCCTCAACGCAGAGAATCTGCTCAACAGAAAGTATTACGACCACACCAGCTACTATCGCCTCATTGATGTTCCGGAACCCGGAAGAAACATTGCGCTAATGATAGGACTGGACTTCTGAGAAGCAGACTTCGCAGCCCCGATTCGGAAGAAAAACGATCTTTTAAAACAGATAAAAACAAGATGATTTGCAAATGTCCGATAAATGCAAAACAATCTTCGCAAAAATGCAGCGCAAACGTGCGAAGATTGCCGTGCATTCTTCGCAAGAATGAAAACCAAGAAAATATATACTGATTTTCAAACACTTACAAATCTAAAAACAACGAGAGTATTACAGATCTTAAATTTATAAACTTGAGACTTCGGTCTCGCAAAAAATTATCACAATGAAAAATAAATTTTTATTAGGTGCTTTTGCACTTCTGAGTGTTTTCACTATGTCTATGACCTCTTGCAGCGATGATGACAAGCCAGTAGAATCAAGCATAGAAATCAACAATGCCAAGTTCGGCCACGACGGCGAAGCTACCATCGGCAGCGATATGCATTTGGAGGCGAACATCATTACAAATGCCAAGATTAAACTCATCGAAGTGGAGATGACCAAGGCTGACGGCACGCAGGTTCTGACAAAGAAATACGACACGGGCAAGTATGTCGGCGTTCTCGCAGCAACATTCCACGAGCACATCGATATTCCTTCTACATTCGCTGAAGGCAACTACAAGGTGTTCCTCAAGGTTACCGATATGGAGAATAAGCAGAAAGTGGTTTCAGGCGATGTAAAATTGATTATCAAGACTGCGAAGGTTTCTGTCGATATTCTCGACAAGGCTACACACAAGCCCATTACATCGGCAAAGGCAGGCGACAAAGTCATCGTAAAAGCTACCGTAGCAAGTCTCGATGCCGCAAAGCCTGTAACGGAAATGGAACTCGAATTCCACGGTTCCGGCGAATGGGAGGTTGAGCTTGAAGAGGCGGTATTGGCAAAGTATATCGGTAAATCAAACTTCACATTCGAGGAAGAGATTACCGTTCCCGCAAAGGCAGCCAAGGGCAAGTGCCACTTCCACTACACAGTAGAGGTTGAAGGCCACAAAAACACAGCAGAAATAGAGGATTTTGAAATCAAATAAACGTTTTCTGCCCGAAAACGGAGGAACGGACTGGGGGATTTCGCCGATGAAGCTGTGCTGATTAACGAGATTGATCGGAAACAACAAGCAGCGATTGAAGACGGATTCCCCTGTCCCGAATCCATAACAAGAATGAAAATGAAGAAAACAGGCACATTATTTTTATCAGCAATGCTCGCACTCGGTCTCTTCTCGTGCTCAAGCAACGACGAGGAAATCGACTCACAGAAGCCAACCATCACCGGCGAAGGTATCGTGGCAATGCCCGAAAACTGTCAGGTATATCATCTCGGCGACATCATTCCGGTGCGCTATGTACTGAAGGACAACGTTGGTTTAGGGAGCTACAACATCGAAATCCACAATAATTTCGACCACCACAGCCACAGCACGGAAGCCGGAGAATGTCCGTTGGACGAAAAGAAGGAGGCTGCGGCAAACGTATGGATTTACAATAAGGACTTCAAAATCCCTGTGGGAACGCTGACCTACATTATCGGACAAGACATTCAGATACCTGCCAACGTGCAGCCGGGCGATTATCATTTTATGATTCGCACCACCGACATCACGGGATATCAGGAATTAAAATCAATTAGTATCAAGCTGATACAATAAAATTGAAATTTCAGAGTTATAAACAACGAATATTTATCAACCACATTAAAAAAAAGACAATGAAGAAAATTATGTTTTTGGTAGCTGCGTGTGCAGCAATGGTGGCTTGCAACAACAAGCCCGCAGAGAAAGCAACTGAAGGTGCTGACAGCACAAAGACTGACTCAGTAGTTTACGAAGGCACTTTCCCGGGTGCTGACGTGGCAGAAATAAACTATAAGCTCGTGCTTGTAGAGAAGGATTCCACTTACAGCTTGGCTAGATCTTACAAGATGCGCGAATCAGGCACCGACACAACAGAACTTATGAACGGTAAGTACTCTGTTATGAAGACCGATTCAGCTTCTTACTACAAGCTCGCAGGCGAGAACGATACGACTGTATTCAAGATTGTAAACGATTCTACCGTAAGAATGGTAAACAGCTTTGACCTTGCTGATAGCGGCGAGGCTTACAACTTGAAGCTCAAGAAGTAAAAAGATGCCGATTCCATCGGCACAAACACAAAATCCCTGCTCTGCTCCAAAAATGGCAAAGCAGGGCTTTTTGGTTACTTTTTACCTTATATATTGCAATTATCGGTAAAAAGTATTACTTTTGCGTATCGTATCAACTCTATGCACGCATAAGCACATTATTATCTATGGTTTTAAACTATATCTGGATAGCTTTCTTTCTGATTGCCTTCATCTTCGGAATCATTGCGCTCGCAATGGGCGACACCACGATTTTCGAGACGATGGTAAAAGCCATTACCGACTCTTCCAAGTCTGCTTTTGAAATTTCTCTCGGCCTTACGGGTGTGCTGGCATTGTGGCTCGGCATTATGAAGATAGGCGAAAGGGCGGGAATCGTGAATGCACTTGCAAAGCTGCTCAGCCCTGTTTTCAGCAAGCTCTTCCCTGATATTCCACGGAATCATCCCGTGATGGGGTCCATCTTTATGAACATCGCATCGAATATGCTCGGTCTCGACAACGCAGCCACGCCTACCGGACTGAAGGCGATGGCACAGATGCAGGAACTGAACGCACGGAAGGACACGGCTACCAATCCGATGATAATGTTTCTCGTGCTGAACACATCGGGACTGACCATCATTCCCACGAGCATTCTCGCTTTCCGGAGCAGCAACGGAGCTGCCTCGCCCACCGATGTGTTCATTCCTATCCTGCTCGCAACCACCGTTGCCACCATCGCCGGCATTATCATTACGTCGCTCTGGCAGCGCATCAATCTGCTTCAGCCCGTCCTTCTGGGCACGATTCTCGGTCTTGCAGGTTCCGTAGGACTGATAATATGGGGATTCGGACAGATGGATCAGCCCACGATTGACAAGGTGAGCACGGTTGCTTCCAACCTTATTATAATGTCGATTATCGTGCTCTTCATTGCAGCCGGCTTCTATAAGCGCATCAATGTTTACGATTCCTTCGTGGAAGGAGCCAAGGAAGGGTTCACAACAGCCGTGAGAATCATTCCGTATCTCGTGGCAATACTCGTGGCCGTAGCAGCATTCAGAGCTTCGGGGGCGATGGATATGCTCATCGGGGGCATCCGCTGGTGTGTGGAGATGTGTGGATTGGATACAAAATTCGTTGATGCGCTGCCCACAGCATTTATGAAGCCACTATCGGGAAGCGGCGCACGTGGCCTGATGCAGGAAACAATGACGAATTTTGGCGCAGATTCGTTCGCCGGTCGTCTCAGTTGCATCTTCCAAGGAGCTACCGATACCACGTTCTACGTGCTTGCAGTGTACTTCGGAAGTGTCAGTATCAGATACACCCGACACGCTTTGCCAGCCGGACTGCTTGCCGATTTGGCCGGAGTGATTGCAGCAATAGCCATCTGTTACATATTCTTCTGACCATAAGACAGCCTTCTTTCAGGGCGAAAATCAGATATTCGGCACATCAACAACAAAGAAATAAGAACAAAATACAAATGGCAAACTTAAAATCACTGGCAAAAGACACCGCAATCTACGGTCTGAGCAGCATTGCGGCTCGCTTCATCAACTACCTGTTGGTGCCGATTCAAACTGCCAAATTCAATGCTGCCGGCGGGCAGTATGGCATCATTACCAACGTTTATGCCTACGTAGCACTCCTCATCGTGTTGCTCACGTATGGTATGGAAACCACTTTCTTCCGATTTATGAGCAAGGAAGGCGAGGATCCCGACAAAGTTTATGCGACCACTCTGAAGATGGTCGGAATGACTTCATTGCTCTTTATGGCTGTCATCGTCCTCTTCAATCAGTCTATTGCCACAATGCTCGGCTATGCAGACCACCCTGAATACATCCTCGTGATGTACATAACGGTGGCCATTGATGCCTTTGCAGCCATCCCGTTCGCCTATCTGCGCTGCAAGCACAGGCCAATAAAGTTTGCCACTTTAAAGATGCTGAACATCACATTCAATATCGTTCTCAACCTGCTGTACCTCGTTGTATTGCCTTATTTCAAGCTGAATCCGTTCGGAATATACGATGCCAACTTCTCGCTCGACGTAGTTTGGATTTTCTATATCAACCTTTTCTGCACCATTGCCATGCTTTTGATGCTCTGGAAAGAGCTTTCCGGCATCCGATACAGCTTCGACAAGGGCACTTGCAGGCGTATGCTCGGCTACACCTTCCCACTCCTGATTATGGGACTCGCAGGACAGCTCAACCAATGTGCGTCGCAGATAATCTTTCCATACGCTTTCGACGGTTCGGCAGAGGAAGCCCGCACGCAACTCGGCATCTATGGTGCCTGCATCAAGATTGCAATGATTATGGTAATGATCACGCAGGCCTTCCGTTATGCCTACGAACCATTCGTATTCGGCAAATCGAAGGACAAGGACAACAAGGATACATACGCCAAGGCGATGAAGTTCTATATCATCTTCACGCTCCTTGCCTTCCTCGCCGTAATGGGATATATGGACATTCTCCGACACGTCGTAGGCCGAAGCTACTGGGAAGGCCTCGAAATCGTGCCTATCGTGATGGCAGCCGAGATTATGTTCGGCATCTTCTTCAACCTCAGTTTCTGGTATAAACTTACCGACCGCACCATCTGGGGAGCCTATTTCTCGGGCATCGGTGCCGTGGTTCTCATCGTGATGGACATTGCGCTCATCCCCTATTTCAGTTATTGGGCGTGCGCTTGGGCGGGATTCGTATCCTATGCTGTGAGTATGGCAGTCAGTTATTACTTCGGACAAAAGTATTACCCCATCAACTATCCGTTGAAAGACATCCTGTTCTATGTAGTGGTTGCCGCAATTCTCTTCGGAGGCATTACCCTTTCCAACGAAATGCTCCCCACTTGGGCGGCACTCTCGCTGAACACGCTGCTCATTCTTCTCTTTCTGGGCATCATTATCAAGAAAGATTTCCCATTGAGCAAGCTGCCGATAATCGGCAAGAAATTCAGATAAGATACATCAGAACCCTATGCTGACAATCGGACTGACAAACATTCAAAAAGAAACATCAACAAAAATATTTTATCATTAAACGCAAATTATTATGAAAAAATCGACCTTAGTCCTCGCCGGACTCCTTGCAATGGGCACAGCCCACGCCGACGAAGGTATGTGGACGCTCTACAATCTGCCCGACGCGGTGTATGAGCAGATGGTAAATTACGGCTTCGAGCTTCCTTGCGATATGCTCTACAACTCGCCGAATGCCATCAGTAACTACGTAGTAAACTTCTCCGGATTCTGCTCCGGCGTTGTAGTTTCGCCCGACGGCCTCGTATTCACCAACCACCATTGTGGATTCGGTGCCATCAATGCGCATTCAACCGTTGAGCACGACTATATGCGGGACGGCTTCTGTGCCAAGAGTTTCAGCGAGGAACTGCCCAACGAGAATATGTTCGTATCGTTTATGAGAGGTCAGCAGGACATTACTGCAAGAGTAAGTTCGCTGATTGCAGGCAAGAGTATGGCTGAACAGGAGCAGATTATCGACTCGCTCACAAACGTAATGAACGATTCCATCAAGGCCATCGACAAGACCCTGCACATCGAAATCGACCCATTCTACGAAGGAAACAAGTATTACGCCACCACCTATCAGGAGTTCCGGGACCTCCGTCTCGTGTTCACCGTGCCCAAGAGTATGGGTAAGTTCGGCGGCGACACCGACAACTGGATGTGGCCTCGTCAGACCTGCGACTTCTCTGTGTTCCGTATCTACGCCGACCCGAAGACCAACGGACCTGCCGAATACTCAAAGGACAACGTGCCTTACCACCCCGAACACTGGGCACCTGTGAGCCTTCAGGGATACAAGGACAAGGATTTCGCTATGACCATCGGCTATCCGGGCAGCACAAGCCGTTACCTTTCCTCATACGGCATTCAGCAGCGGCGCGACGTTGAAAACACAAGCCGTGTGCAGACACGCGACATCAAGCTCGCCATTATGAAGAAATATATGGATGCCGACGAAGCAACACGCATCCAGTACGAAGACGGCTACGCAAGTTCTGCCAACTACTGGAAGAACTCTATGGGTATGAACAAATGTATCGATTCCATCGGTCTTATCCGTCAGAAAGCTGAATACGAAGCAAAAATAAAGCATTGGCTCAGCAATCAGAAGGTAAAGAACCCGGCAACCAACGTTGATTTCGCCGCATTGGAGCGTTACTACAAGGAAAGCGGTCCTGTAATGAACGCACTTCAGTACTGGCAGGAATCGTTCTGGAAGACTTCCGAGTTCTTCACACGTGCTATCCAAATGAACCTCGGTGCACCGCTTCAGGGCGACGAGACGAACCCTAAGAAGCAGTATTTTGAATTTGCCGACAACAGCAGCGAGTGGAACTATGCCCTCGACAAGGAAATGACGGCTGCAATGATGAAGAACTATGCCAAGATGATGCCCGCAGAATATCATCCGGACTTCTTCCAGACCGTAAACAAGAAGTTTGGCGGCGACTTCGACAAGTACACCGACTATCTTTACAAGAAGAGTAAGGTGCTCACAAAGGGCGCAAAGTTCTTCAGCAAGGATACAAAGAAGTTTATGAAAGACCCTGCCGTACAGGTAGGCCTCGACCTTTACGCCACATACGGCAAGATTCTCGAGAAGGTTGCTCCTGTAACGGAAAAGATTCAGGCTGAAGAGAAGAAACTCTGCGAAGCTAAGATACAGATGGAAATGGATATGCCTCATTACAGCGATGCCAACTTCACAATGCGATTGAGCTACGGACAGGTGGGCGGCTATATGATTGGCGCATTCAATAGCGGCTACTACACAACTGCCGAAAGCATCGTTGAGAAGTTCAAGCAGAGCGACAAGATTCCAGACTACAAGGCAGAGCCTATAATGACAGAACTCCTCTCTGCAAAGGACTACGGAAAATACTCAGACAAGAAGTCAAACAAGATGCAGCTCTGCTTCCTTACCAACAACGACATCACGGGCGGTAACTCCGGTTCGCCAATGTTCAACGGCAAGGGACAGCTCATCGGTCTTGCATTCGACGGCAACTGGGACAGCCTCAGCTCCGATATCAACTTCGACCGCAACCTCGCTCGCTGCATCGGTGTCGATATTCGTTTCGTTCTCTATATGATGGACAAGTGGGGACATGCCGACCGTCTGATCAAGGAAATCAATCCGCAGTAATTCATTTATTTGTCTCTCACATAACAAGGGCTTTCCAACAAGGAAAGCCCTTGTTCTTTATCGTCGCGTTTCAGACCTGTGCTGAACCTACAAAGAAAGCTCTCACAGACACCACAGATTCACTGATTCACGCCTACTCTTCCGAACACAAAATCTGTGCTTCCGTATTCTCTGTGAGAGGCTAAGACAAAAGCAGTCTGATTACTTTTCAGAACCATCTTATGTTCCTTGTTCCGGGCTTATCTAAAACCAAGATAAAACAAAAAAACACGTAAAAAACTATTACAAATGCACTTCCAACAAGGGGCATTTTCAAAAACAAGGAGAAACTTTTTTCAAATACACGAAATTTGAAAAACAGGGAATAACCATCTGACTATAAAACAGTTGCAAATTCAAACACGTAAAAACAACACTCATTACAGGCTTTAACAACCGGCAAACGCTCTGCATTCTTCGGACAAACGGACAGATTTTGAGCACCATTCTTCGCTCAAACATCTGCCAAACAAGCGAAGAACAGTCTGCAAACGTCGCAAGAACGGAATACGAACTTCGCAAGAACACAATCCGTTTATCGAAAATCTCCGTCAAAATCTCCGAATAATGGCACTCCAATCTCTGAAACGAGCATTCAGAAACGCAGTTTTTCGGTAAATAAAATCAACAAATCCGTTTCCTTCTTCCCCTCTTCTGCTCGCCGACTGTCAAACCTACATTTCCTTCTCCATATTCTGAATGAAGTTCGTAAGGTTTTCGCCACTATCCAGTTCCAGTTTCTTGCGCAGACGATAGCGCGCCGTTTCGATGCTACGGACGGAAGTGTTGAGCAGCGAAGCCATCTCCTTTGAGGAAAGTCCCATCTTCAGATAAGCACAGAGCTTGAGGTCGTTCTTTTTCAGGTCGGGGAATTGAGCCGTGAGTTTCTGCATAAAGTTGTCGTAAACAAGGTTGAAGTTCTCCTGAAACTTCTCCCAGTTGTCGTCGTCCGCCATATTGCTCTTGATTTCCCTGCGAATATCGTTGATCTTCTTCGTGAGATAGGTCTTTGCCTCTTCCTTTCTCACGCTGTCGGAAAGCTCCGACATCTTCTCGTCGATGGCTTGCAGCATATCATTCTTGCGGACGAGGTTCATCGTAGAATCAGCCAACTGCCCCGATTTATGCTTCAACTCAATGGTCAGTTGGTCGTTGCGCAGCTTTACCAGTTCCTTTTCCTTCTTCTCTTCCTGAATGAGGAACTGCGTCTGCTGCTCCTTCAACTGACGCTCTTTCTCCTCCTGCATCCGAACCAGCTTGCGCTCGGCACGCTTCTGGAGAAATTTCACAAGCAGATAAAGAGCACCCACAAAGAAACAGAAATATACGAACACGGCAAACCACGTTTCGTACCACGCTGGCAGCACCTCAATCGTGATGCTCACTTCGGCCGTTTCGCCCGTAACGAGGTTGCGCGCCTTTACTCGGAATGTGTAAGTTCCGCGGCTCAACTGCGTATATTCCTTGTAGGTTGCCGTTTGGGGCACACTCCACGACTTTTCGTATCCCTCGAGCATACAACTGTATTCCACGGCTTTGTTGTCGCGGTACTCGGGCATTACAAATTCTATCCTCACGGAGTTGAGCGAATGGGGAATCTTCACCCTCTCCACTTTCTGACTGGGGAAATGCGAATAGAGCAGCGAATCGCGCTCGCCCGAGATGCTCCAGATGGAACGCAGGAAGAAATGCTTGTGCTCGGGCAAGCCCTTGTAGCTGTTGCGCATCACGTAGAATCCATTATCGTAGTTCAGCAGCGTGTGTTCCGTGTCGAGGATTCCGATGTGTCCGAGGCTCATCTGCAAACGCTTGATCAGGTTTCCGAAAGCAAGACTGTCCACCTTGTAGCCCTTGCCCGACGGCTTGGCAATCGAAAGGTAATTGTCCTTGTAGACCCAGAGTTTTCCATCAGGCATCTCGGCTATGCGCAGTGCCTGTCCGTAGGTGCTGAAAACCTTTGTCAGCCTTTCATCCTTCTCAAGCCGTCGGGTCTTTGGATTGTAATGTCTGAATCCATCGCGCGACGAAACATATACACGTCCGCGAATCTTGGTTATCAGATTATTGTCGTCGGCAGGCAATCCGTTGTTCCCATTGAAAAGTTCCACGCATGCAACGCTCTTCAAGTCGGGCGAGAGCCAAATGTGATAGATGCCCTTTCGCCAATGGCTCAACCATATACTGCCGTCGGAATCTTCCTCAAAACCGGCACCTGCCTCGCTGAAACCATTCACTCTGTTCAGAAGCTCAACGCCTGTTCCCGTCTGTTTCAAGACGACAAATCCCTGATAGTCGCTCGAGAGAATATAGCCGGGATGATGCTTCAGAGCCTTGAATCCCCACGTGCCGAGCGTTCCCTTAACCGGAAAAGCCTGATTGCCCTTCACCACGAAAGCCCCGGCATCGGCTCCACAAAGCAGGAGATTATTGATATTCGTGAGATTCCATATCTGCCCTACCACGCCGTTTATCGGCAATGGGCGTCCCTGTCCCGGCAGATTGGAGAGGGTTGAAGGCATAAAGAACAAGCCCTGATTCGTTCCCAGAAAGAGTTTGCCGTTCATTACCACCGAGGCATAGCCCGTACCTATATTATTATTGCCTCCGAGCAAATCGGCAAAAGGCGTTTCCACCATAACGTATGAGACACCATTGTCCAATCCCAGCCAGATGTTTTTATTCCTATCGAACTTTATCGAAAGGACGGTATTGTTCTGCAAGCCTGTCAGACCGTTCACATACCAGTTCTTTCCCGTCTTGTGATTCTTCACTATCAAGCCATTCTTTACGGTTCCAAATGCCAGCATATTGTCGGAAACACACGCACAGAACACCTGTGAGGCTTCGAGCAACGGCGAAATGTCGAGCGAATAAGGGGTCAGCTTCTTGCCATCGTAGAGAAACATCATCCCTTGGGCCGTTACAAAGAGCGTCTTTCCGTAGTAAGGAAGAATCGCCCTTACCATTTTCCCCTTCAGCTCATCGGTGCCCGGCAGAGCCGTGAGCTTGCTTCCGTCGAAGATATAGTTGCCTTCCTGACACGAAACTATTACCTTATTATCAATAACTGCCGAGGTTTCTACGCGATAAGGAATGCCGAACACCTTCAGTTTGCCCTGCGCAGTCTGAAAGAACAGTCTCCGCTTGGCCTCAAACACGATGCCGCTGCCCATATTATGGATATGCCAGACCTCACCAAACGTCCTTTCGCTTGCAGGAAGATTCGCTGAAAGGGATTTGTATTCTATCTTATAGGTTTCCAAATTCGTGTAGAAATATCCGAATTCATCGGTACCGGCGGCATAAACGATTTCCTTTTGGGAATCGAACAATATCGAACGGACGTTGGTATAGTTGGCAATGGCAAAGCTGTACCACTTGTCGCCGTCAAATTCCATCAGTCCGGAATTGTTGGCAAAAAACATTCTGTCGTCGGTTGCCTGATCTATGTCCCAGTTCTGCGTACCGCCGGCATATTCCATATTCGTGAAATTGCGCACGATTGGAATCTGAGCGAATGCTTTCAGCGAAAAGCAGAGGAGCAGGCATAGTATGATTCTTTGCTTCATTTATAATCGGTAATATATTATCATTGATATTTTCTTTAAAGATTCAAAGTTAGGTGTTTTTTAGGAATTGCGCAAAGATATAGTGGAAATAAAACAATTAAAAGTATAAAACTTATTGATTTTTCGACACTTATACATTATTAGAAACTCAATGGACATAAAAGAAGGGAGTTTCCGTTACCGTTTATTTCAGTCTGCATCCAACTTTAGCAGGCAAATAACTGTCAATAGTCTGTTGCTCCGACTTTCTTCACTTTGTAATGAAAGGCAGTAAATAGTAACAAATAAGCCATTTTTCGGCTATTAGTGAGGTTTTTACGAAGTGGAAAACTTGATAAAGCCTCTGTTTTCAGCTATTTTTGCACTACAAAACAAAAACAAATCAACACACTATCAACAAAAAACAAATGATGAAAAAAACTATGCTGGCTGCCACGGTGGCACTATCACCTTTTATGAATAGCCCGGCACAGGACTACCGACTGGTTTGGAGCGATGAGTTCGACTCGAACACACTGGGCGTAAACTGGAACGTGGAAGTAACGCCACACCCTGCCAACAACGAACTGCAATATTACACCGACCGCGACAAAAACGTGAAGATAGAGAAAGGCAACCTTGTGCTGACGGGTATTCGTGAAGAATACGGAGGACGACACTTTACTTCGGGTCGTGTAAACTCTTGCGAGAAAGTGAATTTCAAGCACGGAAAGATTCAGGCACGCATCAAACTTCCCAAAACGGCGCGCGGGCTGTGGCCTGCTTTCTGGATGATGGGCGACGATATACGTCAGGTGGGATGGCCGAAATGCTACGAAATAGACATTATGGAAATCGGACACAGCAACGGTTATGAGAACAATAATGAAGAAAAATACTTCTCGGGAGCATTGCACTGGGGAAAAGATACGAGAAACCACAAGTTTGTTTCTTACGATACGTTCAACAGCTATTCGGTTCAGGACGGCGAATAGCATATTTTTACCTGTACTTGGGACGAAAACGAAATCTGCTTCTATGTAGACGACGTTCCAACTCCTTATTTCCGAGAGCAGGTTGGAAAGGAAACCGAACATTATCAATATGCCCACAAGCCACATCATATTCTTTTCAATCTTGCTGTCGGCGGCGATTTTCCGGGACTTAGAGATGCCAAGGACATAACGGCATTGCCAAAGAAGGGTTCAAAGGCTGAAATGCTTGTTGATTGGGTAAGAGTCTATCAAAAGACTGCAAATGCAAAATTCAATGAAAATGATGCTGAAAAAGTGGAATGTCCGCACATTCAACACATAAAATGAGTGTGAACACCGAACTGATAATAATTATCAGCCATTTCATCGGTAAAATTCCACAAATCGCTCACAGATATTAATGCTGTTTCAGCATCTAATTTAAAATTTTTCTTAAAAACACTTTTCACAATCTAAACAAGCGTGAATGGCAAGAAAAAGAACAAGAAATATTTGGAAAGAAAGCGAAAAATTTGGAAAAATGCGTCCCAAAATACGGGAAAACTTGCTTTTATCGGCATTTTACATCAAAAAAGTGAGTTTTTTGTGAGTTGAAAAACTTGACAAAGGCATTCAAATTTATTAATTTTGCAATCACAAAACAACAAAAATTATTCTAGATTGATTAAATAAATTGAAGGTTTTTAATAGTTATGTTATTTGAGTTATATTATTAGTCGTATGGAATAGCCCCATGTGAATGTCGCTACTCCATTTTTAAAAATACGAAAGCAGGGTGGAAGCCTTATGCAACACAAAAACTAAACGGCTATACTATATTCTTGCAGCATCTCTTTTAAAGCATCCAGCCTTCAGAACTGGGAAGAAGCTCTTGGAACGGAACTTATTCCGAACGAACATCTGACAACAAATCAAAACAAAATAAACAAACATCTAAATTATTAACAAAAAACCAAAACCTATGAAACACTTCAGGTATTTAATGGTGTTAATGGCTTTGCTTGTTTCCTCAACCGTCTTTGCCCAGAAGCAAAATCTCTCCGGCAAGGTGATTGACGTAAACGGCGAACCTGTTATTGGAGCAACCGTTATGGAAAAAGGTACCACGAATGGTGCCGCGACAGACATTGATGGTATGTTCACTATTTCAGTAGAACCGGGTGCTACGCTTACATTCTCTTATGTAGGCTATGCGGCTCAGGAACTTCGCGCGTCGAACAATATGGTTGTAACCTTGAAAGAGGATGCACAGATGTTGAACGACGTAGTTGTTATCGGTTACGGTACACAGAAGAAGAGCATCGTAACGGCTTCCATCGCCAAGGTGGACGCAAGCGACCTCGAGAACAAATCAGTAGTGCGTATGGACAATGCGCTGAAAGGTTTGGCTGCCGGCGTGAACGTAACTTCTTCATCTGGTCAGCCGGGTGCTGCTGCGCGCATTCGCGTGCGCGGTACGGGTACTATCAACAATTCAGACCCTCTCTACATCGTGGACGGTATGCCTATCGAGGGAGGTCTGGACTTCGTGAATCCTAACGATATCGAGAGTATCGAGGTATTAAAGGATGCCGCTTCGGGTGCAATCTATGGTGCGCGTGCTGCAAACGGCGTTATCCTCGTTACCACAAAGAAGGGAAAACAGGGTCGTGCGAACATCAACTACAACTTCTCTGCCGGTTGGCAGAGTGCTTGGAAGCGCCGCGACGTGCTGAACGCTACCGACTATGCTATTCTCCAGAACGAGCAGTACATAAACTCCGGTCAGAATGCACTCTACGCCGATCCTTATTCGCTCGGCAAGGGAACAGACTGGCAGGATCTCGTGTTCAACGACGGTGCTCCGGTCGTAAACCACGACTTGAGTGTAAGCGGTGCAACGGAGAAGCTGAACTATTATCTCTCTTTGGGCTACTATACACAGGAAGGTATCGTTGGCGGAAACTTCGATCAGTCAAACTATCAGCGTTTGTCTATGCGCAGCAACACCAATTACAATCTCTTCGACGACACGGATAAGCGCAACTGGTTGAACAAACTCGACCTTACCGTAAATCTCTCCTATGCACGCATCAAGAGTTCAGGCATCGATGTAAACTCTCAGTGGGGTTCCGTGCTCGGTTCTTCATTGGCACTCTCGCCAATCCTGACTCCAACAGTAAGTGGAGCAGAAGCTTTGGCGCAGAACCAGCGTTACGTTTATCAGACTTACGGCGAAACGGGTATGGTAAACAACTACTATGATCCGATATACGACCGTAACGGCAACATCCTGATGATTCCGGGTACTGCCTACAACGAAATCAACAACCCACTGGCGATGATGGCACTCCCTGCTTCAAAGGGTTGGAGCCACAAGTTCGTTTCCAATTTTGCAGCAGAACTCAACATCTGGGATGCTTTGAAGTATCGTTTCTCTTACAGTGCCGACCTGTCTTTCTGGGGAAGCGACAGCTATACGCCACAGACTTACTACCGTTCGGCCAACAATCTCGCACAGTACACCAACACATTCGCTGAAAGCGACCGTGGAACGGTATGGCAGATTGAGAACGTTCTTTCGTACGATAAGACTATCGGCAAGCATCACTTTGCAGTTGTACTCGGTCAGAGTGCTTTCAAGAACACCGGCTTCGGTATCAACGGCAACCGTCGTGGTATGATCAATCCTGACAAACCATCCATCAACTACTCAACCGGCGAATACCAGACTACTTATCAGGTAGACGGCGACGGCAAATACATTCCTGTATATACCAAGGATGCTGCCGGCAACTACGTTCCGGCAGGCTATCAGGTAACGGGTGCAGTGGTTGAGCACGGCGTGGCAGGCTGGATCAACAGCCCTCACACGATGTCTTCACTCTTCTTTCGCGGCAGTTACGACTACGACGAGCGTTATATGGCGCAGTTTACCATCCGTCGGGACGGCAGTTCACGCTTCGGCTCAAACAACAAGTATGGTACCTTCCCGTCAGTATCGTTGGGTTGGAATGTAATGAACGAAGCGTTTATGGAAAATACGCGTGAGTGGCTGAGCAATTTCAAGGCACGCTTCAGCTGGGGTAAGAACGGTAACGACAATATCGGCGATTTCCGCTATACAGTGCTCACAGCAACTGGAAACAACTACTATTTCGGCACGAACTCTACACTCACACTTGGCTCTAAGGCAAACGCACTTCCCAACCCAGACCTCAAGTGGGAGGAAAGCGAGCAGACCAACTTCGGTCTGGACTTCGGTTTCTTCAACAATGCCCTGACATTGAGTATGGACTACTTCTCAAAGAAGACCAACGGTATGCTGATGACGATGAACATTCCTTCTTACGTGGGTGAGGCAAAGCCTATCGGAAACGTGGGCGATATGGAAAACTCCGGCTTCGAGGTGGAATTGGGTTACAAGTGGCGCGTTAATGATTTCCGTTTCAACGCAAGGGCTAACGCATCTTACCTTCACAACGAATTGCTCGAATATGGTAACGAAGCAGGCTATGCAGACTTGGATTCATTCCAAGGCGTAGGTACTATCACACGTGCCGAGAATGGTCTTCCTTTCCCATTCTTCTATGGTTTCAAGACTGACGGTATCTTCCAGAATATGGACGAGGTTCGTTCCTACACAAATGCTGACGGCAATATGATTCAGCCAAACGCTGTTCCGGGCGACGTGCGCTTCCAAGATCTGAACGGCGACGGCGCCATCACGAACGACGACCGTACAAACATCGGTAACGGTACTCCGAAGTGGACTTTCGGTTTGAACTTCGGCGCAGAGTGGAAGGGCTTCGATTTCAATATGTTCTGGCAGGGCGTGGCAGGCGTAGACGTGTTCGATGCCACACACCGTACCGACATTGCCTCAAGCAACTATCCTTCCTGGATGCTTCAGCGTTGGACAGGCGAAGGCACATCAACCCGTATTCCACGCCTTGTAAACGGTGATGCCAACAACTGGCAAAGCTCAGACCTCTACATCTACGACGGTTCCTACCTCCGTTTGAAGAACATCTCTTTCGGCTATACGCTGCCACAGTATCTCACACAGAAGTTCTTTGTTCAGCGTCTGCGCCTCTTCGTGATGGCAGAAAACCTGATAACTTGGACAAAGTACCACGGTTTCGATCCTGAAATCTCTTCCGGCGGCACATCACTCGGTGTAGACTACGGTGTATATCCACAAGCCCGCACTTGGACTGTCGGATTCAACATTACCTTATAATTAAAATAAAGGCATACGATATGAAAACTAAGAATATATTTGTATTGGGCTTAATGACAATCGGCACAATCGGCCTGACGGGATGCAGCGACAGTTTCCTCGAGGTTGAGAACCCCGCAGCAGACCCAATCGACCAGTATTACAAGACCGATGCTCACATTCAGGAAGCACTCGTTGCTGCTTACGACCCTCTGCACTGGCCAGACTGGGGCAACGGAAGCTATTCGCCATTGAATATATGCAGCGACATTATGGCTGACGACGTGAATCCGGGCGGTGCCACCGCATCGGATATGCTCAACTGGCAGTTGATGGCAAACTATCAGGCTGATGCCAACAACACACTGCCTTCACTCTGGGTGGACGAATACAGCGGCGTGAAGCGCAGCAACGACGTAATCAAATATGTTGATGACGCTCTTGCAGCAGGCAACACCGACATTACGGAAGCGAATGCAAACAAATACAAGGCTCAGGCTCGTGTATTGCGCGCATACTACTACACCAATCTCTGGAAGTTCTGGGGCAACATTCCTTACTTTGAAGTGAACCTGAGCGGCAACTATCTCGGCACTCAGTACAAGGCCGACGAGGTTTACGATATGATAATCAAGGACCTCGAAGGTGCCATCGCCCTGAACGCCCTGCCGATGAAGGCAGAAGGAGGTCAGGAAGGCCGTGTAACGAAGGCTATGGCATATATGCTCTACACAGAACTGGCAATGTATCAGAACGATGCAAGCCGATACGCAACAGCCCTGAAGTATATGCAGGAAATCATCAACAGCGGTTCTTACGAACTCTACGGCGATTTCGCGGCACTCTGGGACGAAGCCAACGAATGGTGTTCGGAAAGTATCTTTGAAGTGAACTACAACGACGACAACCACGCTCGCGGATGGAGCAGTCCTATCGCCGTAGGCGGCACGGTGCTTCCCCGACTGATGGGTCCCCGCGGATGGACTTCGGGCGTTGCAGGTGTGGATCTGGGCTGGGGATTCGGCACCATCAACACCAGTACGGTTGCCCTCTACACAGCCAACGACGCACGTCTCGACGGCACTTGCTGGAACGCTGACGCGGCGGCGACGGCCAACGGCGTTCAGTATGAGAAGGCTTGGGGCGACACCGGCTACTTCCTCTACAAGTATCTGCCACGCCCTGCCAACAACAAGGACGCAGGCTGGGACGTTGATTTGAACTTCAACAACAACTACCGCATCTACCGTTTCTCTGAAACGCTGCTCAACGCAGCCGAGCTGTTGCTCCGCACGAACGGAAGTGCCGCCACGGCCGCACAGTATGTGAATATGGTTCGCAAGCGTGCAGGCGTAAGCGAGCTGCCAACGGTAACGATAGACGACATCCTGAACGAGCGTCATCTCGAGTTTGTAGGCGAAGGCAAACGCTACTGGGACCTCGTCCGTTCCGGAAAAGCTCCTCAGGTGCTCGTTGCCAACTCGGCATTCAACCGTACAAACGGCTGGACTGCAAGCAAGAAGTACCTGCCTATCCCACAGGGAGAGCTGAGTGCAGACCCTAACTTGGTGCAGAACAATTATTAACAGAGACTCATTGAGCAGGCGAATGCACCACGCACTCGCCTGCCCTACCAAACAATAAAGAACAAGTAATATGAAAAATATCCTTAAAAACATAGCCGGTGCGCTGATGATGATGCTTGCTTTCGCAGCCTGCACATCGGACGAGTTCGACGGAGCCAACGAAAACGGGCTTCCAACACTCGAAGGTATAGATTACACGGTATCGGTAGACCAGAACACGAACGTTGTAACCTTCAAGCTAAACACGCCGGGAATCTATCCAATCTGGAACATTGAAGGCTCGCCGGCTGCAAAAAGCACCGTAAACGGCTTTCAGAAGAAGTACATCTTCAAGGGAACCTATGGCTACACGCTGAAGGTGGGAAACAAGAATGGCGTGAGCGACGGGCAGATCAGCGGCACTTTCACCGTGGATACTACCCGTTACGATTTCTCAAAGACCATCGCTGCCCTGACCGACAACAGCAAAAAGGAATGGCGCATATACGCTGCCGCAAAGGGACACCTTGCCTGCGGTCCTGAAGGTACGGAAGGTACAGCGTGGTGGTCGGCAGGTCCGCAGGAAAAGGCTGCCGAAGGTATCTACGACGACCGTATCACGTTCAGCAATACAAACGACTACACTTACGATGCAGGTGCAGACGGCCTGACATTCTGCAACAAGGGCGTAACCACGCTCGGCGTAACAGGTGCAGGAGTCGATTACAGCATTCAGGCAGCAGGCCGGTTCGACACCAAGACAAGCGCGAAGTATGCACTCGGCTACGACGATGCCAACAAGGTGGAAACCATCACGCTCCCTGCAAAGACTCTCTTCCCATACATTGGCCACGATTCTCAGATGACAGGCGAGTACACCTGCCGCATCCTCAAAATCGATTCAAAGTATATGGAACTGGCTCTCGACCTCCCGGGCATCGTATGGCGTTTCACGTTCATCAACGGAGAAGACCCTGCTCCTACGAACGACTTCGATCCTGACAAGGTAAATTGGGCTGGCGTCAGCGATGCGCTCAACCTCGGTAAGGACTTCAACACGGCGGGCAAGATGGTGTTCTGGTGGTCTGACGCAGGTTGGGCACAGATTGCCGATCCTACCTTCAGCTTCGAAAACGGTGTCTACACCATCACGGCAGACAATGCTACGGCTGCCCGTTGGCAGGCACAGTGCTCCATTCAGCACGCAGGGCTTAGCCTTGAAGCCGGCGAGGCATACGACGTGAGTATGACCATCAACGTAAATCAGGCGTTTGAGAATGCGTGCATCAAGATCTGCGACCAGTCTGACAATCCTGTGCTCGTGCTCTCCGACCCTACATCGCTCCGTGCGGGCGATAACGTGCTCCGTTGGGCGAAACGTTATCCGAAGGATGGCGACGGAAAGGGCAACGATGCTGCTGCGGCTGATGTCAAAGTGATGATAGACCTCGGCACCTGTCCTGCCGGATTGGTAACCAAGGTGAGCAACATCATCATTCAGAAGCACAATCCGAAATAATGTCCGTTCGATGAATGTGCGCAAGAAATGATGCCGACGCACCCATTGAACCCACATTCAGTAAGTAATTTTTCAATCAACAGAAAAGGATGGATGCCAACATCCATCCTTTTTTCAACTCTCTTGGCTGAGTGAATTTCGCCTGCCCGTTTTAGGCTGAAAAAGAAATGATTTGCAAGTAACCGAAAAACGGCGTGCATTCTTCGCACAATTGCAGTGCGTTTTTGCGAAGAATGGAACGCAATCTTCGCACGTTTGAAAAGCGACATTCTATCGTCTGATTTTCAACCACTTACAAAACATCAGGCAGACAACACATTTTTATTCAACCAACCATACAAAATAACCATACAAATTATGAAAGCGATAAAAGCTATTTTCCTGTTTCTCCTTTCCATCCTTTCCCTGACTGCGTGCGGCGGCAACGACGATGACGGAGGACAGACTGCCCCTGAAAACGCAACGATTGCCTGCAATCCTTCAGAAATCACGGCCACGGCACTTCAAGGCACTTATACGGTCAGCGTGAAGACCACCCGAAGCGAATGGACTGCATATTCAGAAAGTGAATGGGCTACGGTGTCTTTGGCAAACACGAATGCTTCCAACGGCACGATTGCCGTAAGCGTGGCTGCCAATCCGTCTGCCACTTCGCGCTCCACCAATATTATTGTCAAGTCCGGTTCGGCGCGATACGCCATCAAGCTGACACAGCTGGCCCCGCTGCAGGTTTCAAATGCAGAAATCCGTATGGGTTCTGTGGGCGGAACAACCACGATTAACGTTACTTCTACGGAAGAATGGAGCGTAAGCACCGCCGACAGTTGGATTACGGTTCAGAAAACCGGCAACGCTGCGTTTACCGTTACCACGGCCGAAAACAACGACCACGCAATGCGCACCGGCAAAGTGTCTGTCAAGACTCCTACACAGGCATTGGACATCTCTGTGAAACAGGAATCCGCAGACGACCGGACGATGAGCATTCCCGAAGGCTATTCGCTCTTCTGGCACGACGAGTTCGACGGTACCGCACTCAGCTCGGACTGGACGCACGAGATTCAGAACGCAGGCTGGGTAAACAATGAATTGCAGAACTACGTGAAGAACGACAAGGTAACCTTCCTTCAGAACGGCAGCCTCAACATTCAGTGCTACAAGGATGCCAACGGCAAAATCTATTCAGGCCGTATCTATGCCAACCGAAACAAGGGAATAAAGTACGGCTACGTGGAAGCGCGCATCCTTCTGCCGAAGGGTAAGGGCACGTGGCCGGCATTCTGGATGATGCCCGTGAATTTTAAGACGTGGCCCGGCGACGGCGAGATAGACATTATGGAAGAGGTGGGCGCAGTACCGAACGAAGTTTCCTCGTCTATCCACTGTAAGGCCTACAACCACAACATAGGAACGCAGAAGACCCACGCAATGACCATCAGCAATGCAGAGGGCGAATATCACGTCTATGCGCTGGAATGGACGGCAGACTACATAAAGACCTACGTGGACGGACAGCCTCAGCTCACTTTCCTGAACGACGGAAAGGGCAACAACGACACGTGGCCGTTCAACAAGGAGTTCTACGTGATTCTCAATCTTGCGTGGGGCGGTGCTTGGGGTGGTATGAACGGAGTGGACGAAAGCGCATTGCCTGTTACGATGCAGGTTGATTACGTCCGCATCTTCAAGAAGAATTAAACATAAATCATCATCAACAACCTGACAAAACAATGAAAAGAATATTCTTGTCAGCACTCATAGCGATGTTAGGCATCACGGCTTATGCAAAGCCAAAATCGAAGTTCGTTACCATTGACGGCGTGAACTTGATACAGCCAAACGGCAAGAAACTCTTCATCAAAGGTACGAATCTGGGCAACTGGGTAAATCCCGAGGGATATATGTTCGGCTTTCAGAAGACCAATTCCTATTGGATGATCGACCAGATGCTGGCACAGCTCGTCGGTCCGGACGAAACCGCCGCCTTCTGGAAAGAGTTCAAGCAGAACTACATCACACGGAAAGACATCGAGTTCATCGCTGCTGCCGGAGCAAATACCATCCGACTGCCTTTCAATTACAAGTCGTTTACCGACGAGGATTATATGGGCATCAACAGCAATCAGGACGGTTTTGCGCTCGTTGATTCAGTAGTAACGTGGTGTCGCGACAATCATCTCTATCTGATTCTCGATATGCACGACTGCCCCGGTGGGCAGACGGGCGACAATATCGACAATTCCTACGGCTATCCTTGGCTCTTCGTAAGCGAGGAAAGCCAAAAACTCTTCTGCAGGATATGGCTCGAAATCGCAGCACGCTACAAGGATGAGCCGGTGATTCTCGGCTACGACCTGATGAACGAACCTATCGCAACCTACTTTGAAAAAGAATACGACAAGCTGAATCCTCTGTTGGAGCCGCTCTATAAACGCGTTACAAAGGAGATAAGAAAGGTGGACAGGAATCATATCATAATGCTGGGAGGCGCGCAATGGAACGGAAATTTCAAGCCGTTCACGGACTGGAAGTTCGATGACAAGATTATGTACACCTGCCACCGGTATGGTGCCGGGAGCAGCAAGTCGTCTTATCAGGATCTCATCGACTTCCGCGACAAGACAGGATTGCCTATGTATATGGGCGAAATCGGGCACAACACCGACGAGTGGCAGGAAGAAGTGTGCAAGACTTTGGAGGAAAACAACATCGGCTACACGTTCTGGCCCTACAAGAAGGTGGACAACAGTTGCTTCAACGCCGTAAAGCGGCCTGTCGAATGGGATTCCGTCATTGTGAAATTTGCTGAAAGCGACCGCAGCACCTACAAGAATATCCGTGAAAACAGACCGGATCAGGCCGTGGCTTGTCGGTTGCTTCGCGAATATCTTAACAACATTAAGGTGGAAAACTGCACGCCTCAAGTTTCCTATATCAAGTCGCTGAGACTTAAATAACCTGAAATAGTCAGGATAATCACGCAAAAGTGAGGTTTTAACGAACTTCTTTTCACCGTTATCCTGACTATCTCCACTATATTTGCAACAAATCAACTAAACATTTCAATAACCAATATGAGAAAAATTCTGATTGCCGTTGTCGCAGTATTGGCGAGCGTCTCTTCTTGGGGACAGAAGTCCGTACCGGTTTATCTCGACAACACAAAACCAATCGAGGAGCGTGTGGAGGATGCGCTCGCACGAATGACGCTCGATGAGAAGTTGGGCGTGATACACGCACAAAGCAAATTCTCGTCAAGAGGAGTTCCCCGGCTCGGTATGCCCGACTTCTGGACCGACGACGGACCTCACGGAGTGCGCCCCGACGTGCTGTGGGATGAATGGGAACAAGCCGGACAGACCAACGATTCCTGCGTGGCTTTCCCTGCATTGACTTGTCTGGCAGCCACATTCGACCCTTCGCTGGCGATGAGATACGGTATAAGTCTGGGCGAAGAAGCACGCTATCGTGGCAAGGATATGATTCTTGGCCCCGGTGTAAACATCTACCGCACTCCATTGAACGGACGCAACTTTGAATATATGGGCGAAGACCCATTCCTTGCGTCCACAATGGTTGTTCCCTACATACAGGGATTGCAGAGCAACGGCGTTGCGGCCTGCGTGAAGCATTACGCTCTGAACAACGACGAAGAGTATCGTAATCAGGTGAATGTCGTTATTTCAGACCGTGCGCTCCACGAAATCTATCTCCCGGCGTTCAAGGCTGCCGTGCAGAAAGGACACGTTTGGGGACTGATGGGTGCATACAATCTTTATAAAAATCAGCACAACTGCCACAACGAAATCCTATTAAATCAAATCCTTAAACGTGATTGGAAATTCGACGGAGTGGTAATTTCAGACTGGGGAGGCGCACACGACACCGAACAATCCGTGATGAACGGCCTCGATATGGAGTTTGGCACTTGGACGGATGGCTTGCATTTCGGTGCTTCCAACGCCTATCAGAACTACTATCTTGCCAATCCTTATAAGGAAGGTATCCTGAACGGAAAGTACACAACGAAAGAATTGGACGACAAAGTGCGCCGTGTCTTGCGCACTTTCTTCCGTACCACGATGAATCCCGACCGTAAAACGGGTTCAATGTGCTCGGAAGAGCATTACGAAACTGCGCGCGACGTGGCAAATAGCGGCATCGTTCTGTTGAAAAACGACAAGAGCGTGCTTCCTGTCAATGTGTCGAAAGCAAGGCGAATCCTCGTTGTCGGCGAGAATGCCGTCAAGATGATGACCGTCGGCGGTGGTTCTTCCTCGTTGAAAGTTCAGCGTGAAGTGTCTCCTCTCGATGGCCTCAAGGCTGCATTGCCGGGTGTTCAGGTAGACTATGAACGTGGATATGTGGGCGATGTAACGGGTGCATACAATGGTGTTACCACAGGACAGGATCTTTCTGAAAGCCGAAACGCCAGTCAGCTCATTGCAGACGCAGTTGCAAAGGCGAAGAATGCCGACTATGTAATCTTCTTCGGTGGCTTAAACAAGTCCGATTATCAGGATTGTGAAGGTCACGACCGTAAGAACTACGAGCTTCCGTACAATCAGGATGCAGTAATCGAGGCTCTGGCAAAGGCCAACAAGAACTTCATCTACGTGAATATTTCGGGTAATGCAGTTGCTATGCCTTGGATAAACAAGATACCTGCTATCGTTCAGGGATGGTTTATCGGTTCGGAAGCAGGCAATGCGCTTGCTGATGTTCTCACAGGCAAGGCCAATCCATCGGGCAAACTGCCGTTCAGTTGGGGCAGAACGCTGAACGATTATGGTGCACACGCCCTCAATACATATCCCGGAAAGTGGCGTGCTGACAAGAAGATAATAGATGAGGAATACAAGGAGGGCATCTATGTGGGCTATCGCTGGATGGATTCAAAGAAGATAAAGCCTACCTTTGCATTCGGACACGGACTCAGTTACACCACATTTGCCCTCTCCAACCTCCGTGCATCGACAAAAGACGTAACGCGCGACGGAAAGATTACCTTCACAGTCAATGTGAAGAACACCGGCAAACGCGCGGGAGCTGAGGTTGTTCAGCTCTACATTCACGACGATGAAGCGAGCGTGGACCGTCCATACAAAGAGCTGAAAGGCTTCCAGAAGGTGTTCTTGCAACCCGGTGAGAGCAAGGACGTACAGATAACTATCGACAACGAAGCGATGAGCTTCTACGATGAGGCATCAAACGGATGGAAGAGCGAGAACGGTTCGTTCACGGCACTCGTAGGAAATTCATCAGACAACCTCCCATTGAACATTAAATTCAATTTGAAATGAGAAAAATATTTTTAGCAATAGGCATTTTGTGTTCGGTGCTTACGGCATCGGCACAAGACGATATGAAAACCTTCGTCGATAATCTGATGGCGAAGATGACGCTGAAAGAGAAAATCGGTCAGCTTAATCTTCTTCCCGGTGGCGACATCACAACCGGACAGGCAATGAACAGTCCGCTCGGAACGCTTGCAGCAAAAGGCGAACTCGGTGCCATTCTCAACGTGAAAGGACAGGATAAGATTCGAGAGTTGCAGGAGATTGCCGTGAAGAAGAGCCGTCTGGGTATTCCTATGATATTCGGACAGGACGTTATTCACGGTTATGAAACCGTTTTTCCCATTCCGTTGGCACAAGCGTGCTCTTGGGATCTCGCTGCCATCGAAGAAGGTGCCCGCATCGCTGCAAAGGAAGCTACGGCACAGGGCATCAGTTGGGTATATAGCCCGATGGTAGACGTATCAATCGACCCCCGTTGGGGACGCATTGCAGAGAGTGCCGGCGAAGATCCTTTGCTCAACGGTCTCGTCGGAGCTGCGCTCATTCGCGGCTATCAAGGCAACTACGGTCCGGAAAATGCAATGGCCTGCGTGAAGCACTATGCGCTTTACGGTGCAGCCGAGGCTGGCCGCGACTACAACACCACGGATATGAGCCGTGTCCGTATGTACAACCAGTACTTCCTTCCGTTCAAGATGGCCGTCGAAGCCGGTGCAGGCTCGTTTATGTCGTCTTTCAACATCGTAGACGGCATACCGGCAACCGGCAACAAATGGTTGCTTACGGAAGTGCTTCGCAATCAGTGGAAATTCGACGGCTTTCTCGCTACCGACTACGGTGCTATCAACGAAATGAGCGTACACGGAATTGGCGAACAGGACGTGTGCGTTGCACAGGCACTCAAGGCAGGAACAGATATAGATATGTGCTCCGGTGCCTACATCAACCAGTTGGAAAAATGCCTCAACAACGGTACTGTTACCATCGCCGACATTGATTTGGCTTGCCGCCGTGTGCTGGAGGCAAAGTATAAACTCGGTCTTTTCAAGGATCCTTACCGATTCTGCGACAAGAAGCGCGCCACAAAGGATATGTACACGGCGGAAAGTCGTCTTGCAGCCCGCAATCTTGCAGCCGAGACCTTTGTTCTTCTGAAGAATCAGCACAATCTCCTCCCATTGAAGAAGGAAGGAAAGATTGCGCTCGTCGGACCTTTGGGCGACACAAGAAACAATCTTCCGGGTATGTGGTCCACAGGAGACAAGCCTGAGAAGTACACTACGCTGAAAGAAGCTATGCAAAAGGCACTCAAGGGTAAGGCAACCGTAACCTATGCACAGGGCAGCAACATCTACCGCGACGCACAGACGCAGAAAGCTGCATCGTTCGGGCGCGAGATTACTCGTGTAGACGATACCCAAGCCAAGGCAGAAGCATTGCGCATTGCCCGTGAATCCGATGTCATCATAGCTGCACTGGGCGAAATGGCAGAGATGAGCGGCGAAAGCTCAAGCCGAAGCGACCTTCATCTTCCCGATGTTCAGATGGAACTCTTGCAGGCACTCGTGGCTACGGGAAAGCCAGTCGTACTGCTTAACTACTCCGGCCGCCCCACCATTCTCACTTGGGAAAACGAGAATGTAAACTCAATTCTCAACGTTTGGTACGGTGGATCAGAAACCGGCGACGCCATCTGCGACGTCCTCTTCGGCGACAAAGTGCCCAGCGGCAAGCTCACAACGACCTTCCCTAAGTCTATGGGACAGATTCCTATGTACTACAATCATCTGAACACCGGTCGTCCGGTTCCCGACGGCGCACAGGAGTTCCGCAAATATCAGAGCAACTACCTTGATATTCGCAACGATGAGCTTTACCCATTCGGTTACGGGCTCAGCTATACCACGTTCAGCTACGGCGACATCACGCTTTCAGCAAACTCTATGAGCCAGAGCGGCACGGTAAAAGCAACCGTTACCGTGAGCAATACCGGCAGATACGATGCCGACGAAGTAGTCCAGCTCTACATCCGCGACAGATTTGCAAGCATTTCCCGTCCAGTTAAGGAACTGAAAGGATTCGAGCGCATCAGTCTGAAAGCAGGCGAAAGCAAGACAATCAGCTTCAACATCACGCCCGATATGCTGAAATTCTATAACAGCGACCTCCATTTCGTGCTCGAACCGGGCGACTTCGACATAATGATTGGCCCTCACAGCAAGAACCTAAAGACGGCAAAGCTCACGGTTATTTAATAATGAATGACAAAGGAAACGAGTGGACAAGTGAACAAGGATACAAGTTTATGAGCTTGCAAGCGAATGTGAGAACAAGACTATAAGTCCACAACTTACCACATTATACATTAAACGCTCCCAAACCTGACAAAATAGGGTTTGGGAGCGTTTCTTTTTATGGCTGGACTCAGGATACCTGGAAATCAATACATATTATTCTCGTTTTTTATGAGCAGAAAATACTTGCTGATAACGCAAACAGCATCGTACACTATAGTCGTAATGGAAGTACAATCCCGCAATCAGATAAGACAGAATAAGCATTATGTATCTTTCTCCACACTCACTTACATCAGCAGCCACTTCCAAACCGGCATTACTTCTATGATACCGAAATCATCTTCTATCCTGTCAGATTCATCATTGGTCAATATCAGACGACGCTTGCAAGCGAGCACCTTAGGAATTTTTCTCAAGGCATTTACCTCACGCTCGTAAGTTTCAGGTGTTTGGATTATACTATACGAAACCTGTATGGCAAGTCCATCTTCCGGAATATAGAAATCCACTTCCACTTTATTATTATAAAAGAAGATTCTCTCATTATCAGAGTCGTGCC
The DNA here is from genome assembly GCF_000688375.1 of Prevotella sp. HUN102. Taxonomy (NCBI): domain Bacteria; kingdom Pseudomonadati; phylum Bacteroidota; class Bacteroidia; order Bacteroidales; family Prevotellaceae; genus Prevotella; species Prevotella sp. HUN102. The sequence goes on along the minus strand of NZ_JIAF01000004.1, from coordinate 721,115 downwards.
CGTATTTACGAAACAAAGCAAGTGCCACGATATTTTCAAGCAGTATAGTTTCACCATTAAGCAGAAACAAGTTCAGTATTCCATTATCTATGAAATAGTATTTACCCGAAGTTTCCTTTTCGGCAAATGGTGCGGAAACATTTCTAAGCCGTAACAAGAGCCACGCTGCTTCACTGTATTCAATATATTTACTGACAGTTGGCATCGTTATTTTTCCACTTACCGAAGAAAGAACATTCGCCAAACGATTGTAGGAAACCGGCTGTCCCACATTCTCTGCCAGTTTTTTAAGCATCAGCCGCAACAAGGCCGAATTAGATATGCTGTTCCGACTGACAATATCTCCCAAATATATTTTCTGAAATGTGCTGCTGAGATAATTACGCTTAACTTCAAGCCTTATTGATTCCGGCAATCCTCCCCAAGCAAGATATTCATTCCAAGCACGAAGCATTCTCGCACGTTCCTCAGTAGCCAACAATGATATTTCATCGTGTGGAACAGCTTGCACATCAAGAAATTCTTCAAAACTATAAGGATAGACTTCCGTTGTCAAATAGCGGCCTCCCAAGGTTGTCATTATCTCCAAAGACAGCATTTTGGCATTACTGCCCGTAATCCAGACAGAATATTTTCTGTCAGCCAAGCGACGGGCAAACTTTTCCCATCCTTCAATATTCTGTGCTTCGTCCAGAAAAAGCATAGGACGCTTTCCATACATTTCCGTATGGGATTCCAATATAAGTTCGAAATCATTTGAGTCAAACGATGTCAAACGATCATCTTCAAAATTAAGATACAGCATTTCATCCCATTGACAACCGGCATTGAGCATCTGCTGCATTTTCTGATAGAGCATAAAGGATTTTCCGGTACGACGTACACCGACAAATACACAGCATCCAAAATCATCTGAAGGTAATGCACGAGGGATTACCTTATAATTTTCAACATCCTTTTGATTGGATGCCAAAACCTGTTTAACAATATCCTTACTAATCATTCCTGCTGATTTTCAAACTTATATTTTGAACTTTTAGCACAAAGTTATAAATTATATTTTGAATTTTTATCATATTTCAATAAAAAATTCTTTTATCAGGTCTGCTGATTAAATAAAATCGACAACTATCTTCGATTTATCCCTTGCTTTGGAAAAGCAATACGGCAAGTTTTTTTGACCAAAATTCCAAAGACTGGATTTATCGATTGACTTTCAAACAATTCCAAACTATTTCTCAAAATAATATTCGTCTGCCCGAAAATGAGCAAACGAAAGGAATGATTGTTTGGCAGATGCCTTGTCAATTACAGCTATAAAAGCCCGATTAATTCCTCCAAACTGTCTGCAACCTGAATATAATTGCGATAATCGCCACGGATGAATCCTTTCGACTGAAGGTCGTCCAGAACGGCAATCAGAGGATTCCAGAACCCTTTTATATTATAGAGAATGGTCTTCTTGTGGTGGTAGCCGATGGTGGATGATGCGGCAACGGTAAAAATCTCGTCAAGCGTACCCAGTCCACCGGGCAAGGCAATGAAAACCTCGCTCTGACTCATCATTATCTCCTTACGGTCGGAAAGGTTGTCGCACGGAAATTCAATGTCGATACAGTCGCTTTTCTTTCCTCCCTGCTCAATAATCTGCGGGATAACGCCGATGACGCGTCCGCCTGCATCGTGTACCGACCTGCCGATGCACTCCATCAGCCCGATGTTGCACCCACCATAAACCACCGTGTGCCCGTTCTCACCCATCCATCTTCCCAGCTTTTCGGTCTCCTTGAAGAAGTCGGAATCGATATTGTCGTTCGCCGAGCAATATACTGCTATGTTCATATTCTGAAAGATTTAGTCTGTTGTATTCTATATAATATACGTAGCAAACTTCAAAATATTATTCCTTTCTGACAGATGCACGGAGAATGAGGCGCAGACTCTGCCTGTAATTGAAGTAATTCCACATCCAGTTCAGGAGAATGACGGCTTTGTTTTTCACGCCTAAGATGGAACGGAGATGCACAACGAGCCAAAGTATCCACGCCGAAAGTCCGCCAAACTTCTGTCCGCCGATTTCCGCCACAGCACACTTACGCCCGATGGTAGCCATAGTGCCGAGATTCCTGTACTTAAACGCCATTAATTCTTTTTCCCGGAAATGGTTCTTGAGATTCCCTGCAAGTGTTTTGGCCTGCTGCATTGCCACCTGTGCCAACTGGGGATGCCCCATCGGATATTCAGCGTCGCCCTCCACGATGGCCTGATCGCCGATGCAGAAGATATTCTCATAGCCGCGCACCTTGCTGTATCTGTCGGTTATCAGACGACCGGCACGCCCTATGCTCTCATCGGCAAAACCTTCAAACATATTTGCACGAATGCCACTCACCCAAATAACGGTTTTGCTTGGAATCCTCGTGCCATCCTTCAGTATCAATTCGTCGTCCTGAAAATCCACGGCAAACTTGTTTCCGATAATGTTCACGCCCATAGCCGTCAGGTCTTCTTCGGCACGGGTGGAAGACTTCAGGTCCATCGCCTTCAGCAGCCTGTCGTCGGCATTCACGAGATAGATATTCATCTTTGAAGAATCCAAATCCGGATAATCGCGCGGAATGACCTTCTTCTTCATTTCTGCCATAGCCCCCGCAATCTCCACGCCCGATGCACCTCCGCCTACGATGACAATATTGAGCAATGCCTGACGCTTCGCCTCGTCTTCTTCGGTCTCGGCAAGTTCCAGATGTTCGAGGATGGTATTGCGCAATCGCATTCCCTCGGCCACGGTCTTCATCGGCAGCGTGTTCTTTTCTATATTCTCATTCCCGAAGAAGTTGGTCGTGGCACCTGCCGCAAACACAAGATAGTCGTAATGAATGGTGCCCACCGAAGTCTTGAGTGCATTTTCTTCGGGAATCACCCTTTCCACATTTGCCATTCTGAAGAAGAAATCTTTCTTTCCCTGAAACAATCTCCGGAACGGAAACGAGATACTACTCGGTTCCAAGCCCGCCGAAGCCACCTGATAGATCAATGGCGGGAACTGATGATAATTATTCCTGTCTACAAGTACTACCTGATACTCCGAATCGAGCAGGCGGAATGCCAATTCCAAACCGCCCAGTCCACCACCTGCAATAACGATGCGTTTCTTCTCACTATGCGCAATATTCGCTTTCATATTCCTAAAATATATAAATTCTGGATTGTAAAAATACAAGTGCAAATGTAAGCAGAAATCCAACAATAATCATTATGATTTGCCATATTTATTATAGGATATTAAAAATATTCATCTATATCAATTTGAAACTACTATAACGGCATATTAACACCCTATGTTTCATATCGCTACGAACGAAAGACAAATTGTATTTCCAGTCTTTTCGGAAGGTATCAAACTAACAATCCAAATCGCTCGTCCTTAACATTCTCTTAGCATATATTTATCCGTTCTTTTCTTGTAAGTTTATTTTTTTCATTATATTTGCAGCAAGAATAGACAATTAGTCGTTATTAAAGTTAATTATTTGAGTTAGTAAAAAGGAAAAACTTTAAGTGTAAAGGTTTAAAAAAGCGAAGACTCTCTGCAGGGATTGCAGGGAGTTTTTTCTGTTTGAAGACATTATGAAAGAGAAGAAAAACAAAGAAAACAGAATTTTGTAAATCATTGAAAATCAGCGAATAAAAAATCCGTTTCCAATCTTGCGAAGAATGCAGCGCAATCTTCGCAAAAATGCAACGCAAACGTGCGAAGAATGGAACGCAATCTTCGCACGATTGAAAAACGTGTCTGCATACACGGAAATCATTGTTTCATTTGCGCATCAGCAATACAATGTTCCTGGACGAATGAAAAGTGCAGAAAGGCAAGAGTTTTCCGGGCAGAACAAGTTCCACGGACGAGTTAAAATTCAAAAATTAATTGATTTATGGCTGCTTTTATTTGTCAGTTCGGAATCTTAAACGTAACTTTGCACCCCGAAAAAGGATATCAGTCACCGTAAAAGGCTTGAGATTGTAAAAGGAAAGAGCAAGCCTTATGTTTCTTTAAGTGGGTTCGTTTGGTGGCGGAATGTCCTTAATAGGATTTCATTTATAAATAAACGAATTTGAAAACATTTGAAGAATTAGGCGTTAGCGAAGAGATTCGCAAGGCCATTAGTGAGTTAGGTTTTGAACAGCCTATGCCTGTTCAGGAAGAAGTAATTCCTTATTTGCTCGGTAACAGAAACGACGTAATCGCACTCGCACAGACGGGTACGGGCAAGACTGCCGCATTCGGCATTCCCCTTTTGCAGCGCATCGACACCAAGAGCAAGGACACACAGGCCATCGTGCTCAGTCCGACGCGCGAGCTTTGTCTGCAGATTGCAGACGACCTCAAGGATTTCGGCAAGTATATTCCCCACCTGCACATCGCAGCCGTATATGGAGGTGCGTCCATCGACACACAGATCAAGCAGCTCCGTCACGGCGTCCAGATTATCGTTGCCACACCGGGCCGTCTCATCGACCTGATGAACCGTGGCAAGGCAAAGCTGGAAAACGTTCACAACGTGGTGTTCGACGAGGCAGATGAAATGCTCAATATGGGCTTTCAGGAGAGTATTACGGAGATTCTCACCAACGTTCCCGAAGACCGCAACACACTGCTGTTCTCCGCTACAATGAACCGTGAGGTGGAACGCGTGGCAAAAGGCTATCTACACGACTACAAGGAAATCGTGGTTGGCTCAAGAAACGAAGGTGCCGAAAACGTGAACCACATCTACTATATGGTTCACGCTAAGGACAAGTACCTTGCACTGAAACGTCTCGTAGACTTCTATCCGAAGATTTACGGCATCGTTTTCTGCCGCACAAAGATTGAAACGCAGGAGATTGCCGACAAACTGATCAAGGACGGCTACAATGCCGAAGCTCTGCACGGCGACCTTTCGCAGCAGCAGCGCGACCTCACGATGCAGAAGTTCCGTTCGCATCTCACGCAAATTCTCGTTGCAACCGACGTTGCAGCACGTGGTCTGGACGTGAACGACCTTACACACGTAATCAACTACGGCCTGCCCGACGACGTGGAAAACTATACCCACCGGTCAGGACGCACGGGACGTGCCGGCAAGAAGGGTACTTCCATCTCCATCATCCACATCAAGGAGAAGTACAGAGTACGTAACATAGAAAAAATCATCGGCAAGGAGTTCGAGGACGGAACGCTCCCTTCGGCTGAAGAAATATGCAAGAAGCAGCTCTTCAAGACGATGGACAACATCCTCAAGACGGATATCGACGAGGAACAGATTGCTCCTTACGTTGCAGACATCAATCGCCAGTTCGAGTTCATCGACAAGGAAATCATCATTCAGAAGATTGTTACAGCCACTTTCGGCCGTTTCCTCGATTATTACAAGAATGCACCCGAGATAGAAAAGCCGGTGGCAGGCCGCGGTGGGCGCGACAAGGGGCGCGGCGAACGTGGCGAAGGACGCACACGCGAGCGTTCCCGTGGTCCGCGCAAGGCTGAAGCAGGTTTCAAGCGTCTCTTCATCAACCTCGGAAAGACCGACGGTTTCTATCCGGGCGAAATAATGCAGTTCATTAACAAGAACGTGCAGGGGCGTCAGGAAGTGGGCCATATCGACCTTCTGATGAAGCAGGCCTACATAGAAGTGCCCGAACAGGACGCACAGAAAGTGATGGCAGCTCTCAACGGACTTACATACAAGGGGCGCGAAGTGCGCTGCAACGATGCCGATGAGGGTGGACACGGGTCTCGTGGTGGTCGTGGTGAAGGCCGTGGTCGCAGAGACGAAAGCCGAGGAGGCTATGGCGAACGCCGAGAACGCAGCAGCCGCAATGCTGGTCGTGGTCGTCGCGATGAAAGTCGTGGCAGCAAAAAGCGCAACAATGACGGCAACGACTTTGCCACACAGCGCAAATTCAGGAAAGACGACTGGAAAGAGCTGATGAAAGGAAACGACAGCGTAAAGTTCAAAGGCGATGAACCTGACTTCACGGAAGAAGGATGGGCACGCCGTAAACCAAAGAAGAAATAGTAAAATCCACGAAAAATAAAATCACACACCAAAGAACCTTGCTTGGGAATAGCCCTTGCAAGGTTCTTTTTTTGATAATCAGGAGGAATTGATTGGATATTTACTGACCAGTTTATCCGTTGTCTCTGCTTTTACTGTGCTAAAATGCAATTTCCTTTTGAGAAACAACGGCTACGGAAAAAGTATAGATGATAAATGTAAACAATAGATTTTTCTAATAAGTAAATCTGTTTACAAGCATATTCTATTAATTATGCACGGAAAAACAAGGGACAAGCAGAGCCGAAACGATGGGGATGGAGAGTTCTACTTGTCAATCTGTTTCCTTATGTTCGTTTGATTATCCCGAGTTTGGAGGAAGGGGATGATTATTTCTTCAGCAAGGCAAGTGCCTTGTTCTCGTTATCTTCCATTATCTCACGCTCGCCCGGACCCTTGTCGTTGATTCCGCAAAGGTGGAGTATGCCGTGGATAATCACGCGGTGAAGCTCATCCTCGTAGGCTTTTCCGAACTTCTCGGCATTGGTGCGCACCGTATCCAGCGAAATCACGATGTCGCCATTGAGCACGTCGCCCTCGCAATAGTCGAAAGTGATGACATCCGTGTAGTAGTCGTGCCCAAGATATTCATTGTTTACTTCGAGAATCCTCTCGTCGCTGACGAACATATAGCCGATTTCGCCCACCTTTCTGTCGTGCGTTGCAGCTACGGCCTTGATCCAATTCGTGGTATCGCGCTTCTTTATTTTTGGAAGTTTTACGTCCTCTGCGTTGTATGTTATCATATTCTTTTCTTTTTATCGGCTTTTAATAGAGCTGCTTGGGCATTCGTTCCTTTCAGTAGCCTTTCGGAAGAAATGCGCTCACGTCTCTCCCGAAGTGGGTGAGTTCGCGCACGAGGGTGGAACTTATGCTCTCGTATTGTGGTTCTGCATAGAGCAGTAGTGTTTCCATTCCTCCCAACTGACGGTTGATGTCGGCCTGTTCGCGCTCGTATTCAAAGTCTTTCACGCTGCGCACGCCCTTTATGAAGAATGTTGTGCCTTCGCGTTTGGCGAAATCAACCGTAAGGTCGTCGTATGCCTTCACTTCTATTTTCGGTTCGCCGGCATATACTGCCCGAATACGCTCTGTGCGCACTTCGGTCGGTTCCATATACTGCTTGCGTTCGTTTATGCCTACACCTATGACTATTCTGTCGAACAACGGCAAAGCACGGCGCACGATGGAGTCGTGTCCGATAGTAAATGGGTCGAAACTGCCAACAAACAAACCTGTCTTCATTGCTTTTTCTTATATTGAGCGTTCTTTCAACTGCGTGAATACGTTGCAAAAGTACGCTATTTCCACAATATTTCCAAATATTCTCTTCATTAAAACTGCCACTTTTCAATCTCCGGCAAAGCCCTTGATATCCTGTAAGGAAACGTTTCCGAGAATATTGATAATGCTGATTTCATCCTTTTCCACCGCCAACAGCACAAATTCGTTCTTTCCGTTGCCGCGGTTCTTCTGATAAATGGTTACGCGCTCGTCGCCGTCGTTTACCTTCATTGCCACTTCATACCGCTGCTGGTTGAGAACGGTGGTGGCAAAGTTCTTGATTCCCTGAATCATCGACGGACGCTCGCACTCCAGTATCTGCATATGCTCCAGTTTCTTGGCTATCTTTGATAAATCCTTGTCGCCTACCTTGCCTCCCATCATCTGAAACATATTCTTCGATATGTAGACGGTGCTCACTCCTTTCACATCCTCGTATTTATCGAAAATTGCCTTTTGGGCAAATGTCTGACCGCAAATCAGCGACAGCAGAAATATAAAAAGTATCTTTTTCATTTCAACAAACAGTTTTATTAATTCGTTATTTTTTCCAATGTACCGAGTCCCTTGTTCAGACTCTTCGAGAATTTGGTCAGCGCACGGGCTGCTTCTGCCGACGCATCTTCGGGATTGTCGTATGTATCGGCCTGTTCGATGCTGCTGAGATTATCCTCCTTGCCCTGCCTGCTCACGAAGATGCCTATGCTGAAGAGTATCAGCAGACTGGCAGCCACGCCGACAATCCAGCGCAGACTTATGCGTGTGGCACTTCTTCGGACAGTCTTTTCAACCCTGTTCCACTGGTTGATTTGTCTTTCCAGACGCTCTTCCAACCGGTCGGGAACGGTTGCGTCATCCGTATTCAATGCCCGGAAGAATACCTGTTCGGGCTTCAATTCCTCTGCAATGTCGTTTGCAGAGAAATATTCCTTCAACGCCCGCTCTTCCTCCTCGGTGGTATTACCCTCGTAAAAGCGTTCGAGCAAATCCTTTATATCCTCTGTCTTCATCATCGTTTCATCTCCTTTATCTGTTCTCGTATTCGTTTTCGCGCCCTGCTCAGCACCGAGCGCACGTTTACTTCGGTCAGTCCCGTTGCCTTGCTGATTTCTTCGTAGGGTCTGTCTTCTATATCCCGCATCAGCATAACCTTTCCTTGTGGGTCGGGAAGCTGAAGAATCAGTTTCCGTATCCGTTCCATTTCGTCGGCAGATTCGATTTCCCGGTTCAGGTCTTGCGAAGACTTCAGCGTCATCTTGCCGATTTCAGCATCTGATTCCACGATGTGCCCGCTGCGCTGTACGTCGTAGAAGAGCCGTCGGAGTATCGTTATGCTGTATGCTTCGGCATTCTCCACGCCATCGAGCTGATCGCGCTTTGTCCATAAGCGAAGGAAAGTCTCCTGTACCAAATCTTCTGCCGACTGACTATTGCCCGTCAGTCGCCACGCCACAGCATAAAGTTTACTGTGGCACGGCAAAAAGAGAGATTTAAATTGCGAGGCTTCCATCTGTCTGTACTATTATAGATAGATTATGTATGCTTGTTCTTGGCGTTTCTGCCCTGATGTTCGATGACGTCTTCCACTTCGTCGAGATGTATTTTTCCCTTTATCTGAACCAATGTACAGTCTTCTCCGTCGCAGGTAATGACTACAAGCTCACGGATATACTCCTTTTTCATCTTTATCAATACGAGCGTATTCTCGTCTTTCGACTTCTGCCGCACCAGTTCTTCGTAGCCTTTGGCCTTGAAATTCTTTGTTCTTTCCGTGAAATCGCGCTTGATTTTCTCGCTGCACTCCTCCAGATCGAGCACACGCACCGATGAAATGCGTTTCAGGAACTTCATATCTTCTTTGTCCTCATCGTCCATAGCGACGGCAGCGAGCTTCAAAAGCAACTTCGGTACGTGAACATATTCCGCATTCTTGCAGTACATAAAGTCCCAGAAAAGGTTGGAAACGCCGTCAGAGCCACTTTGCCGGCTTGCAAAACCTGTGAGCGTGCTCAACAGGACGGCTGCAATCAATAGTATCCGTTTCATAGTCGCAGTTTATTTACCGGTCTGACTGTCTACAATAGCATCCACATCTTTCGGATTAATGTGTCCGTCTATCTTCACAATAGCGCAGTCTTCCTCGTCGATGGCAAAGATGATGAGGCTCGTTATTTCCTTTCCATCCGATTTCGTCATTATGCGCACTTTCTCCCCGTCGGAATTTGCTCTTATCATATCCTCATAATCGCCCAGATTGGCTTTCTTTACGGCAGCGTTGAGTTCCTTCTTCAGCGCGTCGCTTGCATCCTCCAATGCAAGAATCTGCATTGATTCTATCTTGTCTGCCCACTTTTTGGCATCCTCGTCATTGGAAGATTTCAGTCCCATACTGATAAGACTTTTGGGAAGGTTTACCAAGGTTGCGTTCTCTCTGTTCTTGAACTGATTGAATACGTCGTCAATATTCTGTGCCCAACTGCTGAGACTTGCCGCACAAAGAACCAATGTAAGAAATAATGTTTTCATCTTCTTTATTTTTAAAGGTTTATATTCCGTTTACAATTATAGAGACGGAAACTGCTATATTTTTGTGGCAAAGAAAATGAAAAAAGAGAAGTTTTAGAGGGGAGTAAATGGATAAGGAGACAAGTTTACGAGTGGACGAGTGGACAAGTAAATTTGTTCAGCGTCGTGTCATTGCAGCCTTACTTTTCTCGTTGTTTTCTTGATATGGTAATATACTTGTTCACTCGTAAACTTGTCTCCTTGTTCACTTGTCCCTTGTCCACTTGTAAACTCGCTTCGCTCGCCCTCTTACAGACTGAACAAATCGGGTTCGGCTGCCGATGACCCTAAGATGTTCCGTCCCAGATGCTCGTATGCGAGCGGAGTTGCCATACGTCCGCGCGGCGTTCGCTTGATGAAGCCCTCCATTATAAGATAAGGCTCATAGACTTCCTCCACCGTTCCCGAATCTTCGCCGATAGCCGTGGCGATAGTAGACACGCCGACAGGTCCGCCACGGAACTTATCGATAATCGTCAATAGTATCTTGTTGTCTATTTCGTCCAGTCCGTACTGGTCGATGTTCAGCGACTGGAGAGACGACTGTGCTATCTGAGGGTCAATCGTTCCGTTGCCCTTTACCTGTGCAAAGTCGCGCACACGGCGAAGCAGCGAGTTGCAGATACGGGGCGTGCCACGTGAACGGCGTGCTATCTCTATGGCTGCATCGTCTTCAATGGGCACTTTCAGCAGTCTTGCCGAACGTTTGATAATCCGTTTGAGCGTCTCGGGGTCGTAATACTCCAAGTGAAGATTGATACCGAAGCGGGCACGGAGCGGAGCCGTGAGCAGTCCGCTGCGCGTTGTTGCGCCGACGAGCGTAAACGGATTCAGGTCTATCTGTATGGAACGTGCCGAAGGCCCTTTGTCTATCATAATATCGATGCGATAATCCTCCATTGCCGAGTACAGATATTCCTCAACCACGGGCGAAAGCCGATGGATTTCGTCGATAAAGAGCACATCGTTCGGCTCGAGCGAAGTGAGAATGCCTGCCAGATCGCCCGGCTTGTCGAGCACCGGTCCCGAGGTTATCTTGAAGCCCACGCCCAGTTCGTTGGCAATGATGTTGCTCAGCGTGGTCTTTCCCAGGCCCGGTGGACCGTGAAGGAGCGTGTGGTCGAGTGGTTCGCCACGGTATTTGGCAGCCTCAACAAAGACTCTCAGATTCTCCACCACCTTTCCCTGTCCGCTGAAATCATCGAACGAGGGAGGCCGTAGCGCATTCTCAAAGTCCTTTTCGGTCGAAGTCAGCCTTTCTTCTCTTATGTCGAAATCTTCATCCATATCGTATTTCCGTATCGTTTTGCAGTAAAATTCAAAGTAACGAGTGAACACTATATTCTCTGCAAAGATAACCAATAAAATCGAGAATTGACAACAAGGAATAAAGATTCGCTGCCGAAGCACCGTGTTTTCGGAGAAGACTTTGCCAAATTTGCTTTTAGGGTATTCCTTTTTCCATACGTTTCTTTATTGCTTTCACAAACTGCAATCGCATTCAAGATGAGAGAGCAAGCTGTTTGCTCTTTTCTTGATGCTCTAAAACGCCGTCGCTCTGCACAGAACCATATATGAAAAATATTTACACTATTGTTTTATGCCGTATCTTTTCATTTATTTTGTAACAGATTGATATTGAGTGATTTATGAGCGTCGTTGTTTCGTGTTCCATTTTTACGAAGATTGCGCTGCATTTGTGCGAAGAATGCAGCACAATCTTGCGAAGAATGGCGTGCAAACGTGCGACGATTGCTTTTCAGACGAAACGGGAATGAAAATTAATTTACAAATGCCGTTCTTTCATTATTTGGAAGAGGATAATGGAAATAGGCGTTACGAGCCTAACAATTAGCGTGATAAAGCATTAAAAATAATGAATATATTTTGTGTTATCTATGGATTCTGCTAACTTTGCAATGTTTTAAAACAAATCTGATTATGAAGATAGCATTGATAGGCTATGGCAAGATGGGGCGGATGATTGAACAGATTGCGCTCGATCGCGGACACGAAATAGTTTGCAAGATAGATGTAGATAATCCTCAGGATTTCGATTCTCCCGAGTTCGCCTCGGCAGATGTGGCGATTGAGTTTACCAATCCTACTGCTGCGTATGGTAACTATCTGAAAGCCTTCGAGCACAATGTGAAGGTGGTAAGCGGCTCTACGGGATGGATGCAGACGCACGGAAAGGAGATAGAAAGGCTCTGCACGGAGGGAGGGAAAACCTTGTTCTGGGCGAGCAATTTCTCTATCGGCGTAGCAATTTTCTCTGCCGTGAACCGTTATCTGGCAAAGATTATGAACGGTTTCCCACAGTACGATGTGGAAATGGAGGAAACACACCACGTACATAAGCTCGATGCGCCGTCGGGTACTGCGATTACGCTGGCCGAAGAGCTGATTTCTAACCTTGACCGAAAGGAGAATTGGGTAAAAGGACATCAGACAAATGCCGACGGAAGCGAAGAGGGCAGCAACGACGCAGCCGAAAACGAAGTGCCGATAGCCTCCATCCGTCGCGGCGAAGTGCCCGGAATACACAGCATCAGATACGATTCCGAAGCCGACAGCATCACCATCACCCACGATGCGCACAGCCGCAAGGGTTTTGCGCTCGGAGCAGTGCTTGCCGCCGAATACACCAAGGAACACAGCGGACTGCTGACCACAAGCGACCTTTTTAAGTTCTGAAAATAAATACTGGGCTGCCCGTCTTTCTGGGACGGTGTGCCTGATAAAAACAAACCAATGATTGATAAAGAAAAAGCTAAACTGAACCCAAAGAAACAATGGGCTAAGTTCATTATCGTAACACTACTCTATCTCCTTTTCCTGTATTGGGTGAAGAGCTGGTTGGGACTTTTCGCGCTTCCGTTCATCTTCGATGTCTACATCACGAAGAAAATAAAGTGGCAGTGGTGGAAGAATTTTGAAGGACCGGCGAGATTCGTAATGAGCTGGGTGGACGCTATCGTCTTCGCGCTCGTGGCAGTATATTTCGTCAATCAGTTCTTCTTCCAGAACTATGTGATTCCTTCCTCGTCATTGGAGAAATCGTTGCTTACCGGCGACTATCTTTTCGTCTCCAAAGTGAGCTATGGCCCGCGCATTCCGCAGACTCCGTTGGCGATGCCGCTCACGCAGCACACGCTGCCTTTCTTCAATATCAAGAGCTATATTGAGAAACCACACTGGGAATATCGTCGCGTGAAGGGACTCGGAAAAGTGAAGGTAAACGACATCGTGGTGTTCAACTATCCTGCCGGCGACACCATTATGAGCGATCTTAACTATCAGGCACAGGATTTTTATCAGACGGTTTACACCCTCGGACTCAATATGATGATGCAGGAGAATCCTACGCTGAACGTCCGTAATATGAATCCTATGGAGCAGAGAGACTTCTACGCCAAGGCATACGCAAAGGGACGGGGCTACATTGCCGCAAATGCGCAGACGTATGGAGTGATAGATTCGCGTCCGGCAGACCGTCGTGAGAACTACGTGAAGCGTTGCGTGGGTCTTCCGGGACAGACGTTGCAGATCAAGAACAAGGTGGTTTATCTCGACGGAAAGGCAAACAAGGAGCCGGACAACGTGCAGTACACCTATTTCGTGAAGCTGAACAACATCACGGCTGCCGATTTCCTCGGCGAAGAATACGACGATATGCGCAAGGAACTGGGCATCAGCGTGGAAGATGTGCAGAGCATATCCCGTCTGCACGGCTGCGACGTGAGCAACGGACTGATTCTGAACAATGCTGCCTTGCAATACGACGGCTATTTGCCGCTGACAAGGAATGCGGCTTCGGCACTGAAGAGCAGGGGAGTCGTGAAGGAAATGCGCCTTGTTACGGACAAGGATGTTTATTCCGGACCGGTATATCCGCTCAATCAATATCATAACTGGACGCGCGACAACTACGGTCCGGTATGGATTCCGGCAAAGGGAAAGAGCATTGAACTGACGATGAACAACCTTCCGGTCTATGAACGCTGCATCAAGGTATATGAAGGCAACGACCTCGAAGTGAGGAACGGCAGGATTTTCATCAACGGCAAGCAGACCAGCAAGTACACCTTCAAACTCGATTACTACTGGATGCAGGGCGACAATCGTCATAACTCTGCCGACAGCCGTTATTGGGGCTTCGTGCCTGAAGACCATATAGTGGGCAAACCACTGTTCGTATGGTGGTCGAGCGACCCTGACAGAAAGGGATTGAGTGGTATTCGGTGGAGCCGATTGTTCACGTGGGTGGATAATATAAAGTAAAGGTGGCTCTCGGCGGGCTTATCCTTTGCTTCTCCTTTATGCAGAGGAGAGCGGAATATAACGCAGGCAGAGGTTTCTGCTTGCGTTTTTTGTTTCCTTATCAGACTCATTCCACTTGATAGGGGAGCATATAATAATAATGAGATAAAGTAACATTTGAATATGGTTTCATCAGATAATAACGGCAAATGCCGTGAGGGAGCAGCGGCGGTTTCCCATCCTTGTGGGGAAGAACAGGGAGCAAGGGCAGATAATGGCAGGGTGTGCATTCTCTCTTCTGCCTATTTTGGTCCCGTGCAATGGTATCAGAAGCTCAACAGGTACGAGTGCGTGATTGAGCAACACGACCATTTCGTGAAGCAGACCTACCGGAACCGGTGCGTGATAGCGACGGCAAACGGCTTGCAGTCGCTGTCAATCCCCGTGGAGAAGTTCGAGGGAAGCAAGTGCGAAATGAAGGATGTGCGCATCAGCGACCACGCCAACTGGCGTCATCTGCACTGGAATGCGCTGCTATCGTCGTATGGCGAAAGTCCGTTCTTCGAGTATTATCAGGACGACATACGCCCTTTCTTTGAAAAGAAGTGGGACTATCTGCTCGACTTCAACACGGCAATTATGGAGAAGATGTGCGAATTGCTCGATGTTCGTCCCAAATACAGTTTCTCAACGGAGTTCATTCCCATTGCCGATGAAGCGTCAGAATACCCTTATTCCGACTTCCGTGAAGCCATTCATCCGAAGAAACCGTTGCAGGATGCCGATTTCCATCCCAAGACCTACTATCAGGTGTACCGCCATAAATATCCTTTCCAGCCCAATCTCAGCATCCTCGACCTTCTTTTCAATGAAGGCAACGAGGCAATATTGTATTTGTAAGCCTGAACTTGAGGTAAGGGGACAAGGCGACGAGAATATACCAGGTACGAATATAAGTAATTGATAATCAACAGATAAAATATTCATTTGCAAACGTGCGAAGAATGGAACGCATTCTTCGCACGTTTGTCTTGCATTCTTGCGAAGATTGCCGTGCAATCTTCGGTTACTTGGAAATCGTACTTCGACACCCGAATTTAAGGATAAGTCTGAATGCAGACAACAATGGGTGTTTGGCTATCTAATCTGCCGTCCTACGGCGCATAACCTTCCCTTCTTTCCTTCTCCTTCCTTCGTTCCTCGGCAATCCGCTTCGCTTTCTTTTCGAGCATTGTTTCCCTGTATGCTCGCATAATAGGGTCTTCGGTGTCGGTGCCGTCGAGCTTCTTGAATATCTTTCTCAGTTGTGCCACGTGCTTTTTGTCTCTTCTCAAACGCTTGTCGAGCATCAGGCCGAAATCAAATTCTCCGACTGCGTGTGCAGGTGCCTCTTCCAAAATGTCGCGTTTGGGCATCTTGGCCAGCAGATCCTTGCCGCTGACAATATGTTTTCCTATTACCACCACTTCGTTCAGATAGTTTTTGGCCGGATAGAGAAAGACGGTATCGCGCAGAACTTCTTCACGCGTGAGCTTCTCATTGCGAAAGCCTTCGCCCGAAAAGGTAGCCGTCTGGAACGAATCAGGCAGTTGAATCAGCCCGAGATAGGTGGTTTTCCCAATCAGTTTGCCATCTGCCATCACCTTGATGTCGCGCAAAGGAAACTTGGTCAGCCCATCGCAGACCAATGTCTCTTGTGCATTCGTCTGAACCGATGCCCATAATGCCAATAGAATAAAAATATATCTTCTGCACATTCAACAGTCATATTAGATGCGCCAAAAGTATGGATAATTTTTCAGACAGCCGTTTTCCGTGCCTATAATTAGTTATAAATGAACTGAACAAAGTCTAAGAGACGACAAAAAGTGTTATTTGAAGGCTTTTGCTATTTTTTTCTTACCTTTGCACCTATGAAGATTGGAACAATAGATTTTGGAGAACGTCCCCTGTTCTTAGCACCGATGGAAGATGTTACAGACATAGGTTTCCGGCGAATGTGCAAGCGTTTCGGTGCTGCAATGGTCTACACGGAATTTGTCTCGGCTGAAGCCGTGGTGCGCAACATTAAATCGACGCTCAATAAGATTGTCATTAACGAGGAGGAACGCCCCGTCGGCATACAGATATACGGCCGGGACGTGGAATCGATGGTAGAAGCGGCGAAGATTGTAGAGCAGGTAAAGCCTGATGTAATCGACATCAACTTCGGCTGTCCGGTAAAGAAGGTTGCAGGAAAGGGTGCCGGATCGGGTATGTTGCGCAACGTGCCTCTGCTTTTAGACATCACGCGCGAAGTAGTGAAAGCCGTAAACACTCCCGTTACCGTGAAAACGCGTCTCGGATGGGATGCCAACAGCCTCATTATTACGGAACTGTCCGAGCAATTACAGGATTGCGGCATTCAGGCACTGACCATACACGGCAGAACGCGTGCACAGATGTACACCGGCGAAGCCGACTGGACGCTGATTGGCGAGGTAAAGAAGAATCCACGCATACGCATTCCCATCATAGGCAACGGCGACGTGATGAGCGTTGTTCAGGCGAACGAGCGTTTTGAACAGTACGGCGTGGACGCAGTGATGATTGGCCGTGCCACCTTCGGCTGTCCTTGGCTCTTTGCTGAACAGACATCCGCCCCTCTGACGCTCGACCAGAAGCTTGACGTGCTCGAAGAAATGCTGCGCATCAACGTGGAGCGCATCGACGAATATCGGGGTATTCTGCACACGCGCCGTCATCTGGCTGCGTCGCCAATATTCAAAGGCATCCCCGACTTCAAGCAAACGCGCATCGCTATGCTGCGTGCGGGCAAGATGGATGAGCTTATCGGAATACTGGAAATGTGCAGGGAACGGCTGAAAGAAGGAATTTAGCACCGAAGAAGTGTGAACAGAATTGACGGAGGGAAGATTACTTGATAATCTTCCCTCCGTCAGTTCTATCCTATCCTTGCCTCCTTCAGCTTCTCGCCTTCCATATTATACGCCGTGAAAACTCCGTTTTCATAGGTCATAAACGTTGCTTCGTTGCCTCCTTTCGGGAATGTGATGGAGCCGGTATTGCAAATCAGCGTTCCGCCCTGCGGCGTCAACTCCCAAAGGTGCGTGTGTCCATAGACGACGGCATCGAAATCTCCCCGCGGCATCTGATCCTTGTTGTATATGTGGCCGTGGGTAAGGAACAGTTTTCTGCCTTCATCTACGAGCAGAAGATAGTCGCCGAGGATGGGAAAGTGCAGCAGCATCTGATCCACTTCGCCGTCGCAGTTGCCCCTGATGGCTACAATTTCCTTCGCACGTTCGTTCAGCAGTTCCACAATTCCCTTCGGATCGAGTCCCTCCGGTATGGAATTTCGCGGCCCGTAGTTCAATATATCGCCGAGAATGCAGAGCATATCGCAATGCTCTTCGTCGTAGAACCTCAATACTCTTTCCAATGCCGGACGGCAACCGTGGATATCTGAAACCAATAAATACTTCATAGTGTCTTTTATTTTTCGCAAAGGTAATAGGATTTTTTGAAAAACGGAAACAAGTGGACACAGAAACAGGGACGGGCAGACAGGGGAAATACGGAATTACGAACCACGGATTAAGCGTTCCACAACCCTTTCCTGTTCCTTGTAAAAGCTCCTTTGCGCCATATCGCTCGCAGCAACCACTTCCTTTAGACTTGCCGAAAGATTCTGCATTTCCCAAGTTATGGTGTATCCGGCTTGCTTTCGGGCAGCAATGCACTTTTCCAACTCATACTTTGCCCCGGGCTTGTTGTCTCTGAAAAGCATATTTGCGAGCGTGAAACGCATACGCTGTCGGTATTTCTCTTCACGCTGGTTCACTATTGCCTTGCAGAGCAGGGCTATCTTGCAGCTCCGGTCCTCTATCAACTCCGAAAGTTCGTGGTATAGATACGACTGGCGATGGTTCCGAAGCAGGTGCCGATAGATGTTGATAGCCTTGTCCTTCTTGCCCATTATCTTGTAGATCATAGCCTTATAACGCTGATTGTTCATATTGTAGGGGCTGTGCTTCAGTGCCTCTGCGAGAATCGGAGCAGCTTTCAGTGCCATATCCACGGTGGGCTTTCCCTCCACTTCCTTGAAAACCTTGCCTACTACACGCATAGCAATCGAAGGAACAGGATGCCCGTTGCTGTTGCCTATCGTCCAGTCCTCGTCAGAGAGTTTTCCGATTCCCCAATCCGTGATGAACTCGAGCATAGAGAAGTCCGGATGATGCTCGAAAACGAGTAGTGCCGCACGCATCATAGCCGACTGCCCCCGCAGTTCTTTGTCGTCCATCGTGGGATAAAGGCGCAGCAGACTTTGGAAAATCTTGTAGGCTTCTGCGAGCTTTCGTTGCTGATAGCGCAACTGCATCATATCAACACCCACCCAGAACATCGCAATCGTGGTGTAATGTCCTTTGTGCGCAGCATACATTGGTCGGATGGCAGCATAGGCTTCCTCCGTTCTTCCCTGCTTTCCGAGTTCAAAAATGTCTTTCACTTCCATAGTATCGTCCCCTTTCTTCAAACACAAAGATAATAAATAATCTGCAAAAGAACAACATTTTCTGAATAAGTTCAGTATCTGCAAAGCAATAAATAAGCCTGTTTATCCTTTTGTCAAACTGCACTTCGGGTTTACGGAACACGAGAAACACAATGCAACTTGTAAGTAACTGAAAATCAACGGATATTTTTCCGATTTTCAAACGTGCGAAGAATGCAATGCAATCTTCGCAAAAACGGAACGCAAATGACCGAAGATTGCATTGCATTCTTCGGTCATTTGCAAAACGTGTGTTCAACTGCACAAAATGATACTTGCAGAACCTGTGTCCGGAACAGGGGAGAACGTACTAGAATAAGGCAAAACGTGAATAATTAGAAATGGATAATGACTGCCTGAATCTTGAATTATCCTAAAAGATGATAGCATCCTCCGGCCATTGTCTTCACCACTCCCTTCATCTCCAACTCAAACAAGAGCGCCGTCAGTCTTGATATTGCGATGTTGCTCTGCACGGAAAGGAGGTTGATTTGCAGGTCATTGTTCTTTTTCAGCACGTTTACGATGGCCTGCTCATCTGCCGAAAGGTCGGGGAAAAGGCTGCGCTCAATGCCTTGCTTCTGCGCTTTCTCCAGTTTCACGTCGCCGTCCCAGTTCATAGCCTTCACAAGGTCGCAGGCCGATGTGATGAGGCTTGCGCCGTTGTCGCGAATCAGGTTGTTGCAGCCTTCGCTGAACTCTGCGCCAATGGCACCGGGAAAGGCAAAGACATCGCGATGATAGCTGCGTGCAATGCTGCAAGTGATGAGACCGCCACCCTTTGCCGCCGACTCAATGAGCACGGTGGCGTCCGAGCATCCGGCTACAATTCTGTTGCGCTGCACGAAATTCTTGGCTATGGGCTGCGTCCGTGTGGTGTATTCCGTGAGCAGACCGCCTTGCTGTATCATCTTGGTTGCCGTCTCCCGGTGCCCTCTTGGGTAGATGTCGTCGAGTCCGTGCGCCACCACTCCCACGGTGTCTATTCCATTGCTGAGTGCCTCCCGATGGGCTGCAATGTCTATTCCGTAAGCCAGACCGCTGAATACGAGCACGTCGGGACAGAGCGACTGCAGTTCACGCGTGAATATTCTGATGAGTTCCTGACCGTAGGTGGTGCAGTGGCGAGTGCCGACGATATTGATAGTATGCCTTTTATTCAAGTCGGCATTGCCTTTATAGAATAGCACCAAAGGCGCATCGGCACATTCACGCATACGCTGTGGGTAGTCAGCATCGTTGAAACAGAGTATTTTGATGCCGTGCTCCTCGTTGTATTTCAGTTCCTCTTCAGCCCGTTTCAGGGCATTATCCATATCCTGCAAACCCTCAACGAGGTGTGGCGAAGCATCGGGCAGTATGTCCCTTATGTTGTTTCGGTTCTCAATGACAGCCGTTGCAGAGCCTGTCCTCTGATAGAGGGCGAGCAATGCGGCGGAATTGAAATAGCTGATACGTGCCAGAGCAACGGCGTAGAGTGTTTCTGAATCCATAACAGAAGACTTTAATGAGGACTAACGGGGCAACGACGGGGATGGCTGAGCCGATGGACGGAGTGAAAAGATGCGCCAGACTACCGCACGGCAGCCATCCTTTGCCCGCCTCTTTCGCGAGAAGGCGTTAGAAGTTTGGAATTACTTTCGCAAATGCTTCGTCGTATTCCTTGCTCGGACCGAGTTTTCCGTTGGTCAGAATCACGAGGGTTACCTCGGCGTGAAAGCAGAGACGCTCGTCGCCGGCGCGATAGAGGTCGTGCGTGAATACGTATCTCACGCCTTCTTTTCGGAGTGCAAGGCGCGAAATAAATTCATCGTCGCATACCAGCGGCGTCTTGTATTCAAGGTGCATACGCGCCACTACGGGGTCAATTCCCTTTTCGTGGAGTTCCGCAAAACTCACTCCGAGCGAGCGAATGAAGCGATGTCGTGTGTGTTCCGTGTAGTGGAGGTAATTCGCATTGTTCACAATTCCCTGTATATCGCACTCGTAATCGCGCACCTCCATACGGGTTTCATAAATGTAATTCTTGTTTGTCTTCATTTATCTTGCTTTTAAATATTCGTAACCTATTCTGCAACGGAGGCAGTCCTTCCGGTCGCAGTATTCCTTTTTCAGTTGGATGAGTGCCTGTGAGTCGCCCGCCGAATCCACCTCCAAGCCCACTTCACGCCACATTCGCACGATGTGATTGTTCTCTGCTTTCAGCGTTTCGAGGAAATCGAAGGCACGGCCGCAGAGCTTTTCCGAAGACTTGTGCCGCCCGTAGGCGAAGAGCATCGGCACCACGGTGTTGATTATCAGCAGTTGGAGGGATGCTTTCGAGAGCGTTTTCCTGCTTTTGGTGCTCTCCGAGCCGAAGGTATAGTGCATTTCCCAGTAGGGCGTAACCTGTGTTTGCAGGAGTTCGGCCACTTCTTCGATGGTCTGACAGTCTATGAGGGCTACCAGACCTGCCTTTCTCTGATAGTAGAGATTTGCCAACTGCGCAATTCTGATGTGAGGGAAGTTCTGCGGACGGAGCCGGAGAAACTTCCACAGTCCCGCCTCAATCGGATTGAGCGAGAACTTATGCGCCAGATACTGGTATTCGGTTCTCAGTCTGCCGAAATAGCCTTCACGGACGGCCTCCTCCTGATAGCGTTCGGGAACGGATTTCAGCTCCAGCAGTCCGGCCTGTCCCATAAAGATGGCTTCGATTTGGAATAAATCGTCTCGGTGATGGTCTACGGCAATCAGGGGAATGTGCTTCGCCCATTGCTCGAAAGCGTCGCCG
Source organism: Prevotella sp. HUN102 (assembly GCF_000688375.1). Lineage (NCBI taxonomy): Bacteria > Pseudomonadati > Bacteroidota > Bacteroidia > Bacteroidales > Prevotellaceae > Prevotella > Prevotella sp. HUN102. The sequence goes on along the minus strand of NZ_JIAF01000004.1, from coordinate 699,571 downwards.
TTGATACCGAATCCGTAGTTGCGTGCCAGCGTAACGAAGTAGGCGGCTTCCCAATTTCCGTTGCAGTCGTCCACCCGTTGCTGTATGGCTGCTGTGCGCTGTTCGAGCCGTTCGGTCTGCAAGGCCGTCATCCACGAGTGAATCATCAGTCGGGTGAGCGTGGGGATAATCTTGTAGCACGGCGGATAATGGTCTGTGGCGAGCAGCTCCTTGTAGTTCTGCTCCACCGAAACAGGTACGGGGAGCACTAACTGAGGCAGAATTTCTCCGTTTTCCTTCTTTACCATCGTGTCGGAAACGCCCACTACGTGCAGAATCACGTTATTGTAACGTGCATCTTTTTCGTGTCCATGCAGATACCAGTCGGACGCCTTGTGGTGTATTTCCACATTTCCCACCCATACGGTGCCGCCGATTTTCACTTTTGCATTGAAGAAATCGGGACCGGCATCGTGGTTGTGCAGTCCCGTGTCAATTATCTCTACTGGCTGATGGTCAGTAGTTGCAAGTTCGGAAAGGGGGAAAAGCCTGTGTTTCCACACATAATGGATGAATTTCTCCATAATGGATAATTGGTTAATGGAATGCAAATATACTAAAATTCCAAGGATTTCCATCGCACTCTCCTCATTTTTTGTTTATGGAAATGCTTTCTACAAAGCTATGAAAAGTGCAGTCAGGATTTGGTGTTCTTTAATTTATTGTCTAATTTTGCAGTAAATTTTACATCATTTGAGCTTATGGAACTGAAAATTTCAAAAAAAATCGCTTTACCGCGAAATCCTTGATTACATTATGATTACGATAGGATGTATTTCCTATGGCATAGGCTGGACGATATTCCTGCTGCCGAACCATATCGGCAATGGTGGTGTTGCCGGTCTGTCGTCCATCGTTTTCTGGGGTTTCAACACACCGGTATATGTTACCTATCTTGTTCTGAATTCCATTCTGCTGGCTGCCGCTCTGAAGACGCTCGGACTGAAATTCTGCATCAAGACCATCTACGGCGTGCTTACACTCACATTGGTAACTACCGTATTGCGCGAAATTTTCCCTAATCCCACTATTCTTCAGGACCAGCCGTTTATGGTGGCACTCATCGGAGCGATATTCTGCGGACTGGGACTGGGTTTCTGCCTGTCCTACAACGGCAGTTCGGGTGGTTCAGACATCGTTGCGACCATCGTAAACAAGTATCGCGATATATCCTTGGGACGTGTGTTGCACCGGCACCACATTTTGCTGATGCGCTCTGCTGGCCAACTCGGGCATCACGCCTCCATAGATCTTATGCACCTCCTGAGATGCCGTGATGTTGCTCAGCAGAACGCCGTTTTTTCAACACAGCAGCCGACGTGTCGTCACAACTGCTCTCTATACCTAGTATATATATGTCTGTCTTTTCTTCCATTGCTCTGATTGATTTGTGGAAATTGGGGATAAGTCACACCGTCGGACAAGACCCACAGAGCATACTTGACGCTCTCGTCGCGGTCGAGCCGACCGACATCTGTCATCTGCCCGATGTATCATTTCTTATCGCGACAGCACCTCCACGCCGGTTTCGATCATGAGAAACGTGTGTTCCCATTGCGCCGACGGCAGTTCGTCGCCCGATATAACCTCCCATCCGTAAGGGTCGGCCTCATCGATAGGCTGCCTCCACAGCGTCCAAACAACCGGTGTTCAGACGTCCGGCTATACGTATGCCCTCTATCTGTTCAGGGGTGCGCACCATGGCACGCGTAGGCACCAACTTGCCTTTATTTTCCCAGTACATCACCTTCTTGTCGAGTTCCGAAAGAGGTTGCCCGGGCATACAATGCCATCTTTTTTCTTGTTGAAAACCATATCGATGTATTTTTATTTGTATGCAAAGAGAACACTTTTAAGGCGAACAGAACTGATTATGGCCTGAAAAATATATTGTTTGCTGGCGGCCAGTAAACCAAAGCCATCTAGTAACGGTTAACAAAATGTCTCCCCACTCTTTCTGTGATAAGCAAGTTTCTCCCTTTACATAAAAAGTATCCTGCAAACCGTATCAGTTTGCAGGATTAATCAAAGCAAATGTTAACCGATGTCATAAGAGACTAATTCCGTGGAGCAAGAACAACTCACTTCACCAAAATCTTCTTCCCGTTTACGATATTGATTCCCCTTTGGAGTTTCCTGAGGCGATGCCCCTGCAAGTTGAAGATATTGCTTTTCAGTTCCCCCTTTTCAGCAGTATCCATGCGTTCAATACCTGTTGTCGTTTTCTTGAGTTTACCCGTAAAGGAAGTAGTCATAAACACAGAATTGTTATTATAAGTGGCATAAAACACAAGTTTCATTTCTCCCTCGGATGTAATCCAACTTTCTGCATTATCTACGGAAACAAAGACATTAAACTCCTTGCCACTCTCTGTTTGAAAGCCTATATATGCCGTATTTTCTTGGAATATTTTCCACCTTCCAGTTGGGTTATCGAATAATAAAATCAACTCCTTGACGCTGAAATCCTTGATTTTCTCTCCCCCCAGACTGTACCCCTTAATAACAACTTTATATGTTTCACTGCCGTCTTTACTGATGACCGCCGAAAAAGATTTCTTCGTCTTGGATCCTTCAGGATGTTCATCACTGGTAGTTTCCACCTCCGCATTGCCGAAATACTCGCCAAGCAGATTGGAAGGCATGGATACTTTTTGGGCGGAAACCGCCAAGCACAGCATCAAAAACACAAAAACAAGTTTAATTTTCTTCATAATAATTGCTTAAATTTAAATTTGACAAGTTGGAGTGCATGTTTTGCCTCTTTCTCATATCGTGTTGCCTGACAACATCAAATATGTCATACAAGCGTGTGCAAAGGTACGCATATTCTTCGAAAGAATATATCAAAATATCAAAAAAATACAATTCAAACCAAAAAAACTAGTCTTTATCTCCTGCAAACTGTCCGTAAAACTACAAAACAGCCTCTTTTCATCCCTCCTCCACTCTACATCTTTCATCCGTCGGAGCGCTCCCTTCCGGTACTCCACGTACTGGTGGATACTTCTATCGTGTCGCTGAGCTACTTCGTGGTTCACGATTTCGAGAAGGTAATCTATGGTTACGTCTGCCTCATCATCACTTCCTTCGTGCTCGATCAGGTTGTGAACGCCGGTCGGTTCAGTTCCTCATCATTTCCGAACGCTACGAGGAAATCTGTCAGGCAATTACTGCCAACCCACCCCATCACGGCTGTACGCTCATCGATGCCAAGGGCTATTACACAGGCACTAATACCAAGATAATTCTTGCCATTACACGCCAGCGCGAAGCAGGCATCCTTCACAGAATGATAGACGACATTGATCCTCACGCATTCGTAACACAGAGTCAGGTTATGGGCGTGTTCGGACAGGGCTTCGAGAAGTTCAAAGTGAAGCGCAAGAATAATTGATGAAGGGATTAGTTTACGAGGAGACAAGTTTACAAGTGAACAAGTGGACGAGGCTACAAGTGGATAAGTTTACAAGGTAACGACTTGACAAGCTGACAAGAAGCCCCTCAATTCAGCAAGAAAGTACAAAGCGTCAGGCAAATTCAATGCAATCGGCGAGACAACTATACGGAAAAGCCCCACAGACTCATAGAGAATCTGTGGGGCTTTCCCGTATCTTAAAATGCTATCAGTCGGGCATTGGCTTTCCAACTACCTCCAGTGCTTTCTTCACAATGTCGCTTTCCTCGTTCCAAACCCTGAAATATTCGTTCATATCCCAAATGTCTCGCGCCACCAACGACTTAATCTGAAGCCTTATATAGTTCAGCGATTGCTCCAGTTCCTTTGCGTCCTTCGGTTCAATCTTCTGTTTCTTGGCCTCTGCCACCATTCTGTCCGTCAGACTTACGGGCACTTTATACTCACGGGCAAAGGTTTCAAACGACTTGTATTTGGATCTGAGCGATTTCCTGTTCGCATCAGCATATTTCAGATATTCGTCCATCAGGATGTTCTTGGCTGAAAGCTGGCGATGGAAACGGGTGTATTTCATCGTGTCGAGGGGAACGAAATAGTCGGGCATCACACCGCCGCCGCCGTAGACAGGACGGTGCTTGCGCACGGTGTAGTATTTCAGCGAATCATCGAAGTGAATGCTGTCCGCATTGGTCAGTTCGCCGTGTTTCAGACGGTTCTCCAAATCCATCTCGTAGTCCTTCAGGTCGCCCTTCTTGTAAGGCTTCTGAATGCAACGGCCGCTCGGAATATAGTAATGGGCTACCGTGAGGCGAATCATACTTCCGTCGGGAAGGTCGAACGGACGCTGAACAAGCCCCTTGCCGTAAGTGCGGCGACCGATGACAACGGCACGGTCGTTGTCCATCAATGCGCCCGAGACAATCTCTGCCGCCGATGCCGAAAATTCATTTACCAACACGTAAACGCCAATATCCTTCAAACGACCGTTTCCTCGCGCCTTGTAGTTGTGGCGTGTAACGCGTCTGCCTTCGGTATAGACAATCATATCGTTGTCTTGCAGAAACTCATTGGCTATCTCAACAGCCGACTGCAAATAGCCTCCACCGTTGTCCTGCAAGTCTAAAATCAAGTCTTTCATACCATTTCGTTTCAGAGAATCCACGGCAGTCATAAACTCTTCGTGGGTCTTTGCGCCAAAGCTCTCCAAACGGATATAACCGATTCCCGGACGAATCATATAGGCAGCATTCAGCGTGTGAACAGGAATCTTGGCACGGGTAACGATGAACGTCAGCCTGTTTTTCACGCCACGCCGCACTATTCCCAGCTTTACCTTTGTGCCTTTCTTGCCTCGGAGCCGCTTCATAATGTCTGTACGGTTCATTTTCACGCCTGCAATGAGGGTGTCGTCCACCATTACGATACGGTCGCCTGCCATAATCCCGACTTTCTCCGATGGTCCGTTCACTACGGGCTGAATTACAACCAACGTGTCTTCAATCATATTGAACTGCACGCCGATGCCCTCGAAGTCGCCCTGTAAAGGCTCGTTCATAGCCTTTGTTTCCTTTGCATCCGTGTAAGTGGAGTGTGGGTCGAGTTTCTCCAGCATTCCCCTGATGGCATCTTCTACCAATTTCTGCTCGTTTACCTCGTCCACATAGAAATTGTTGATGGCAATTTCCGCCATCTGCATCTTGCGAAGGGGCGAATCTCCGCCGAATTTGAAATTGATTTGAGAGTTTGCCAGCGTCGGAATCAATGCGGCAAGTATGGATAATAAGAGTAATTTCTTCATTCGTTTTTGTTGTTTTGTTTTACTAAAGTGCATCTTCAAAAACCGATACACGCTCCAATGCACGTTCTGGAAGAGATAGGAACTTAATGTAATTCCTATGCAATCTCTTCAGTTTCTTCGGCAAGGTCTTCTTCTATCACGAGATTGTCGATGATAAAGTTCTGACGCTCCATAGAGTTCTTGCCCATATAGTATTCCAAGAGTTTCTGTACCTGATCGTTCTTATGCAATGTTACCTGCTCAAGGCGCATATCAGGTCCTATGAAATGAGCAAATTCATCGGGCGAAATCTCGCCAAGTCCTTTGAATCGGGTTATTTCCGGATCAGGACCGAGGTCGCGGATGGCATTCAGACGCTCCTCTTCGTTGTAGCAATAAAGCGTTACGAAATCGCTCTTCTTCTCTCCCTTCGTTCTACGGGCATCTATTTCTTCGATTATCTGCTTGTTTGCTATCTTCGTTCTACGGTTTCGCACACGGAAAAGTGGGGTCTGAAGCACGTAAACGTGGCCTTTCTTGATGAGTTCCGGGAAGAACTGGAGGAAGAAAGTGATGATAAGAAGACGGATGTGCATACCGTCTACATCGGCATCGGTGGCAACAATCACCTTATTATATCGCAGCGTGTCGAGTCCGTCTTCAATATCGAGTGCCGCCTGAAGCAGATTGAACTCTTCGTTTTCGTAAACCACCTTCTTCGTCAAGCCGAAACAGTTCAACGGTTTGCCTCGCAATGAGAATACTGCCTGCGTATTCACGTCGCGGCTCTTCGTGATGCTTCCGCTCGCAGAGTCGCCCTCAGTAATGAAAATAGAGCTTTCTTCCTTGCGGTCGTTCTTTGCATCGCTGAAATGCACGCGACAGTCGCGCAGCTTTCTGTTATGGAGGTTTGCCTTCTTCGCACGCTCGCGCGCCAACTTCGTAACACCGGCCATCGCCTTGCGTTCGCGCTCTGTCTCCTTAATCTTATTCTCCAGAATATCCGTGAAATCTTCCTTGTGGATATGCAGGAAGTTGTCTACATTTGTCTTGATGAAGTCGCCTATGAACTTATTGATGGTCTCGCCGTCGGGCGACATCTGCGTAGAGCCCAGCTTAATCTTTGTCTGCGATTCAAACACGGGTTCCTCCACATTGACGGCAATAGCAGCCACCATACCGTTACGAATGTCTCCGTATTCGTATTTCCCGAAGAACTCCTTGATGGTTTTCGCAATGTGTTCCTTGAATGCAGACTGATGCGTACCGCCCTGCGTGGTATGCTGTCCATTCACGAATGAATAGTATTCCTCGCCGTACTGGTTGGTATGCGTGAAGGCAATCTCGATATCCTCGCCTTTCATATGAACGATTGGATAAAGAGAATCCACCGTCATATTGTCTGTCAGCAAGTCTTTCAGGCCGTGTCGGCTCAGGATTCGGCGACCGTTGTACATAATCGTCAGTCCTGTATTCAGATAGGTGTAGTTGCGAAGCATCGTTTCTACGATATCATCGTGGAAACTGTAATTCTTGAACAAGGTGTTATCAGGTTCAAAGAAGATATAAGTACCGTTCTCGTCGGTGGATTTCTTAGTCTTGTCGCTCTGAAGATTGCCTTTCTCGAACGACAGTTCACGCACCTTGCCATCGCGATAGCTCTTCACTTCAAAGCGGGAACTCAATGCGTTCACGGCTTTCACGCCGACACCATTCAGTCCGACACTCTTCTTGAACGCCTTGGAATCATACTTGCCACCTGTATTCAATACCGACACGGCCTCAACGAGCTTGCCCTGTGGAATACCACGGCCATAGTCGCGCACGGAGACACGCAGATTTTCGTCCACATCAATCTCTATCCGTGTGCCAGCATTCATCTTGAACTCGTCGATAGAGTTGTCCAAGACTTCCTTCAAAAGCACATAAATACCGTCTTCAGGCAAGTTTCCGTCGCCCAATCGCCCGATATACATACCGGGACGCGTGCGAACGTGCTCCATATCAGATAAGTGTCGGATATTGTCGTCGGTGTATTCAACCGTTGTCGGGTTTTGAATATTGGATGTTGATGAATTGTCCATTTATAGGCTGTTTTATATTGAATGATGAAGGATGGAAGACTGATATTTCCCAAAGGGACAGATGACGGATATCGATGAGTTCAACACGCCCTGCCGCTTATTTGCTCAACGCCTTGCGATAGCATCTTCTCTTCTTATGGTTCTCTGTATCGAACATACTCCACTGACTCTGCACGCCCGAGTTGCTCTCCATTTCCACCTGACTTTCGCCCCATTTGAAGCCACGCTTCACATAACGTGGGATGAGATCATTGAAGAGAAGCGCATTCGCACCCTTTGAACGGTATTCAGGAAGGAAACCAAGAAGAAGCAGGTCTACGCCCTCTGTCTTGCTGTATTTGATTGCCCGCAGCACGTGCCACCAACCGAAGGGCAGCAAACGACCGCGGCGACACTTCTGCAATGCACGGCTCAACGACGGAATCGTGATTCCCATACCGGCAATGGCACCATCCTTATTGTCGTCTACAATGACAGTGATCAGGTCAAGGTCGGCCATCGGGAAATACATATCGATATATTGGTCTATCTGACGGTCTGTTAATTGCGAGAAACCATAGATATCCCTGTATGTTTCATTGATGAGCTGAAAGAGTTTCTTGCCATAGCCACCCTCGAAGATGTCCTTCTTCGTAAGTTTCTTTACGTGGAGATTATATCGTTTCTCTATCATTGCAGAGAGCTTCGTCAACTTTTCAGGCACTTCATTCGGCACTTTGATGAGAAATTCCAGATAGTCGTTGTCCTTTTCCCATCCACCGAGCTTTTCAATATGCTGCGGATAATAAGCATAGTTGTAGATAGTGGGCATAGTTCCCAGTCGGTCGAATCCCCACGTAAGCATACCTTCAGGGTCCATATCCGTGAATCCGAGAGGTCCTACGATGTCCTGCATACCACGTTCGCGGCCGAAGTCTTCCACAGCTTTGAACAATGCTGCCGAAACTTCCAAATCGTCGATGAAATCTATCCAACCGAAACGGACATCCTTGCGATTCCAAGTTTCATTCGCCTTATGGTTGATGATTGCCGCCACACGTCCGACAAGCCTACCATCCTTATAGGCAAGGAAATAATCAGCTTCGCAAAAGTCGAAAGCAGCATTCTTGTCTTTCGACAAAGTCCTTAATTCGTCGCTATATAAATTAGGCACATCATATTCATTGCCTTCGTAGAGGTCGTAATGAAATTCTATAAAAGCCTTGAGATCTTTCTTAGTCTCGACTTTCTTTATCTGAACTGATGACATTCTTCCTTAATTAGGTTTTTTATTCTTTAAACGTACAAAAGTAATGAATTACCTTTACAATACCAAATTTACCCTTAGTTTTTGGTGTTAATTAAGAGATTACAAACTGAAGATGGATTACAGGCGCAAGCCAATACCCTAATCTATATCAATGCCGTGCAATGCTCTCCCATTGCAAAAAAAAGACTTGAGAAGAATTGCACGCTTATTTCTCGCAAATCAGGAGCAAATGCTCGCCTCTTGCATCCGTTGTTGCAAATATATAACACGAGCCTCCATCCTTCAACTTCAGGCGTTTGCGCAATTCTGCAACGCTCACAGGGAAGTTACGGGTGGCGATATTGGCTGCCTTGATGCCATTCAACGCCTGTTTCAGTTCCTTTTTATTGAACGATGAAACCGTCTTTATCGTGAACTTTCGGCCGGGAAAATCCTCGATGAATCCGTCGGAAACAAACAAATGCGAGTTCTGGCTCACGGCTTTGGCGTTGTAACGGACAGACAGTTCTCCGAAACATCCCGCCTTCATTACCGACGCATTCGGCTCATAGAGGAACTGTCCGGGCTTGATTTCGCTGCAAACCGATTCCCTCAATCCACTTTCAGCATTCACCACAAGGCATTCAGTATCGTTTATGCAATGAAGCCGCAACGCCGCACTGCCTTTACCCAGAACGAAAAGCAGTTCCCTGCATTCGTTCTTAACGGAAACCACGTGCACCTCGCGCACTATGTCGGCCTCGGCATTCAGTTCCTCTACTGCTTTATGCCAGTCCAGCATAGGCGAAAGTTTCACGATGGTGTATCCACTTTTGCCAATCAGTTCGTCTTTCAGCTCTATAAGATTGGGAGTACAGTCGCTGATGAACACCGTTTTCCCACCGTGGCAGTCTCTTCTTGCAGGATCCAGATAGATTATCGTGCTGAAATCCAACTGACGCAGATATTCCACGCCGTCTGCATTCACAATCGTTGTGCGTTCAAGACCCAATAACGGGAAATTATTCTTGGCTATTTCGCAGAGATGGGGCTGCTGCTCTACATACGTCGATACGAAGTTCCGCCCCATAAACGAGAAATCCACGCCAAACCCTCCGGTTAAATCCACGAACGACGATGCGGCCAAACCTGCCGAAACACCGTCCTCTTCGGTTTTATTCGCCTCATTGTCAATATACGCTTGTGCCAGTCGCTTGGCAAGTTTTTCCTTATACAGTGCCGTCTGTTCCGAAGAGCACTGCTCCATTGACAGATGCGGCGGATAGATTATCCCCTCTTTCCCGGCCCAAGTTGGCAGTTTTCTGCACGCAGTCTGCCACCCTGCAATCTGATTCAGCGCAAACGGCATATTGATATCAGGATACTTGGAGGCTTGGAGTGCGAGGGAACGAACGGACGAGGTGCAGTGCGAAAGGCAGAAAAGCCTCTCCTTTTCGCCCCATTCCGAAAGAAAAGAAGGCGAAACGTTCTGTATATTGTCGTTTTTCAAATCTTCACTCATATCCGTTTTCAGCTTTTATCTATCATATAAAATTCGCCAATTTGTATCGTTTTCTTCTTCTCCGGAAGACATAAAAAGGCGAACCGATTCCCGGCAGCTTTACCTCACTACTTTCAAATTCTTCTTTGCCCACGCTCTCGTGCAAAGGTTGAAGTGCCACCATTCCGTTCTGAGTGCCATAAAGCCTGCCGACTCCATCACTGCTCGGAGAAGCCGACGGTTTTCAAGGCTCTCTTTGCTGAGAATGCCCTTTGCAAGCAGCGTTTCCTCCTTGTCGATGTGACTCTGATAGCCCATATGGTCCACCCTTACGCCCATCGGCAGCGTGTCTATTCTGCACGGTTGCGCACCGTCCTTCCATTCGCTTTCTTTCCACGAGGCCTTACAGATGCTGATATCCACCGCCATTCCGTAATTGTGCATCCCTCCTCCATTGGCCGGATTGCTCACGTAGAAGCTGTGATTGGTATTCTTCACTTCGTCCCACATCGTTTGCTGAACACTCATCGGGCGCGTAGCATCAAAGATGCAAAGGCTCAAATCCGGTCTGCGCCGCTTCAGTTCGGCCTGCGCTTCCTTCAATGCTTCGGCACAACGGGGCAGCATATATGCCTCGCGCAAGTCCTTATAAAGCACTTTTCGGCAAAAATTATCGGTACGGGCATACATCAGTGCCACCTTTATGCTCGGCTCCACATCCTTTATATTCACCAATCCCTGACCGGCCATTCGCAATCCGGCAGGCGATACAGCTTTTCTTTGGGCATTACCACCTGTTGATGCTGCTTTTGTCTTAACCGATGCGGCAGCATTCCCTGTTGTTTTTTGAGCATTCGACGTGCAGGCACATAGGATAAGTGCCAACAATACAATCCAGTTTCTGTTCATTATTCCTTTATCTGATTCGTAAACACGGTAGAATATCTACCCCGATACGCTATTTTCTCAACAAAGATACGCAAAAACAAGGCAACAAACAAAATTAATTCCTTTTCTTTATAGAAATGGAATGCGTCTTTTGCCAACACTCATAACAACAAGAACAGAAGCAAACACTACCGAAACTACAGGTTAATCCCCCCCTTCCCCACACATAAGAAACAATGACGGATGCAAGCAAATAAAAACACGTTTTGCAAGTAACCGAAGATTGCAATGTATTCTTCGCACAATTACAGCGCATTCTTGCGAAGAATGCGCTGCAATCTTCGCAAAAATGAATAACGTTTTTTATTCTTTGATTTTCAAGCACTTACAAACAGCTTTTCATTCAACTTCATTTCTTTGTATGAAGTGAATCGATTAAGAAGTAAATATCTTTATTTCCAAACCATTTCAGACGTTATCCATCCGTTGTCTTTTGAACATACAGAAGTTATTTACCTGCCACTCGGCTCCCTTGTAAACTTATAAACTCGTCCACTCGTAAACTTATCTACTTGTCCTCTTGTAAACTCGTTTACTCGTAAACTTGTAAATTTCTCCAAATATCAGCAATATAAAAACCGAAGAAAAACTTGTCTTTATCTTTTTTTTCACTATCTTTGCAACACTATACCGTACAATTCGGCAGAATAGGATTTATTCCTCTGTCTTTGAACACGGATAGTAGACAAGTAGGGGATGCATTGTAATAATATTACCGATGCTGTTCCCTGAATTTTATTGACGAAGAGCGTTTGCTCGTTATCCACGCTTGAAATCTGGACAATTTCAACTTAATAAGGATAATGGACAAGTACGTTCACGTGAGAGAGTATTGTACCCTTACCAAAGGGACGATATATCTTCTGGCGTGGATTGCTGTCTGTTACTTTATTAAGGGCAGTCCAGAGCCTCAGCGTGGTAACAACAGCATACCACGCTTTTTTTGCGCTTTTAAATTCTATCAAATATCTAACGCAAATGAAAAAGTTTATCTCTTCCCTTATTCTGGGATGTCTGTTGAGCTTTGTTTTCGTAGGTTCTGCACTGTCTGCACCATCGGGTGTAAATGGTCGCATCAACTACCGGAAGATTCTCAACGACTATTGCAACAATTACCTCGAAGCCGACTACGGCAGTATGTACATCGACCGGAATCAGACCATTTTATTTATAACTATCAGGCAGAGAGCGAATCTTTTATAACTCCTCAATGCTTATTTTTTCACTTTAAATTTATCCTATTTATGAAACTTAAACCATTTATTTTATTTGTGGTTATTTTGCTTTCAAGCATTTCTTGTTATGCCGACAATGATGAACACGGCTTTCCAAAGGCTTGGGAGAAATGGCGTGCAAAATTAGAAAAGGACAGCGGCAAGGTAATTGCCTATTCTGTCAAACGCGACTGGGTGCTCTACAATAAGCATCAAGACGGACATGATTCGCAATGGGTGCGCAATATGCGTAAAAAGAAAGACTGGGAAATTTTCCTTTATATCTTTGATCCTTCTGCCCTTCCAACGGTTAATATAGATACGTGTAAAACGAATTTTACTATTAAGACATCTGTGTATTACAAACATCATATATCCCCGGATGGACGTGCAATGGTTACAGAAGTCTTCGATAATCGTGGTGGTGCAGGCATAGAATATTTATCCTTAGAAACAGGTAAGTCTAAGGAACTAACTTATAATATATTTAAGGAAGAAGAGGGAACAATCGGCTTTGATAGCGATTCTACTTTTTATACGTGGGAAGAAGTGTTCTGCGATAAAAAGGGAAAAGTGGTGGAGTCGTTTGAGGAATCTCCTGGGAGTATGGCTGAACTCGGCAGTTTTATATATTCAGGCTTAGTATATAAAGATTATTACCGCAAGGTAAGATATAATACGAAAGGCAAGAAGCTAAGTGTTGGCAAACTGATCAGCTCAAGAAAGATGAGGGAAGAAGATTGTGGAATCTCTAATAATATTAATAATATTTTGTTTTTACTAAGTTGGGGGGAACCCAAAGTGTATAATAAGGATGGAGGAGAAGTAAGAGATTCTACAGGAAGAATCATAGACTGGTGGTGTGCGAAAGACAGTCTGTTAAATCAAGGTGTCTACACCTATTATTATCACCGACAAAACGAATGGGCAGATGCCACTTCTTCTAAGCGATACACCAGAGGAGCTGTTCAGTATTTGGAAAAACATAGATGGGGCAATCAGAACGAAGTCCCACAAGAAGTCATTTGCAAAGATGAAGAAAACTATTATCGCTGGATGCCGGTAATGTGCGATGCACAGGGGCGTGTTGCAAGCGATGATGCCATTTTCCCAGTTGATCCGGAAAGTTACTACACAGAAACTAGAATTATTGACGTAAAAGATGTAGAGGAAGCACTGCGCACCAGAAAGATTCAATACCTCTATCGCAGAATGTGGTATAAGTATTATGACAAATATTTGGGCTGCGATAATAAGCTGTACACCAAAGACGAAGTTGTAGCCATAGAAAAGGATAATTTCCGTTGGCCTGATAAATGGTAATCAGATTAATGCCTGCTTCGTTCCCGAAGCAGGCTTTTTAATGTTTTTACCCAGCCGCAGTTTGTCGCAAGCATTAAAGTTCTATTAATGATAAAAGAAGAAATCCCGTAACTCTTCATTGGAGTTACGGGATTTTCATATCATTTGATTTCATTTCGGAGCGCAAAGGTTTTCCGAAGGAATGAAATTAGTCGGCAAGTTTCGCCTTGATGAACTCACGGTTCAGGCGGGCAATGTTGGCGATGGATTCGTTCTTTGGACATTCAGCTTCGCAGGCACGTGTGTTCGTACAGTTACCGAAACCGAGTTCCTCCATCTTCATAATCATATTCTTGGCACGCTTAGCACGCTCGAGCTTGCCCTGTGGGAGCAATGCCAACTGGCTGACCTTGGAAGAAAGGAACAACATTGCCGAACCGTTCTTACAAGCTGCCACACAAGCACCACAACCAATACAGGTAGCGCAGTCCATAGCCTCGTCTGCGGCCTCCTTTGAAATGAGGATTGCGTTGGCATCCTGTGGCTGACCGGTACGAATGCTCGTGTAACCACCTGCCTGAATAATCTTGTCGAATGCGCTACGGTCTACCATACAGTCCTTGATAACTGGGAATGCAGCCGAACGCCAAGGTTCAACCGTGATAACATCGCCATCCTGAAAACGACGGATGTAGAGCTGACAGGTAGTAGCACCGTTAGCAGGTCCGTGTGGATGACCGTTGATGTAGAGTGAACACATACCGCAGATACCTTCGCGACAGTCGTGGTCGAATACGAATGGCTCCTGACCTTCTTCGATGAGCTGCTCGTTGAGGATATCAAGCATTTCGAGGAATGAAGTATCGCCTGGGATGTCCTTCATCTCGCGCTGATCAAAATGTCCTTGTGCAGTAGGACCATTCTGACGCCAAAACTTAAGTGTGAAACTTATATTTTTATCCATTTTGATTTGATTTTTAATGTTAAGTAAACAAGGAGACAAGAGTTTTCCTCTTTGGGAAAAGACTTTGTTGTCTGGTAGATTCTCTTTACTAAAAGAATGCTCTTTTGCCAGACAATTAAATCCTTATGCGTAGAAACGATAACCCAACAAAGTTTAACGAACCAGTAAATACGGTCAAAGTAATCTACTTGTAAACTTGTTTACTTGTGAACTCGTTACCTCACCTATACTTAATTCTTATAGTTACGTGTTTGAACCTTGATAGCTTCGTATTCAAGTGGTTCCTTGATGAGCACAGGAGCAGTTGTGTCGTCGCCCTGATATTCCCAGCAACCTACGTAGAAATAGTTCTCATCATCACGCTTTGCCTCGCCTTCCTCGGTCTGGTATTCTTCACGGAAGTGGCCACCGCAGCTCTCGTTGCGAGAGATAGCGTCGTTAGCGATGAGTTCGCCCATAAGAATGAAGTCGCGGAGGTGGATAGCCTTGTCGAGTTCCACGTTCAGTCCTTCCTTGCTTCCCGGGATGAAAAGGTTGGTGTTGAACTCCTTGCGAAGTTCCTTCATCTTCTCAAGACCGGTCTTCAAGCCCTCGAGTGTACGACCCATACCTGCATATTCCCAGAGAATACGGCCGAACTCCTTGTGGATTGAATCAACAGAACGCTTGCCCTGAATGCCCATCAGACGGTCTATTTCGTCCTGAACACCCTTCTCGGCTGCCTCAAACTCAGGAAGGTCTGTCGGGAGTTTCGCCCAGATAGCCTGATCAGAGAGGTAGTTCTGGATGGTGTATGGCAATACGAAGTAACCGTCTGCAAGACCCTGCATCAGCGCAGACGCACCAAGACGGTTTGCACCGTGGTCAGAGAAGTTGCACTCGCCGATTGCGAAGAGACCCTTGATAGTTGTCTGCAATTCATAATCAACCCAGATACCACCCATTGTATAGTGGATAGCAGGGAAGATCATCATTGGATTATAATACTTAACACCGTTGATTTCCTTTGCCAGTTCGCCCGGATTCACGTCAGTGATTTCCTCATACATATCGAAGAGGTTGCCGTAACGCTGGAGAATTTCGTTCAAACCAAGACGGTTGATACTTTCAGAGAAGTCGAGGAACACGGCCAGACCGGTGTTGTTCACGCCGAAACCGTGGTCGCAACGCTCCTTAGCGGCACGCGAAGCAACGTCACGGGGCACCAAGTTACCGAACGCCGGATAGCGACGCTCCAAGTAGTAGTCGCGGTCTTCCTCGGGAATGTCAGAACCCTTCTTTGTTCCCGCCTGCAATGCCTTTGCGTCTTCAATCTTCTTAGGCACCCAGATACGGCCGTCGTTACGCAACGACTCTGACATCAATGTGAGCTTAGACTGCTTGTCGCCGTGTACCGGAATACAGGTTGGGTGAATCTGAACGTAGGCAGGGTTAGCAAAGTAAGCACCCTTGCGATAGCACTGGATAGCCGCCGTACAGTTGCAGCCCATAGCGTTGGTGGAAAGGAAGTAGGCATTGCCGTAACCACCCGTAGCGATAACCACAGCATTGGCAGAGAAACGCTCGAGCTTACCGGTTACAAGGTTCTTTGCGATGATACCGCGGGCACGGTCGTCCACGATAACCACATCTTCCATCTCATAGCGTGTGTAGAGTTTCACACGACCGTCGTGTACCTGCTTGCTGAGTGCAGAGTAAGCACCGAGCAGAAGCTGCTGACCGGTCTGTCCCTTTGCATAGAAAGTACGGGAAACCTGCGCACCACCGAAGGAACGGTTTGCCAACATACCGCCGTATTCGCGTGCGAAAGGAACGCCCTGAGCCACACACTGGTCGATGATGGCATTTGAAACCTCTGCCAGACGATACACGTTGGCCTCACGAGCACGGTAGTCGCCGCCCTTCACGGTATCGTAGAACAGGCGGTATACAGAGTCGCCGTCGTTCTGATAGTTCTTTGCAGCATTGATACCACCCTGTGCGGCGATAGAGTGCGCACGACGGGGAGAGTCCTGTATGCAGAAGTTATATACGGTAAAGCCCATTTCGCCGAGTGAGGCAGCGGCACTGGCACCTGCCAGACCTGTACCTACCACGATAACGTCGAGCTTCAATTTATTTTTAGGATTAACCAAACGCTGGTGAGCCTTGTAATTGCTCCACTTCTCAGCTACTGGTCCTTCTGGAATTCTTGAATCTAATATTTTAGCCATAACCTTATATATTCTTTATAGTATTATGAATTAAGCAGCACAGCAGAGGCTTGGAGCGCAACCGAATGCGAATGCAAGCACAACTACCAAGAAGCCGAGCATAAGAAGAGTGGTGTAAACCAAGCCAATCATCTTCCAACGACTGAACCATACCTTACCGTTCACACCCACAGTCTGCATAGCCGACCAGAAACCGTGTGAAAGGTGGAACCAGATTGCCGCAATCCAGATTACGTAGAGTACTACATAAACAGGATTTGAGAATGTCAATTTGATGTAACCGAAACCATCAGCAGGATTTCCCAACGGGTCTGCGATGTGGAAAATTTCGGCAAACATCATATTGTACCAGAAGTTGAACAAGTGCAGTACCATACCCAAGAGGATGATGATACCCAATACCAACATGTTCTTTGATGCCCATTCCACCTTAGGGCTTGAACCGATTACGGCATAGCGTTCGCTACCGCGGGCACGACGGTTCTGCGCCGTGAGGATGAATGCGTACACAATATGAGCCACGGTCAGAGCACCGAGTCCCACAGTTGCAACAACCGCATACCAGTTGGCACCCAAGAATTCACAAATCATGTTGTATGCCTCGCCGGAGAACAACGCAACAAGATTCATCGACATGTGGAATGTCAGGAATAGAATAAGCGCGATACCCGTTACAGACATCACAACTTTTCTACCAATAGAAGAATTGATTAACCACATAAATGTTTTGATTTTTAAAATATTTAAACTGTTAGAATTATTTCCACTTCGGCATAATGCTTCTGGGCATCAACAACCGACCACCCACGTCTTCCAATACTCATATATTGGTATTCAGGCAGTCTTTATGCGATGCAAAAATACTATAATTTAATGATAGTTCAAAAATATTTAGCAAAAATCGGAACGCTTTTAAGCCCAAAAACGCTTATCTTGACACTTTCTAAACAAGCCGTATCATTCTATCAGTTAAACCAATAAGTAATACCTGTTACACTAACACATAAGAAACCACGGACATATTTACATTTTTACACTTATTTACAGGGATAAAACGACAATATGCAGACCCAAAAACATCATCGCACGCTGCGATAACAAGGGTGGCAAACTTGCCGATCAGCCTGTCCGTTATCGCTCCTTTCCGAGTTCGGAATAAGTCAGAAATCAGGGAAAGGAACAGCAGCAGCGGCTCATCAGGACGACCGTCGTTTCCAACTGCGAGACGCCCGTTTTCCAATCTTGCGAAGAATGCGCTGCAATCTTCGGTCATTTGCGCTGCATTCTTCGCAAAAATGGAACGCAATCTTCGCAAGAATGGAAACTCATCTTTTACCCATTGATTATCAAACACTTAAAAAGGTAAGGAAATTAAGCCCAAAAGGCTATAAAGAATATTGCAACGCCAACAGCAGTTCGCATCCCCGCAATGTATAACAGTCCGTAGAGATGCTTATTCCGGTGTTCTGCCTTACGATGTATTCCTTCTTGTCGAACAGGTTGGAGAGATTGAGGGAGAGACGGAGCTTCTTCATCCGCCACACGGCTTTGGCATCGGCAAGCAAGATGCTGAGCACGTTGCCCTGTTGCAGCTCGTTGCGATGATGCGTCATAGAGCAAGTGAGGTCTATCGGACCGAAAGTGGAAGTGAGCGAAAGGCTCTGTTCCCATCCGAAAAGCGTTTCCATTACAGATGAACTGCTCCAACTGAAACGGCCTTCATAGCTGAGTGCTCCACAAGTGGGGGCAAACTCTATGTTGGGCATCAGATTGCAGAGGCGCGAAGTGTATTGCAGCAGATTGCCGTCGGACATCTGCTGCCCTTTACCATACGTGAAACTGCCGTTAAGACGAGCCTTGAGGTGCAGGTCGGAAAGTCCTTTCGACACCGAAGCCTCGGCCTGCCAATAGTCGCTTTCCGCATTGCACTCCCTCTGCGAAAGGTAATACCTGCCGTCGGCAATCCGTAAATCGATCATAATGTTCTGCCAACTGCGCCCCACCGTCGCACCGGCATTGAAGAAGAACTCGCTCACGGGACGCTTGTAGACATACTCCAAGGTGGAAAAGAGGTTGCGCGTCCGGCGAATCAGTCCGTCGCCCGTATAATAAGTACGGTAGTTCTGCCGATAGCTGTCAAGGATAAACTCGCCCATCTGTCCTGTCCCTTCGGCGTAATTGGCTGCCAGCGTCCACTCGCTTCTCCGTCCGGACTTCCATTTCAGATAGAGGGAAGGCTGCGGAAGGAGGAACGAACAGCGTTGGCGGACGAATCGTTCCCACACCAAACGGGGCGTGAGCGATGCCTGAAACTTCCCCCGTTCGTACTGGAAATAAGGGGAAAGATGGGCGGAGAGCTTCACGCTGCTGCCCGACAGGTTCAGGTTTCGGAGGTCGAACCCACCGGAATATCGCCTCGTAAGATACAACCGCTTGCGCAACCATCCCACGGACACGGCAGAATGCCACAGGTTTGTGCGCAGACGTGTCCTGAAGTTGTTAATATAAAGGTCGGAAACGGAATGGTGGTAATCCATTACGGACTGAACGGAGAGCTGTCCCTTGCCGAGCGTGTAAAGGCGGTACAGGCTCCCGGAGATGTTCAGCTCGGGAGTTCTGATGCGTTGGGCGAGCGTGTCGCCAAGGTCGGACAGGGCGTCGGTCTGCCTTGCCGAGATGCTCAGCAGGTCTTTCCCATACGTTGAAGCCGTGTTTATCTTGTGCTCAAGCTCGGCTGAGAAATCGTCGTGCAGCAAGGTGAGGTGCTGATTCTGAGTGGTTATTACGGGAGTTGAACCTCCGAGGTCGTAGACTGATTCGTTCTTTGTTGTCTGCCGTTCCACCGTCCGCAGATAGTTTGCCGTGAAGCGCAGTTCGCCGTCGTTCGGCAGCTTCTGTATTCTGCTTGCTCCGTAGCGTTGTGAGGTGTTGAACCGGAGCCGTTCGGCAGCTATCGGGGCATAGACGGAGGGAGCGGCGTGCCACGACGGCAGCCCTGCCGCGGGCAATCCTCCGCCATAATGCGCCAGTGCGTGCGTTTCCTGCATCAGGTCTTTCCCCGTCCGGTCGTAGGCAAGGGTGTACATCCATTGCCTATTCTTGCCTATTTGCAGGATATTGGCAGCACCCCCCACGCTGACCGGCTTGCCGATGAGCAGATGCGGCCTGACGGTGGGCAGCAGTTTGTCGCGTGCGTCGTCCTTCAGCACGATGTTCATCGCCACGTTGTCCGTGAGCACCTTTCCCTCCAGAGCCTTTACCGGTTGATCGTGATGGATGATTTCGGCATTCTTCACATCCTTTGCCTTGATGTTTTCCTCAAGCTGATTGTATCGACCGCCTGTCAAGTCCAATCCTTCCACGGTGAATCGGCTGAGCGATTTTCCGTTCACAGTCAGCTCGCCGTTCGACGCCACTTCTACGCCGGGCAGTTTCTTCAGCACGTCCTTCAGCGAATTGTCGCGCTCGTTGGCGAACCGCGTCAGGTCGTAAACCGTGGTGTCCTGTCTTCCGAATATTCTTCCGCCACGCACCGTTACCTCGTTCAGCTCGAAAGGCTTTGCCGCCAGTTTCACGTTCGTTGCTCCCTTCTCTGCCGGCTTCACGACCGTCTTGGCAAATCCTATACAGCCTATCTGCAAGGAATCGGCCTTTTGCAATTCCCCGATATTCATTCGGAAGGCTCCCCGGGCGTCTGTCTTCGTAAACTTCAGCGGCTTGCCGGCTCGGAGAAGCGTTACCGATGCACCCGGAACGGATTTTCCGGTACCGTCCTCCACCGTTCCGTAAACGGAAGTCTGTGCCTGAACTGCAAGGCACGTCCAAAAGGAAAGCAGCAGCATAATGTATCGTTTCATAGAGCAATGATTTTATAGGATAAATTCCTTTTTCCGAAAAGCTTAAGAGCTTTCTTGAAAAAGCTTAGGAGCTTTCTTGAAAAAGATTAAGAGCTTTCTTGGAAAAGATTAAGAGCTTTTGATAAAAAGCTGGCGAACTTTTTCCGAACAGGTTTAAAGCCTTTTCTGCATCAGGCTTAAACCTTTCGGGGGAATGCTCTGCGAAAGCTCTCCCCCCACCTACCATTCTATCAGGTTGTAGTCCTGTGGAGCAGAGTGTTTCAGTTCGTTTCCGTTTTCGTCCTTGATAGTTATCGTCCGATTCGACGAGGAGGGAAAGCTCATCAGCGTATAGCCGATGGCATCGAAATAGTAACGTTTGTATATCTTGTTGAGCGACTTCCGTGCTATCGGCTCATAGTCCCTGCCCTTGTACTCCATCATCTTTTCCTCCCTGACATTCCTGATTCCCACGGCATTGAACGTAAATTCGCGGTTGGAATCATAGGCAGAGAGTATCAATCCGGGCAATCCGTGGAGCTTCCACGGGCCGTTGTCGAGCGGAATGTCGGCTGCATACCACGCGTTCCACACCCGTCCGCGATACTTTGCCGTGGCCAAGTGTGCCGTATATCCGAGTATCTGCCTCGTGCTGTCGGCAACAATCTCCCATCGGGGCACGTCCAGTTCCTCCTCCACGACGTAACGGTCGTTTGCTATCCTGTCCAGATAGGCAGATCTGCCCATTGCGGGATAGTTCCTATACACCTTCCAGCTCACTTGCGAACTGGTATTAATATTGATGTCTTCGCCTTTCCGCATCTGTTCGGCTATCAGCGAGTCCACCTGATAGCTCGCATAGCTGTAAAAGGCCGAGCACTTATCGCCGATCTGCAGCAGCATCTGCTCGTTGAACGAAGCCCGTGCCTCGGCATTCGGATTGACAACCGAGTTCATATCATAGACTATCTCGTACTTCACACGGTCAATGAACTCGCCCTGCTTCCTGTCGTCGTCCGTAATGAGAGTTACACCCTGTGCCTCTGCAAACATTGCCGTCATTGCAAGCACCCATACAAATAGATTTCTTTTCATAGCTCTTTGTCATTAAATTGTTTTCTCTGGCAAAGATAGCCGTATATTCCCGATGAAAACGCTGATTTTTATTACAGAAATATTCTTTTCCGTCGCGATTTTTATTATTCATTTATTATTCAACGCACCACGTCGGGAGATTTTATTATCTTTGTATTGTAAACCAAAGATATACCTATGGACAAACGAATAAAGCTGGTATTCCTCCTTTCCATCGCCACTATTCTCCTGACGCTCGCAGGACAAGCCTACTGGCTCTACAACCAGTATCTCTACACGAGCAATGCGATGGCAGACGAACTGAAGAACATCTGCGCCAAAGGTCTTGCAACGGAAGAGGAAATGCGCATAAAGGAAGTTTACGAATACCTCGGAGAACAAAAGATAAAGGACACGCTGAACGTAACCACTACCATATCCTACGATTACAGCTCGAAGCGCAAGCCCACCTCCACGTCTACCTTCACTTATCTTCTGCCGGAGAAAGGTAAGGTGGTCTTCAACTGCAACGGACTGACATCATCGGCTGCCGGCGAAATCTACAACAAATACAAAGCTGCGAGCTTCAAATCTTTCCAGACAAAGGTAATCGACTCGCTCCTCACGGCAAAGGGAAGCCAGAAGATACAGGATTTCAAGCACGTCAAGATGAAGGCAAACAACCTTGAACCACGGTTCAGCACGGAAATCGGATGGGAAACAAAACTGAAAGTGGCGTACTGGAGCAATCCTCTCTTCGGCGAAGGCATTGCATTCTCCATCCCGATTCCTGTCTCCAACGTAATAAAGTCGATGATGTGGCAGCTCATTGCGAGCACACTCCTCCTCATCGTCCTTACCATCTGCACTCTCTATCAGATTAAAACCATCATCATCCAGAAGCGCATCGACGGCATCCGTCGTGAATTTATGAAGAATATGATATTCGAGATGAAGCAGCCCGAAGAGACCGGTGCCGACGGAGAGTGCCTGCGCATAGGCGATACGGAATTCCGTTACGGACTCAACGAATTGCAGTATAGGGAGGAACGCGTGATTCTGACCTCACGACAAGCCGAGATACTGAAGCTCCTGAGCGATTCGCCCAACAGGATTGTACCGCGCGAAGACATTCTTCTTGCTGCGTGGGGCGACGATTCCTACGCCAATTCCCTCGCTCTGAACGTTCAGATAACCCATCTGCGGCGCGCCCTAAAGTCGGATGAGAAACTCTCCATCGACGTTATCTACAAGAAAGGCTACATTCTCAACATCAGAAACCAGTAGAACGCCCTGTCCCGCTCGCCCCTTCCGTTTCCCTTCCCCTCATTCCGTCCTCTCTCCACCTCTCATTCCACTCTCTACAATCCTTCGTTCCATCCTCTACCATCCCTCATTCCTTTTGTCCCCGTCAGTTCATTGTTATCCTCAAATCCTATCATTTATTTGAATTTCACTGGACATTCCATTGCTTTTATTATAGCACCGTATTAGTTTCATAGCTTTGAGAAAGTTGTCTCATAATTATGAAACTGTTGTCTCAAAGCTATGAAACGAATACAGCAACCCAATATCTCTGAACACGGATAAGGCAAATCCTTTACGGGGATGCACCGAATATTGCACCAATTCACAACATAACACCTACTTAATATGGCAATGTGCTTCAATTATTCAATTTTATTTCTTACTTTTGCCAAAAAATAGGAAGCAAGAGAATGAAATTCAAGTATGACGTACTTGTCATAGGCGGCGGACACGCAGGTTGCGAAGCAGCAACGGCAGCAGCCAATATGGGTGCGAAAACCTGTTTGGTAACAATGGATATGAACAAGATTGCACAAATGAGCTGCAACCCTGCCGTGGGAGGCATTGCCAAAGGGCAGATTGTTCGTGAAATAGATGCGCTCGGTGGTCAGATGGGACTGATTACCGACGCCACGGCTATCCAGTTCCGTATGCTCAACCGTTCAAAAGGTCCTGCCGTATGGAGTCCGCGTGCGCAATGCGACCGTGAAAAGTTCATCAGCGAATGGAAACGCACGCTCGACCATACCGACAACCTTGACATCTTTCAGGATCAAGCCGACGAATTGCTCGTAAAAGACAATAAAGCACTGGGTGTCAGAACGATATGGGGTATTGAAATATATGCAAGGACGGTGGTTGTAACTGCCGGAACATTCCTCAACGGACTGATGCACATCGGGCGCAGACAAGTGGAGGGTGGCCGATGTTCGGAACCTGCCGTAAAGAACTTCACAGAAAGCATAACCCACTGGGGCATAACGAGTTCCAGAATGAAGACGGGTACACCGGTACGCATCGACAAGCGTTCTGTACACTTTGAGGATATGGAAGCACAACCGGGCGAAACGGACTATCATCAGTTCTCTTATCTCGACCGGCACAGGGAACTTCCGCAACTTCCGTGCTGGACTTGCAGCACCAACGAAGAGGCACACGAGATACTCCGTGCCGGCGTTGCTGAGTCTCCTCTGTTCAATGGACAGATTCAAAGCACAGGGCCACGCTATTGTCCTTCGATAGAGACAAAGCTCGTAACCTTTCCCGACAAGAACTCCCACCCACTCTTCCTTGAGCCTGAAGGCGTGGATACAAACGAAATGTATCTCAACGGCTTTTCATCGAGTATGCCTTGGGAGATTCAGTTGGAGGCTATCCATCGGGTTCCGGCACTCCGTGATGCGAAAATCTATCGTCCCGGATATGCCATCGAATACGATTACTTCGACCCAACGCAGCTAAAACCCTCGTTGGAATCAAAGATTATCGAGGGTTTGTTCTTTGCAGGACAGGTAAATGGCACTACCGGCTACGAGGAAGCAGGTGGTCAAGGCTTGGTAGCCGGCGTCAATGCAGCTCTGCTCTGTGCGGGAAATGAGCCGTTCGTAATGAAGCGCGACGAAAGCTATATCGGCGTTCTCATCGACGATCTCACTACAAAGGGAGTCGATGAACCCTATCGTATGTTTACTTCTCGTGCCGAATACCGCATTCTTCTGCGTCAGGACGATGCCGATGCCCGACTTACGGAGAAGGCATACGAGTTGGGAATTGCCAAACGCGACCGATATGATTGGTGGATTCAGAAGAAAGAACACATCAACAGAATCATTTCCTATTGTGAAGAAACGGCTGTGAAACCAAACGAAATAAACGGTTATCTGGATTCCATCGGCAGTTCTCCACTTCAAGGAACCGTCAAGATAGCAGATTTGATAGCACGTCCGGGAGTAGGCTTCGATGGTTTGGCAGAGCATCTGCCCAATTTAAAGGAAATAATAGAACAGTCTCCGAACCGCAAGGAAGAGATTTCAGAAGCTGCCGAGACCAAGATGAAATACAAGGGATATATTGAGCGGGAACGGGTTTTCGCAGAAAAGATGCGCCGTCTTGAAGATATTAAAATAAAAGGACACTTCAATTACAGCGAAATCCACGACCTCTCCACCGAATGTCGGCAGAAACTCGAGCGCATTCAACCCGAAACGCTCGCTCAGGCAAGCCGCATTCCGGGCGTAAGTCCGAGCGACATTAATGTGCTTTTGGTATTGATGGGAAGATAAAGAAATGAAAGCAGTCTTAATTTCTCCGAAAACAAGATTTCTTTTCGCAAACAAACATTATCACATTTCCCACCCCACATCTCCCATTTCATATCTAACGTTTCCCATCTCACATTAAAACACCCTCCGTTTCACGTGAAACAAATAATAAAACAATAAAATATAACTACCTGAATATGAACAGTAAAATTCTACTTGACAATCTTAGGTGTATTCCTGATTGGCCAATCCCGGGCGTTAATTTCCGAGACGTAACCACTCTCTTCAAATCTCCGGAAGCATTGCAAGAGATTACAGACGAAATGTATGAACTTTACAAGGACAAAGGAATTACAAAGATTGTGGGAATCGAAAGCCGCGGCTTCGTAATGTCGTCTGCCTTGGCTTTAAAATTAGGTGCAGGCATCGTTCTCTGTCGCAAACCGGGAAAGCTCCCTTGCGAAACAGTTCAAGAAAGCTACGCAAAGGAATACGGCATCGACACGATTGAAATCCACAAGGACGCAATTACGGAAGACGATATTATCCTCCTTCACGACGATTTGCTTGCTACCGGTGGTACGATGAAAGCTGCTTGCAGCCTCGTTAAAAAGTTCAATCCTAAGAAAGTCTACTGCAATTTCATCATAGAATTGCGCAGCGAGTTTCCGAACTGCCGAGACAGTTTCGACAAGGACGTTGAAATTTCATCTCTTTTGGAGTTCTAATACGCTCCCACTCTGTCAGAAATGAAAAGTGCTTATCATTTATTAAAAAAGAAACGTGAGCACAATAAAGAATGAACCAACAAAAACCGAAAGACACACAACGCCCGTCTTTCGGTTTTTAGTTGCAAAAGCAGATTTCATTCTCCACCCGTCTATCTTCCGAAAAGGATCTGACAAGATTGCAACAAACATCTCTTTTGTCCACAATCAAGTCTGTCTTGGAATACAACATTGTGAAACAGGAACAACAAAAGCATTAACGTTCCACGTGAAACAAAACGTTTCAAAACCTCTTTAAACAAAGGAGTTACAGAAAATGAACAAAGAAGAAAACTTTAAACGCTTAGAGTATCTTAAAGGCATAGTACAGACACTTCCTGAGAAACCGGGAACGTACCAGTACTATGACGAAGAGCATACCATCATTTATGTGGGAAAGGCAAAGAATCTAAAGAATCGTGTTTCTTCTTATTTCCACAAAGAGGTGGACAGATTCAAGACAAAGGTACTCGTTTCCAAAATTCACGATATCACTTATACCGTGGTCAATTCGGAAGAAGACGCATTGCTGATAGAGAATCAACTGATAAAGCAATATCAGCCGAAATACAATGTGCTGCTGAAAGACGGAAAAACGTACCCGAGTATCTGTGTTACGAACGAATATTTCCCACGAATATTCAACACACGCAACATAAACAAACGCTACGGAACATTTTTCGGCCCTTATAGCCACATAAGCAGTATGTACGCTATTCTTGATATTATAAAGAAAGTGTACAAGCCTCGCACGTGTAGATTCCCGATAACAAAAGAAGGTATTGAGCAAAATAAGTACAAACCTTGTCTTGAATATCACCTGAAGAATTGTGGAGCACCCTGCATTGGAAAGCAAAGCTATGAAGATTATCAGCAAAACATCAATCAGGCAAAGCAGATTCTAAAGGGCAACACACGTGAGGTGCAAAGGATTCTTCGGGCACAAATGGAAAAATGCGCAGAAGAATTACGTTTTGAAGAGGCTGAAGCCTACAAGCAAAGATACATTGCTCTGGAGAATTTTGCAGCCAAAAGCGAGATAGTGAGCTATACGATCAACGACGTTGATGTGTTTACTATCGTGAATGATGAGTTCAGAAAAAACGCATTCATCAATTATATCCACGTTACAAATGGTGCCATCAACCAGAGTTTTACCTTTGAATACAAGCGAAAACTCGATGAAAGCGACGCAGAACTTCTCAACGAAGCCATTCCAGATATACGCCAACGATTCAACAGCAAGGCAAAAGAGATTATCGTTCCCTTTGAATTGGACTTTAAAATAAAGGATGCCGAGTTCTTCATTCCACAGCGAGGAGACAAGAAACATTTGCTGGAGCTTTCGGAAATGAACGCCAAGCAATACAAATTCGACCGATTAAAACAAGCCGAAAAGCTGAATCCCGAGCAGAAACAAACGAGACTGATGAAAGAACTTCAGGAAGCTCTGAAACTGCCTAAGCTACCCTATCAAATCGAATGCTTCGATAATTCAAACATTTCCGGTACCGATGCCGTTGCAGGATGCGTGGTCTACAAAGCAATGAAACCCTCTAAGAAGGATTACAGAAAGTACAATATCAAGACAGTTGTCGGACCAGACGACTACACTTCTATGCAGGAAGTGGTGCGCCGTCGCTACTCTCGGATGATAGAGGAAAAGGAATCGCTACCCGACCTCATTATTACCGACGGTGGTAAAGGGCAGATGGAAGTGGTAAGAGAGGTTATCGAGGACGAACTCCACCTGAATATACCCATCGCCGGACTTGCAAAGGACAACCGTCACAGGACAAACGAGCTGCTCTACGGCTTTCCTCCCCAGACAATCGGCATAAAAACCAACTCCGAACTCTTCAAAATCCTTACCAATATACAGGACGAAGTACATAGATATGCTATATCCTTCCATCGCAACAAACGCTCTAAACATCAGTTACACAGCGAATTAGACGATATTAAAGGTATTGGAACGAAAAGCAGGGAAGCATTGTTGAAGCAATTTAAGAGCGTAAAAAAGATAAAAGAAGCTGATATTCAATCGCTTACAGAAGTATTAGGCAATGCGAAAGCTACTTTACTCTTCAATTATTTCCACTCTACGGAGGGTTAAATGAAATAAAAATAGTATATTTGCGATATGAGAATCGTTATCCAGCGTGTGAAGCACGCATCCGTAACCATCAATGGCAACGTGAAATCTGCCATCCAACAGGGTTATCTTATCCTCTTAGGCATCGGCGAAGACGACAATGAAGAGGATATTTCTTGGCTTGTTAATAAAGTCATCGGCCTACGTGTATTCGATGACGAACAGGGAGTGATGAACAAGAGCATAATGGAAGTGGACGGAGAGATACTCGTTGTTTCCCAGTTCACGCTGATGGCAAGCTACAAGAAAGGCAACCGTCCAAGCTATCTTCGCGCTGCAAGGCACGAAATCTCCATCCCACTATACAACAAGTTCTGCAAGGAACTAAGCCAAGCATTGGGAAAAACCGTGGGGGAAGGCGAATTTGGTGCTGATATGAAGGTGGAACTGCTCAACGACGGTCCTGTAACCATCTGTATGGACACGAAGAATAAAGAGTGATACCCCATCGAATACAGCGAACTGAAAACCTTCAAACATCAAGAGCATAATATGAAACTGAAACAACTTATATCCAAGCACAAGAAAAATATACAGAATGCACAGCACATATCTGTCCTTTCGTTCATTATTCTGAATATCATTTCAAGACATACAGAAGGATATGAACATCTGATTCAGGCGACAGCCATTGTATTTATAGCCGTCATTATAATTGCCTTAGTGGCAAATATAATCAACTGGAAGGGAAATACAAAGACAGAAAACATAACATACGTTCTATATATGCTGCTGATATTAACCGGATTCGCTTTCGCAATCTTTAAATCCTAAAATGTTGTAAGACTATGACAATACAGGAAGCACAAAAGATGGTGGACGACTGGATTCATCAATACGGCGTCCGCTACTTCAGCGAGCTTACCAATATGGCTTGCCTTACGGAAGAAGTGGGCGAACTGGCAAGAGTGATGGCCCGAACCTACGGCGACCAGAGCTTCAAGAAGGGGGAAAAGCCCAATATCGGCGAAGAAATGGCCGATGTTTTATGGGTACTGATGTGTCTTGCCAACCAAACCGGCGTAGATTTGACCGAAGAATTGCGCAAGAGCTTCGAAAAGAAGACGAGCAGAGACAAGGACAGGCACAGAAACAACGACAAGCTGACGGCAAAATAAATGACCTGTTATTGGAATTTAAATTAACGATTATGAGAATTAAAATCTCCGACGACCAATGGATATGGCTCTTCAAGCTGATAGGAGGATTTCTTCTGTTCGGCTTTCTCTATGGAATTGCACTCTCGCCATCCCTGCTTGAAATCGATGCTGCCGTAAGTGCCGCCTTCATGCTTGTATTCATAATCCTCGTTACACTCGCCTATGTGGGCTGGATAAAGCTCACAGAGAAGCGTAAATGCAGCGAACTGAGCCTGCGCAAGCTATTGCCGGACACGATTCAAGGGCTCGCAACAGGCAGCATATACTTCATAACAGTCGTAGGAATTATGATGCTGCTCGGTGCTTACAGCATAAAAACAACCGATTTCAACGCAGGCGAACAACTCAAGAACTTCGTTTTCTTCTTTGGCGTCGCCGTTTGCGAAGAGATTATGTTTCGCGGCATCCTGTTCCGAATGATGGATAGGAAATGGGGATTTGTCAAAGCCCTGATTATCTCAGCCCTTCTGTTCGGATTCGTACACATCACGAACGACAATGCAACGCTCTGGTCGGCATTTGCCATATCCATCGAGGCAGGCCTTTTATTCGGAACGATCTACAAATGGTGCAACAATCTATGGATGCCCATCGGCATTCACTGGGCTTGGAACTATTTGCAGGGCAACGTTTTCGGTTTCGAGGTATCGGGAACAGACAGCGGCAGCAGCATAATAACGCCCGAAATCACGGGTCACGAACTCATCACCGGTGGCAGTTTCGGTGCAGAAGCATCGGTAATATCGGTAATCATCGGTATTGCCTTTACCCTATTCTTCCTCCAGATGATACGAAAAGGGGAACTAATTAAAGAGAACACAAACATTTAAATCACTAATAATAAATTAAGTTATGGAAACAAACAATGGTAAAATCGTAAACAACAGCAAGTACGACGAAATGCTGAAGAACTACAACCTCGAGATTACAGACGAGGAAGTAAAGGAAGCTGTCAAGAAAATCATCGCTGAAAAGGTGGCAGAGAACGACACTATGGAAGTGAAGCAATTCCTCCTCGGCAGCGTTGAGCTTACCACTTTGCAGACCACCGACACAGAGGAAGAGGTATTGGCAATGACAGAGAAGGTAAACAAGTTTGCACACGAATACCCCAACCTCCCTCACGTGGGCGCAATCTGCGTATATCCTTGCTTCACAAAGCTCGTTGCCGACAGCCTCGAAGTAGACGGCGTGGACATTACAAACGTTACGGGTGCATTCCCTTCTTCGCAGACATTCCTCGAAGTAAAGACTATTGAGACAGCTCTGGCAATCAAGGACGGTGCCACACAGATTGATATCGTGCTGCCGGTAGGCAAGTTCCTCTCAGGCGACTACGAAGAAGTGTGCGACACCATCAGCGAACTGAAGCAGACCTGTGGCGAAATCCCGATGAAGGTTATCCTCGAAACCGGCGACTTGAAGAACGCTAAGAACATCAAGACGGCTGCCCTCCTCTCTATGTTTGCAGGCGCGGAATACATCAAGACCAGCACCGGCAAGGAAAAGGTAAGCGCAACGCCCGAATCTGTCTACGTAATGTGTCAGGCCATCAAGGAATTTTACGACAAGACCGGCATTCAGGTCGGCCTGAAGCCTGCCGGCGGCATCAACACCGTGATGGACGCAGTGATTTTCTACACCATCTACAAGGAAATCCTCGGCGAAAAGTGGCTCGACAACTACTGGTTCCGTCTCGGCACAAGCCGTCTGACAAACCTTCTCCTCACAGACATTCTCGGCAAGGAAACAAAGTTCTTCTAAACCAATAATGCAAATCCCCTCTATCTTTCCGCATAGAGGGGATTTTATCTTTTCGAGCAAACAGTTGATTCCACTTACAAGAAACATTATTTCACACGCTATGCACAAGTATCTTTTCCTCTTATTCTGCCTCATTTCGGCTCCCATCAGTCCTCTCTGCGCACAGGAATACAGAGTGGCAATAGCCGTTGCGAGGATAGACAACACCATCAAAAAAGCCCCGAACGGCAAATATCAGCTCTGGAAACATCCCGATTCGCTCCTGATAGACAATGCAGACAGCATTGTGTTCAAGAATAGAGAATGGTATTACATCCGGAAAGACGGCAGGCAAGGACTCTACGACAGAGACGGTAAAGTCGTCATTCCGATTGAATACGACCGTATCGAACAACTCTCCGGCTATCTCTTCCTCATTGAAAAGGATGGTAAGAAAGGCGTTTTCAACACGGATGGCAGGAAAATCCTCGATACAATCTTCGATGAAATCGAGAATAAAGGCTACGAATGGTCGGACAAGGCACGCCTGTACGTTCGCAAAAACGGCAAATACGGTCTCTGCAACGAACGTGGAGAATACCTCGCCCAACCCATATACAACGAAATAAAAGGAAATTTCTATAAGTTGGAACTCGTAAAAGACGACGGCACAGACTATCTGCTGTCCTTCAAGCATTTCGTTTCGGACGGCATAACCATCCTTCATAAATTTGTACTGGAAACCGACGGCATCCGTTCCAAGGATTTTTACATCTTCAGGAAAGACACGCTCTGCGGATTGCTCGACGAAGAAGGAAAGGTGTTTATGAAGCCCCAATACACAAAACTTGTATGTCGGGACATTGGTTATCGCTTTGGAACAACCCCTTGGCTCATTGCCTGCAAGGGAAATAACTACGGAACCATCGATATTTACAACAACGTGATTCTGCCTTTCCAGTATAAATCCATTCGGGCAACCTCCATTGTTGGCTGTCTGGCAGTAGAAACCGAAACCGGAAAACGGTTCTACGACTACGAAACAAAGAAATTCATCAATGATTACACCTTCGACGAATACCATACCAGCGATTTATACACCGCCATCAAAAAAGACGGCAAAACCACACTGATCAGCAACGACACGAAGAAAATGATGTTTCCCTATAAATATCAGGACGTCTTCAGTCAATTTCATCATCCTTATTTCTGCGTAAAGCTCAACAATCTGTACGGACTTGTGGATGCCAACGACAAAATAATCATCCCCATTATGTATGAAGATCGCCTCTGGATAACCTGTGGCGACAAGATTGTAATAAAGAAAGACGGCAAATACGGCATCATCAATCTGAAGAACGAGCTGCTCTACGGTATGATAAACCATATCATTGTAGCCTACAATGACTTCTTCGACATCTACGATTCTATGAAAGAAAACACCCGATTGGATGCAGATTTGAACGTTATTCAAGAGGCAAAAAAATAACATTGTACCGTAAAACAAAAAATTACCAACTGATGGTAAAATAATTACCAACCGATGGTAAACCGATTACCAGCCGATGGTAAACCAATTACCAACCGATGGTAAACCAATTACCAACCGATGGTAAACCGATTACCAACCGATGGTAAAATGATTACCATCGGTTGGTATTCTTATTTAAAACAGCAAAATCTTTTTCATTTCCCACGAAAATACCAATAAATGGTTATTGTGCAAACATTAACCATTATATACTTTTGCACCTGAAAGCCCGTTATTGGGCTTTGCAATCCATATAATCAACTATTAAAACCCAATTAAATGAAAAAGCTTATTCACAATCCCATCGGCTCATTAGCCTTGATTCTTATGCTCTTCCCTTTAAATCTATTTGCTCAGAACACCATCACGCTGACCACAAACAAGAAGATTGGAGAAGAAATAAAACTTATTCTGGTCTATAACGGCGCATTGACCGTAGACGGTCTGGAGGGCACTCCAAGCTCAAGCAGCTTCGACCGCAACACGTTTAAAATAACCAAACCAACCATTACGCTGACCGGTAATCTTACAGAACTCGACTGTACAAAATCGGGAATAACTGCAATTGATGTCAGCAAAAACCCCTTACTGAAGAATTTGATTTGCCAGCTCAACGAGATTAAGGAACTAAACCTAAGCAACAATCCGAACCTGAAACACTTGTATTGTGCGAAAAATTCGATAAAAGAACTTGATTTAAGCGCGAACCCGAAGTTGTCTAAAATAAGTTGTGCCGAGAACGGTCTCACTTCATTAGTCCTAAAAGACAAAACCGAGCTTGAAAGCATAGACTGCAGTGAGAACAAGATTTCGCTGCTGACACTCGACAATCTTCCAAAACTAAAGCATATCTATTGCTATGGCAACGAACTGACATCTTTGAAACTTGAATCTCTTACGGAATTGCAGTCCCTGAAATGCTACAAGAACCCACTTAACACCCTTGATATAAGTAAAAACAAAAAGCTGAATGCTCTTTATTGCCACCAAAATAATCTTACAGAACTTGACATAACAAACAATCCATTGCTGCAACGACTGGACTGCTACAACAACAAGATAGCAATACTGGACGTGAGCACCAACAAAGAGCTGAGATATCTGGACTGCAATGATAATGAAATCAGCGAACTGAATCTGACAGAAAATCCCTCGCTTTCAATCTTGAACTGCAATAAGAACAGACTTTCAGCCTTGGATATAAAAGAAAACAAATCCATAATGTTCCTGTATTGCAACGAAAATAACCTCTCGGAAATCAACGTGAACAATCAGCTCCGCCTGATGTATTTCCATTGCAACAACAATGCTTTCACCGTCTTGGACATTAGCAAGAATCCGATGCTGATGGAATTGGATTGCAGCAGCAACAGATTGCCAGAACTCAACACGGCAAACTGCACGCGGCTTACAAAACTTCTCTGTGGATATAATATGCTGACAGCCCTAAATATGAGCAACAACACGATGCTCAAAGAACTGGCTTGTATGGGCAATAAGATAAAAGGAGAGCAAATGACGGTGCTTGTCAATTCGCTACCTAACTACACACCTGCCAAAGGATATGGAGAAAAGGGGGCACTCTATTTGATGGATTCAAAGGCTGCTATGGAAGAAAACAGCTATGAGGCAAAGAATATAGTGAATATAAA